>JBAQZI010000077.1:0-13355 GCA_049790835.1 Solirubrobacterales bacterium
GGCGAGGCCGCCGTCGCTGACGTCGTGGACGGAGGCGAGCCGGCCGGCCCGGACCGCATCGCGGACGACCGCGCAGGCCGCGGCGACGGCGGCGATGTCCGGCTGCGGCAGGCCCTTGTCGAGGGCACCGCGCTGCTTCGCCAGCTCCGAGCCGGCGAGGGTGGGGGAGAAGGGGCCGATCAGGGCGATCGCGTCGCCCTCCTCGACGAAGTTGCTGCCGGCGACCTGGGCGGGGTCGGGCAGTTCGCCGACCATGCCGACGACCGGGGTCGGGTAGATCGGGCCTTCGGGCCCCTCGTTGTAGAGGGAGACGTTGCCGCCGACGACGGGGACGCCGAGCGCGGTGCAGGCCTCGGCCAGGGCGCTGACCGCGCGGTCGAGCTGCCAGGCGGTGGCGGGCTTCTCGGGGTTGCCGAAGTTGAGGCAGTTGGTCAGGCCGAGCGGCTCGGCGCCGACGCAGGCGAGGTTCTGGGTGCACTCCAGCACCGCCTCGATCGTCCCCGCGTGAGGGTCGCAGGCGACGCGGCGGCCGTTGCCGTCGATCGAGACCGCGATCGCGTTGCCGGACTCGGGCAGCTGCAGGACGGCGGCGTCGGCCGACTCTGGCCGGCGCACCGTGCGCGAGCCGACCACCGAGTCGTACTGCTCGAAGGCCCAGCGCTTGGAGGCGATCGAGGGTGAAGCCAGCAGCGCCAGCAGCTCGTCCTCGGCGGAGATGCCTGTGGCCAGCGTCGCCCGGTTGCCGTAGATCCAGCCCTCCGGCTCGGCCGGATCGAGGTCATACAGCGGGCAGCCGTCGACCAGGGCCGCCACGGGCATGTCGCCGACGACCTCCTCGCCGCGCAGGATCCGCACCTGGCCGCTGTCGGTGACGACGCCGATCGCGGCCGACCCGGTCTGCCACTTCTCGCAGACCGCCAGCACCTCCGCCACCCGCGCCGGCTCGACCACCGCCAGCATCCGCTCCTGCGACTCGGAGACCATGATCTCGAAGGGCTCCATGTCGGCCTCGCGCAGCGGCACCTTGGCGACGTCGATGTCGATCCCGACCCCGCCGGCCGCGGCCATCTCGCCGGCCGAGGAGGTCAGCCCGGCGGCGCCGAGGTCCTGGAGGGAGACCAGCAGTCCCTTCCCCAGCAGCTCGAGGCAGCACTCGAGGACCTTGGACTCCTCGAAGGGGTCGCCGATCTGGACCGTCGGCCGCTTCGCCTCGTCGCCCTCGCCGAGCTCGGCCGAGGCCAGCACCGAGGCGCCGCCGATCCCGTCGCGCCCGGTCGAGGCGCCCATCAGGACGACTGCGTTGCCCACCCCGGCGGCGGCGGCGCGGACCATGTCCTCGGTCTTGGCCAGCCCCAGGCACATCGCGTTGACCAGGCAGTTGTGCTCGTAGGGCTCCTCGAAGTAGATCTCGCCGCCGACGTTGGGCACCCCGATCGAGTTGCCGTAGTGGCCGATCCCGCGCACGGCGCCGTCGAGCAGGTGGCGCGAGCGGACCGAGTCGAGCTCGCCGAAGCGCAGCGAGTCGAGGATCGCGATCGGCCGCGCCCCGATCGCGAAGACGTCGCGGAGGATGCCGCCGACCCCCGTCGCCGCCCCCTGGAAGGGCTCGACCGCGCTCGGGTGGTTGTGGGACTCGACCTTGAAGGCGACCGCGTAGCCGTTGCCGACGTCGACCGCGCCGGCGTTCTCGCCCGGCCCCATCACCACCCGCTTGCCCTCGGTCGGCAGCTGCTTGAGCAGCTTGCGCGAGTGCTTGTAGGCGCAGTGCTCGGACCAGAGCAGGCTGAACATCGCCAGCTCGACCACGTTCGGCTCACGCCCCATCTTCTCGACGATCAGCGCGAACTCGGAGTCGGTAAGGCCGAGCTCGCGGTGCTTGGCGGTCTCGACCGTCATGCGCGCGCCCCGGCGGCGGCGACAGCTTCGAAGACCCGCAGCCCGTCGGTCGAGCCGGTCAGCGGATCGACCGCGTGCTCCGGGTGCGGCATCAGCCCGACCACGTTCCCCGCCTCGTTCCGCACCCCGGCGATGTCCCGCAGCGACCCGTTCGGGTTCTGCCCCGGCGCGTAGCGGTAAGCAACCTGCCCGTTCGCCTCGAGCGCGTCCAGCACCTCCTCCGGCGCCCAGTACCGTCCTTCCCCATGCTTCGCCGGTATCGACAGCGGCCGATGGGCCGAAATGTCGTCTGTGGCTTGACTTATCGGCCCATCGGCCAGGAGGTCGACTTGGCGGCAGGTGAAGCGCATGTGGTCGTTCAACAGCAGGGCGCCGGGGAGGAGGCCGGCCTCGCAGAGGACCTGGAAGCCGTTGCAGATGCCGAGCACCGGGGCGCCCGCGGCGGCCATCTCCGCCACCGCCTCCATCGCCGGGGAGAAGCGGGCGATGGCGCCGGCGCGGAGGTAGTCGCCGTAGGAGAAACCGCCGGGGACGACGACGGCGTCGACGCCGCTGAGGTCGCGCTCTTCATGCCAGACCAGCCGCGCCTCGCCCAGCAGCGAGCACGCGTGCAGCGCGTCCCGCTCATCGCAGGAACCAGGAAATTGGAGAACGGCCCACTTCATAGAACGGCATCTCCTCCGCTTCGCGTCCGGGGATGCCTGACGTATTGCCGGCCCGGAACGTTCAAAGGGTCTGGATCTCGTAGTCCTCGATCAGGGGGTTGGCGAGGAGCTTCTCGCAGAGCTCCGCCAGCCGCTCCGGGTCCTCGACGTCGAGCTCGACCATGCGACCGACGTGGACGTGCTCGATCCCCTCGAAGCCGAGCGCCGGCAGTGCCCGCTCGACCGCCTTGCCCTGGGGATCGAGGATCCCCTCCTTGGGCCGGATCAGGACGCGGGCGCGGGCCACTAGAAGCTCGTCTCCGTGATCCGCTCGAAGGCCTCGACGTATTTGCCGCGGGTCTGCTCGATCACGTCGGGCGGCAGCTCCGGCGCCGGCGGGGTCTTGTCCCAGCCCTGCTCGCTGGCCCAGTCGCGGACGAACTGCTTGTCGAAGGAGGGGGGAGTCTTGCCGGGCTCGTAGCTGTCGGCGGGCCAGAAGCGCGAGGAGTCCGGCGTCAGGACCTCGTCCCCGAGCACGACCTCGGCGCCGGCGTGGCGACCGAACTCGAACTTGGTGTCGGCGAGGATGATCCCGCGCTCGGCCGCGTGGGCCGCGCCGCGCTCGTAGACCTCGATCGAGACCCGCCGCAGCTCCTCCAACAGCGCCCGGTCGCCGACGATCTCCACCGCCCGCTCGAAGTTGACGTTCTCGTCGTGGTCGCCGATCTCGGCCTTGGTGGCGGGCGTGAAGATCGGCTCCGGCAGCCTGTCGGACTCCAGCAGCCCGGCCGGCAGCTCGATCCCGCAGACGGCGCCGCCCTCGCGGTATTCCTTCCAGCCCGAGCCGGAGAGGTAGCCGCGGACCACGCACTCGACCGGATGCATCTGCAGCCGCCGCACCCGCATCGCGCGGTCGCTGACCTCCTCCGGCACGTCGTTGGAGAGGAAGTGGTTGGGGACGATGTCCTCGGTCAGCCCGAACCAGAATTCCGACATCCGGTTCAGGACCTTGCCCTTGTCGGTGACCGGCGTCGGCATCACCACGTCGTAGATCGAGATCCGGTCGGAGGCGACCATCAGCAGGTCGCCCTCCCACTCGTAGATCTCACGGACCTTTCCCGAGGAATGGAGCTTGAGATCGGCGAGGGCCGGCATTAAGTCGATGCTAACCATCCGCGAAGCCGGACCACGTCGCCGCCATTCCCTGCGATGCTTGAAGCCGTGCCGCTCCCGCCCGAGCCGAGCAGCAACGCACTGGTTCAGACGCTGCGCTGGACCCTGAGGCCGCTGGCTTTCATGCAGGATTGCCGCGAACGGCTCGGCGACTCGTTCAGCGTCCGCTTCCTCGGCTTCGAGCGGCCAATGGTGCTGATCTCCGACCCGGCCGCGATCAAGGCTCTCTATATGGAGCGCGAGCACGGGCTGCCGCCGGGCCGCAACATCGTCCTCGAACCGATCCTCGGCTCGCAGTCGGTGCTGCTGCTGGAAGGTGCCGAGCACCTCGCCCGCCGCAAGTTGATGCTGCCGCCGTTCCACGGCGAGCGGATGCGCTCCTACGAGTCGGTGCTCGACGAGATCGTCACGGCCGAGATCGACTCCTGGCCGCTGCACAGCGAGTTTCCGATCCACTCGCGGATGCAGGCGGTGACCCTGGAGGCGATCCTGCGGGTCGTCTTCGGCGTCGCCGACGGCCCCCGCCTGGAGCGCCTGCGGGGGATGCTCTCCACCGTGCTGACCGAAACCGCCTCGCCGCGAGCGCAGCTGATCGGCGTCGCCACCCGGCGCTTCCGCGGCGGCAATGCCCTGGCTCGCTTCGAGGGTCAGCTGAAGGAAGTCGACGAGCTGCTCTACGCAGAGATCGCCGAGCATCGCTCCAAGCCCGACCTCGAGAACCGCGACGACATGCTCTCGATGCTGATGCTGGCCGAGTTCGAGGACGCCGGCCGGATGAGCGACAGGGAGCTGCGCGACCAGCTGATGACGCTGCTGCTGGCCGGCCACGAGACGACGGCGACGGCGCTGGCCTGGACCTTCGACCTGCTGCTGCGCCACCCGCGGCCCCTGCAGCGCCTGCTCGACTCGCTCGCGGCGGGGGAGGACGACTACCTGCGGGCGACGATCTCCGAGTCGCTGCGCCTGCGCCCGGTGCTGCCGCTCGCCGGCCGCCGGCTTGCCAAGGAGCTCTCGGTCGACGGGCTGACGCTGCCCGCCGGCACCGACGTGACGCCGGCGATCTGGATCACCCACACCCGCGCCGACCTCTACCCCGACCCGTTCGCCTTCAAGCCCGAGCGCTTCCTCGGCGACGCCGGCCCCGAGAGCTACGCCTGGATCCCCTTCGGCGGCGGCATCCGCCGTTGTCTCGGCGCCTCCTTCGCCGAGTTCGAGATGCGGATCGTCCTGCGCGAAGTCCTGACCCGCTGTGACCTGCACAAGGCCAGCCCGCTGCCGGAGAGGACCGGCCGCCGCAACATCACCCTCTCGCCCAAGGACGGAACCCCGGTCGTGGTCACGGCGCGGCGCCCTGCGCGCGAGACCGAGCTCGCTCCTGTTTAGCGCCTGAACCGGTACGGAAAGTTCACTTTCAGCGTGTAACCCGCGAAACGTCTTGTCTTAGGCTCCGCCATCATGGAGGCGATGAGGCAAAGTTGGAGTGACGACCGCTTGGATCACCTGAACAGCAAGGTCGATGCCGGCTTCGCCCTGCTCGATGAGAAATTCAAATTGGTCGACCGGCGCTTCGAACAAGTCGACCGGCGCTTCGAACAAGTCGATCAGCGCTTCGAACAAGTCGATCGGCGCTTCGAACAGGTCGATCAGCGGCTCGATCGGATGGATCAGCGGCTCGATCGCATAGACGAGCGATTCGTCGAAATGAATCAGCGCATCGAAGGACTCAGTACGCGGTTCGACAGGATGCAGCAGGGGATCATGGTGGTCGGTGGTGGCTTGGTCTGCTCGCTGATCGCCACCCTCGGCGGCCTCTTCGTCAGCCTCAACTAAGCGAGGTGAATGAGAGTTAGCTGCCGGACTTCGCCGGCGAGTGCGGGTGCTCCTTGGCCCAGCGCGCGATCGCGCCGGAGCCGGAGACGACCTTGCCGTCGTCGAGGACCAGGATCGGCACCTCGGGGGTGCCGCTCAGTTTCTTGATTTCGGCCCGATCGCGGCCGCGACTGCCCCAGGTCCAGGGCATCAGCCGGTAGCCGCCGACGGTCTTCAGCTCGTATTCGTAGCCGGCCGCGTCGAGCGCCTTGCCAGCCTTCGCGCAGGGATGCGCGAAACCCGGCCCCATCTTCTTGGTCCCGCAGGTGTAGAGGATCATCGCGCCACCTTACCTCGATCGCTAAAGCGGACTAAGCGCAAACCTCGGCCGCGGCGCGTTCGCCGGACTGGACGGCGCCGTCCATGTAGCCGTTCCAGACGGTCGCGGTCTCGGCGCCGGCCCAGTGGATCGGCCCGATCGGGGCACGCAGGGCGCGGCCGTATTCGGTCCAACCGCCGGTCGTCATCAGGCAGCCGTAGCAGCCGCGCGTCCACTCCTCCTCGGCCCAGACGCGCTCGACGAAGCGTTCCGGGCGCGCCGCCCGCTCGCCGAAGAGGCGGGCGTGGCCGGCGAGGACGGCGTCGCGACGCTCGGCCGTGGGACGTGCTCCCCACTGCCGCGCGAGCCGGCCCTCGAGGAAGCCGAGCAGGACGCCGGGGCTGCCGTCCGGCGGCGAGTTGTCGAAGACGACGCGGGCCGGGCCGGCGTCGCTGGTCGCCTGGCCGGAGAGGCCTTCTTGGCGCCAGAACGGGCGCTCGTAGATCGCCATCGTCTTGATCACCGTGCCCTGCGGCATCCGCTGGGTCAGCTGGTCGCGCCGCGCCGGCAGCGGCGGGTCGTAGTCGACGCGGCCGGCCAGGGTCGGCGGGATCGCGACGATCGCCCGCCGTGCCCGCACCGTCAGCCCGCCGGACTCGCCACCAGGCCCGTCGGCGTGGAGCACCACACCCTCCTTGCCGTGCTCGATCCGCCGCACCGGCGCTCCGAGGCGCAGGCGCTTGGCGCCCAGCTCCGCCGCCATCAGCAGCGCCAGCCGCTGCGAGCCGCCGTGGAAGCGGTCCTGCTGGGCACCGCCGCCGGTCCCGACCAGGGTGTTGAAGCCGCCGCCGGAGTGGGTGTAGAAGAGGACGTGCAGCAGCGAGACGTCAGCGGGCTCGGCTGCCCAGACCGCCTCGGTCGCCAGCTCGAAGAGGCGCCGCGCCGCCTCGGTGCGGGTGTTGCGCCCGACCCAGGTGGCAAAGGTCTGGCTATCCCAGCTCGCCGCCTCCGCCGCCATCCAGGGCTCCTCCAGCGGCACCTCCCGCGCCATCCGGTCGAGCCGGGCGCGGGCCTGTTCGAGGTCGGCCAGGGCCAGTGGCGAGATCGCCCGCGAGAGCTCCCGGACCAGGCCGACGCGGGCGTCGGTCAGCGCCCCGGCGTAGGAGGTGCGCTTGCCCGCCATCTCGATCAGGTGCCGTCCTTGGTCGTGGGTCGGGAAGGTGCCGACCCCGAGCTCGGCGGCGAGGGCGGCGAGCCGCTCCTGGGTTGGGCCGATCCACTGGCCGCCGACCTCGACCACCTTGCCGTCGCCGATCGCCTCGTTCAGCAGTCGCCCGCCGACGCGCTCCCGCGCCTCGACCACCAGCGGCCGTTTCCCGGCCGCGACGAGCCGCCGCGCCGCCACGAGTCCCGCAAGCCCGGCGCCCACGATCGCGACGTCGGCCTCGAGCGACTCGGTCATCGGCCCCGGCTCAGGCCTTCAGCGCTTCCACCCGCGCGAAGATCTCCGGCAGGTGGGTGAGGTAGGCGCCGTAGTCGAAGACGGCGTCGAGGTCGAGCCGCGGCGCCGCCGCGGCGAGCAGGTCGCGGAACTCGGTGCGGGTGTCCCAGGCGCGCTGGGCGTTCTCCTGGACGACGCGGTAGGCGTCGTCGCGGGTCATCCCCGACTCGACCAGCGCGGTCAGGGCGCGCTGGCTGAAGAGGGCGCCATGGGTGAGGCCGAGGTTCTCCTGCATCCGCTCCTCGTGGATCGTCATGCCGGCGGCGACCCTGGTGGCGAGGTCCTGCATGTAGTCGAGCAGGATCGTCGCGTCCGGCAGGATCACCCGCTCGGCGCCGGAGTGGGAGATGTCGCGCTCGTGCCAAAGCGCGATGTTCTCGATCCCCGCCTGGGCGTAGCCGCGCAGCACCCGAGCCAGGCCGGTGACGCGCTCGGTGCGGATCGGGTTGCGCTTGTGCGGCATCGCCGAGGATCCCTTCTGGCCGGCGGCGAAGGGCTCTTCGACCTCGCGCACCTCGGTCTTCTGCAGCCCGCGGACCTCGGTCGCGAAGCGCTCGAGGCCGGCGCCGGCGATCGCGATCGCCGAAGTCAGCACCGCGTGGCGGTCGCGTGGCACGACCTGGGTGGCGACGTCCTCCCGTCCCAACCCGAGCCGCTCCATCACCCGCGCCTCGACCGCGGGCGGGATCGAGGCGTAGGTGCCGACGGCGCCGGAGAGCTTGCCGAAGGCGAGCTGGGCGAAGGCCCCCTCGAGCCGCTCGACGTTGCGGTCGGCCTCGAAGGCGAAGCCGGCCAGGCGCAGCCCGAAGGTGGTCGGCTCGGCGTGGACGCCGTGGGTGCGGCCGACGCAGAGCGTGTCGCGGTGCTCGAGCGCGCGCGCGACCAGGGCGTCGCGGTAGGCGCGCGCGCCGCCGACGACGATCTCGCCGGCCTTCTGCAGCTGCAGCGCCAGCGCCGTGTCGAGCACGTCGGAGGAGGTGAGGCCGTAGTGGATCCAGCGCCCGTGCTCGCCCACGGACTGGGCGACGACGTCGACGAAGGCGGCGACGTCGTGGTCGGTGACCCGCTCCCGCTCGTCGACCGCCGCGACCGTGAAGGCGGCATTCGCCCGCGCCGCCTCGGCGGCCTCCCGCGGCACCACCCCCTCCTCGGCCCAAGCCTCGGTCGCCGCCAGCTCGACCTCGAGCCACGCCTCCATCTTCGCCTGCGGCGTCCACACCCCACCCATCTCGGGGCGCGTGTAGCGGGGAATCATCCTGCGGCGCTCCGTCGGGTGGGTGGCAGGGGGGTGGGGTTTTCGCCCGCATCTTGGAGGACGAGAACCCCACCCCCCTGACAGGACCCGCCCGCCGACACGCTCATAGGTTGATGATCCTCGCTGCTAAGACCCCCGCGTTCTTGGCACCGTCGATGGCGACGCAGGCGACCGGGATCCCGGGCGGCATCTGCACCGCCGAGAGCAGCGCGTCGAGGCCGCCAAGCGACTTACCGAGGATCGGCACGCCAATCACCGGCAGCTCGGTGTGGGCGGCGGCGACGCCGGGCAGCGCCGCTGACATCCCGGCTCCGGCGATGATCACTTTCAGCCCCCGCATCTTCGCGTTGGTGCAGTACTCGGTGACCATCTCGGGGTCGCGGTGAGCGCTCATCACCCGCACCTCGTAGCGGATGCCCGCCTCCTCGAGGGCGGTGCCGGCCGGCTCCATCTTCGGCTTGTCGTTCTTGGAGCCCATGATGATCCCGACCAGCGGCTCGCCGGCGGAGATGTCCTCGAAGGCCTCCTCGACCTGCGGCAGCCGGGTCGCCTGGGTGGACCCGGTCGACCCCGGTCGCTGCGGCTCCTCTGAGATCTCGCTCATCTCGCTCCTCTCTGGGACTGGTTTAGCTGGGGACCCGCTCGACGGCGCGGGCGGCGATGTCGGTGCGGATCTGCATTCCGTCGAATGAGATCCGGCCCGCCGCATCGTATGCGCGATCGCGCGCCGCGGCCGGCGTCGGCCCGAGGCCGGTGACGTTGAGGACGCGGCCGCCGGCGGTGACGATCTCGCCGTCGCGCTCGGCGGTGCCGGCATGGGTCACCTCGGCCAGCTCCGCCGCCTCGGCAAGGCCGCTGATGACGTCGCCCTTGGACGAGGACTCCGGGTAGCCGGCCGAGGCGAGGACCAGGGTCACCGCCCAGTCGTCGTTGAACTCGGCGCTGGCACCGGTCAGGCCGCCGGGCTCACGGGCGGCGAGGAAGAGGTCGACGAGGTCGGAGCGCATCCGCGGCAGCACCGCCTGCGTCTCCGGGTCGCCGAAGCGGGTGTTGAACTCGAGCACCCTCGGCCCGTCGGCGCCGATCATCAGGCCGGCGTAGAGGACGCCGTGGAAGGGGATGCCGCGGCGCCCCATCGCGGCGACGATCGGGCGGTGGACGCTGTCGACGATCCGCTCGACCTCGGCGGGGCCGAATCCGGGCACCGGCGAATAGCTGCCCATGCCGCCGGTATTGGGTCCCTCGTCGCCGTCGAAGATCCGCTTGTAGTCCTGGGCCGGGGCCAGCGGCACGACGTTGTCGCCGTCGCAGAGCGCCAGCAGTGAGAGCTCCTCGCCCTCGAGCAGCTCCTCGAGAACGACCGTGGTCCGGCCGAAGCGCCGCTCGGTGAAGAAGATGTCGAGTGCGTCCCGGGCCTCTGCCTCGGTCGGGCAGATGATCACGCCCTTGCCCGCCGCCAGTCCGTCTGCCTTCAGCACCGTCGGGTAGGAGGCGCGCGCGAGCTGCTCGACCGCCTCCTCGCGGCTGCGCAGTAGGGCGTAGGAGGCGGTCGGCACGCCCGCCTCCTTCATCAGCTCCTTGGCGAAGGCCTTCGATCCCTCCAGCTCGGCCGCCGCCGCGCTCGGCCCGAAGGCGGGGACCCCGGCCTCCTCGAGCGCGTCGACGAGCCCCACGACCAGCGCCGCCTCAGGCCCGATCGCGACCAGGTCGACCCGGCGCTCCCTGGCCAGGGCGACGATCGCCTCGACATCGTCGGCGGCGATCTCGGGCAGGCACTCGGCGTTGGCGGCGATGCCGGCGTTGCCGGGCGCGCAGAGCAGCTCAGGGGCGTGAACGGAGCGGGCGAGGGCCCGCACGATCGCGTGCTCACGCCCACCGCCGCCGACTACGAGTGCCTTCAACGAGGTTAGAGCGCGCCGGCCAGATCCTCGGCCGACATCGCGGTGAGCGTTTGGCTGGTCATCGTCCCGCGCGAGCCGAGCTCGACCGAGACCTTGGCCATCGTCTTCTCGTCCGGCGCTTCGACCACGGTGACGAAGTCGTACTGACCCAGCGTCGCGTACTGCGCCACCACTTTGGCGCCGATCTGCTCAACCTCCTTGTTCACCTCAGCGACCCGGCTGGGGTTGTTCTTGAGGGTCCGAACCCCCTCGGCGGTCAGGTTGGTCAACATCAGATACGTCGGCATTTCAGTCCCTCCAAGTCTTGAATCGAGCCCGTGGGACAACCGTACTGCTTTGCTGGTGCCCTCATCGACACAGCGCAGCGGGATGCCCCGGGGTTCGGAAGCTCCCGAAGAGCCGATGCGTCCAAGGTGCGGAATCGCGCGACGGTCTCCGTGGGAGGGGTATTGGACCTCCTCCCGACGGTGCCCCGAACGAGAGGGTCAGTAACCGACCGGGTGCCGCACGACGTAGCCGTCGGGATACGGAGGCTCCACGTGCCAGCGCGGTCCCGAGACACCCTCGGGGTTCCCCGCCGTGTCGAAGCGGAGGCCGGCGATCGTCATGTAGGTGTGGGAGGCGTTGGCGTAGATCGTGATCCATTTGCCGGGGCCCGGCTCGCCGTAGCTCTCCAGCAAGCCGGAGGTGAGCGGGGTGTCGAGCAGGCCGGCGCCGAAGAGGGCGAAGCTGACGGCGCCGGAGCAGTCGTAGCCGTAGGAGTAGAAGGAGCCGTGGCCGCCGCCCCAGAGGTAGGGGGTGGAGGTGATCGAGTTGGCCGCGGCGATCGCCGCCTTGACCGCCGGCGGGGCGCTTTCGGGGGCGCTGGCGAGGGCGCCGTCGAGGACGGCGCTGGGCCCGGCGGTTTCCAGCCCGCTGCCGAGCGGCGCCAGCGCCCAGTCGACGTAGCGGGCCTTGCAGTCGCCCTCGATTTCGCCGGCTTGCGCCAGTACCTCCTGCACGTACCACTCAGCCTGGTTGTGGGTGAAGATGCCGGCGCTGAGGCTGCCGCGGGACCAGATCAGCCGCGCCAGCGTCGCCGCCGAGTCGACCGGATCGGCGTGGCGGATGCGCCCGTCCTCGTCGCCGTCGACCGCGTAGGCGCTCCACTCGCTGCGGTCGAGCCCGAGCGGGCCCAGCTCGCGCATCTGCTTCTTGCTCATCCCGCGGCCGAAATCGGACTCGAGGCGGGCGACCGCGGCCAGCGCCCAGACGCCGCGCTTGCCGAGTTCGTAGCGGGCCGCGGCGTCCTCGAAGGCACGCAGGTACTCGTGCGGGATCTTCTCTCGCCAGGGCGGGGCGGGGGTGCATTTGAGGACCTGGAGCTGGGGGCCGAGCCCGGCGCCGAGCGAGGGGACACCCACCGCGGCGGCGTGGCAGGAGGCGTTGGCGAGCACCTCGGCGACGTACCAGTCGGCATGGTTGTAGGCGAAGATCGCGCCGTAGGTGTCGGCGGGCATGCCGGAGGCGCTGAGGTAGTTGGCGGCGGCGTAGATCGCGTCTTCGGGGTTGAAGGGATCGGCGACGCCGTCGCCGTTGGCGTCGATGCCGTAGGCATCCCAGGTTTCGGGCATGAACTGCATCCAGCCGACGGCGCCGGCCGAGGAGACGTTGAGGTTGGTGCCGAAGGCAGTCTCGATCTCGTTGATCCCGGCCAGGATCGCGGGGCCCTGCGGGCCGAGGCCGTAGGCCGCCGCCGCCCGCTGGTACATCGGGATCAGGATCGGCGGCACGCCGCTGGTCGAGCAGGCGGAGGCTGGCAGGGAGGGGATCGCGAAGGCGGCCGATGGGCTGGGGGTGGCGAGCGCCCCGTCCGCGGTTTCCGGCGAGGTCGCCGCCGCTTCTTCGTCGCCGGCGACTTTGCCCCCGTTGCCGCCGCTGTCGTCAGCGGAGCCTTCGCCGGCGGAGACGCCGCCGTTGTCGACGGGCGCTTTCGGAGCCGGGGTCGGCTTCGGCGCGGGAGCCGGATTGGGGGCCGCGGCCGGCGGCGGTGCCAGCGTGGTCCCCTGCTCCACCGGGGCCGGGGCGACGGTCGTGGCGCTGGCCGGTTCTTCCAGGGTGGCGCCGGGAACCGTCGTCGCCGTCACCTCGGCGCGGGCAGCGGCAACCGGCACCGCGAACGCGACCGCGGCGACGGCGGTCGCGGTGATCGCGCGGATCTTGCGCCGGTGCCCCATCCTCAGCCGAGCACGTTGGTGACGCGCCAGCCGTCGGCTTTGCGCTTTTCCATTTCGAGCCGCAGCTCGCTGGTCAGGCCGACCCGCAGCAGCGAGACGCTGACCGGGTAGATCTCGCCGTGCGAAGGCGCCGGCACGACGTTGACGACTTTCGCCTTCGGCACCTCGACGTTGGCCGGCAGTCGCGGGGGACGCCGCAGCAGTGCTTTGGCCAGCGCCGGCGTGGCCGTCTCTGCCAATGCCTTGCGCACGCTCGAGTCGCTGTCGCCGGTCTCGTAGCGGACGAAGGCGCTGGCGAAATCATTGGCGACCGCGATCGCCTGTGGCCCGGCCGGAGGCCCGTCGACGGACGCCGATCGGGTGGCAGAGGCGGACGCGGTCGAGGAGGGCTCCGCGGTCGAGGAGGCGGTGGAGGCCGGGGCCTCCTCCGCCGGCGAGGATTTGACGATCGCCTTGGCCGGGTCGACCTCGGAGGCGGGCTCTGGCTTGGCCGGCTCGAAGACGGGGGCGGCGCCCTGCAGCGTCGGCTCCGGGGCCTTCTCGGGCGTCGCCTTGGCGACGGCCAGCGGCTCGGAGGCCGCGGCGACGGGCGCCGTCCCGGCGTTGTCGTGGGGTCCGTCAGGCGCGGCCCAGATCAGCCC
>JBAQZI010000078.1:0-13417 GCA_049790835.1 Solirubrobacterales bacterium
GGCTCGGCCAGCCGCCGCGTATTCACGCGACCGGCACCGCTCCGCGCAGCGTCCTCCTCGTCGACGACGTGCTCACGACCGGGGCGACTTTGACCGCTTGCGCGCAGGCCCTGCGGGCGGCCGGGGCCGCCCGCGTGGTCGCCGTGACTTTCGCCCGGCGGTTGTAGGGCCTAGCTCTTCAAGGATGGAGCTCGGCGGGCCGGCCGCGCATCTGGTCGACCAAGTGCCGCGTCTTGCTGCGCTTGCGGCGCAGCTCGCGGTGCTTCTTGACCTGCCGCCGCACGTCCTCGGCGAGATCGCGCACGGTATGGGTCATCTCCGGCGAGGCCTCGCGCGCGTGCAGCGTCACACCCTTGAGGTAGAACGTCGCCTCGGCCACCTGGCTGTTGGCGATCGAGGGATTGCGCTCCTCCGAGAGCACGACCTCGAGAGTCGCTAAGGGCGAAACCTGACGACCGAGGCGCTGAAATCGCTTCCGCACCATCTCACGCAGGTCATCCGTCATTTCGACGTTCCGCCCCCGAATCTCAATCCGCATGAGTGCCCTCCTTGTGGTTTCGCTTCCGATCGTACGCCTGCTACCCGCTGAGGGCAAGAGGCAACGGACGGTTGGCGACTCCACACCGCTACCCTTGACCGATGCCTGCAATGGACCTTGTGACCAAGGCCTTGCGCGCGGGGGAGGGGCGCAAGTTCAAGGCCTACCAGAAGCGCGCCGAGGCGATCAACCGCTTTGAGCCGGAGATGGAAGCGCTCACCGACGCGGAGATCCGCGAGGAGGCCGATTCCCTGCGCGAGCGCGCCCGCAACGGCGAGTCGCTCGACGACCTGCTGCCGGAGGCCTTCGCGCTGACCCGCGAGGCTTCGCGCCGCAGCACCGGCCAGCGCCACTACGACGTGCAGCTGATCGGCGGCATGGTCCTCCACGACGGCGCCATCGCCGAGATGCGCACCGGCGAGGGCAAGACCTTGACCGCGACCCTGCCCGTCTTCCTCAACACCCTGGCCGGCGGCAGCGTCCATCTCGTCACCGTCAACGACTACCTCGCCCGCCGCGACTCGGAATGGATGAAACCGATTTACGACGCGCTCGGAGTCACCGTCGCCGCCCTGCAGGACTTCGACGACCACGACGCGCGGCAGGTCAAATACGCCTGCGACGTCACCTACGGGACCAACTCCGAGTTCGGCTTCGACTACCTGCGCGACAACATGTCGGCGACGCTCGAGCACTGCGTCCAGCGCGGCCATGACTTCGCGATCGTGGACGAGGTCGACAACATCCTCATCGACGAGGCGCGGACGCCGTTGATCATCTCCGGCCAGCCCGAACAAGCGGCCCAGACCTACTACACCTTCGCCCGTCTGGCCAAGCAGATGGTCGGCGTTCAGGCCAAACAGAAACTGAAATCGCTGGGGGAGTCCAAAGACACCTCCGAGGTCGACTACGACTACGAGTTCGACGAGAAACACAAGACCGTCGCCCCGACCGAGCGGGGAGTGAAGAAAGCCGAGCAGTTCATCGGCGTCGACAACCTCTACCTCGGCGAGCACGGCAGCCTCGTCAACCATCTGGTCCAGTCGCTCAAGGCCGAGTCGCTCTACAAGAAGGACAAGGACTACGCCGTGATCGACGGCGAGGTGATGATCATCGACGAGTTCACCGGCCGCATCCTCGAGGGCCGGCGCTGGTCGGAGGGCCTGCACCAGGCGGTCGAGGCGAAGGAGGGCGTGGCGATCCGCGAGGAGAACCAGACCCTGGCGACGATCACCCTGCAGAACTACTTCCGGCTCTACAACAAGCTTTCCGGGATGACCGGCACCGCCCTGACCGAGGCGACCGAGTTCATGAAGATCTACAAAATCCCGGTTGTCGAGGTGCCGACCAACCAGCCGATGGTCCGCCTCGACCAGAACGACCAGATCTTCAAAACCAAAGACGGCAAGTGGAAAGCGGTGCTGGACGAGATCGTCAGTCGCCACCAGGAAGGCCAGCCGATCCTGGTCGGAACCGTCTCGGTCGAGGTCTCGGAGATGATCTCCGAGGCGCTCAAGCGCGACGGGATCCAGCATGCGGTGTTGAACGCCAAGCCTGAGCACGCCGAACGAGAGGGCGAGCTGATCGCCCAGGCGGGGCGCAAGGGCGCGGTGATGATCGCCACCAACATGGCCGGCCGCGGCGTCGACATCAAGCTCGGCGGCGATCCCGAGCACCTGGCGATCCACGAGCTCAAAAAGCAGGGGATCACGCACGACAGCGAGAGCTACCAGGAGGCGTTGGAGGCGAAGGCCGTTGAGCTGGCGCCGCAATGCAAGGCCGAGGCCGACGAGGTGTGCGGGCTCGGCGGCCTCTTCATCTGCGGCACCGAGCGCCACGAGTCGCGCCGGATCGACAACCAGCTGCGCGGCCGTTCCGGCCGTCAGGGCGACCCCGGCGAGTCGCGCTTCTACCTCTCCGCCGAAGACGACGTGATCCGCCTCTTCGCCGGAGACCGCATCTTCAAAATCCTCGATCGACTCGGCCCAGTCGACGATGACGGCACTGAAATGCCGCTCGAGGCGAAGATGCTGACCAAGACCGTCGAGAGCGCCCAGAAGAAGGTCGAGGAGCAGAACTTCCTGATCCGCAAACGCGTGCTCGAGTACGACGACGTGATGAACGAGCAGCGCCGCGTCGTCTACAAATACCGCCGCGAGATCCTCGAAGGGCGCGACATCTCCGAGACCGCACGCGACGAGCTCGAGGGCGTGGTCGAGCGCCTGGTCGACGAGTACACCCCCGGCGACATCCTCGAGGACTGGGATCTCGGCGAGCTGGAGACGCAGCTACGACTGATCTGGCCGGTCGGGGTCGACGTCTCGACGCTGGCGCCGGAGACGATCGACCGCGAGAAGCTCAAGGACGCCCTCGACGACGACGCGATGAAGGCCTACGACGAGCGTGAAGGGCAGCTCGGCGAGGAGCTGGTCCGCCACCTCGAGCGCTCGATCCTGCTGCAGGTGATTGACAACCGCTGGCGTGAACACCTCTTCGACATGGACTACCTGCGCGAAGGAATCCACCTCCGCGGCTTCGCCCAGATCGATCCGCTGGTCGCCTACAAAAACGAGGGCTACACGATGTTCTCGGAGCTGATGCACTCGATCTGGGACGAGTTCAGCAAGCTGATCTTCCGTGCCGAAATCGAAATCGACCAGTCGGGGAATGGCGCCGCGGGCAACGGTGCGAACCCGCCGACGGCGCTCGACTACTCCGGCGGCACCGCCGCGGCGCAGCCCTCGGCGCTCGAACAGGTCGCCGTCGCGGGTGGGGCGGCCGGGGCCGTCGACATGGCCGCTTCCCAGGCCGTAGGCGGCGACGTGGTCGAGACCGTGGTCAAGGACGAGCACGACAAAGTCGGCCGCAACGACCCGTGCTGGTGTGGCTCCGGCAAAAAGTACAAGCGCTGTCACGGAGCCTGAGGGCGGCCCCTGCAAACCGGCGCATCTCGCGGTTTTCGGGGCCGTGCGTCATTCGAGGAATTTCCGATGAGTCACGATCCGGTGAGGGAGTTCATCCGCGCCTTCAACGAGCGCGACCTGGACGCCTTCGTCGCAGTTCTGGACCCTGAGGTCGAGCTGCACTCGAGGCGGGGCTTGCGCAAGGGGATCGAGGCGGCGCGAGTCTGGGCTACGCGGGAGCCCGGCGGCGTGCAGCAGACGATCGAGCTGGAGGAGCTCTACGAGGAAGGCTTCGAGGGTGGCGGCGGCACCGCTGTGGCGCTGATCCGGCGGATCTGGCACTGGGACGAGGGGGGCTCCGCGGCCGGTGAGGACGAGATGGCCTGGGCTTTCGAGCTTCGCGATCGCCGCGTGCGCGGTTGGCGCCCCTACGAGGACCGGGCCGAGGCGCTGCGGGCGGGCGGCTTCGCGAACGAGGCCGGCGCCGCTGGATAACCTGCAGACCATGGCCGACGCCGCGTCCACCGAATCGATCGTCCCGCGCCTGGCCGCTGTCCGCGAGCAGCTGTCCCTGCTCTCGGACTACCTTTGACCCAGCCGCGCTGGAGGCTGAAGAAGAGCGGCTGGAGGCCGAGATGGGGCAGCCCGGCTTCTGGGACGACCAGGAGGCCGCCGCCCGCACCTCGGCCGCTCACGCCCGCGCCCAGAAACGGCTGAAGACCTTCCGCGGGCTCGAGTCCGACGTCGCCGACCTTGGCGACCTGGCCGAGATGGCGGCCGAGGACGAGGAGATGGCGGCCGAGCTCGGCGCCCAGCTGGCGTCGGTCGAGCGGCGCCTGGAAGAGCTGGAGGAGGCGCGCCTGTTCAGCGGCGAGTACGACGCCGGCGATGCGGTCGTCACCGTGCACGCCGGGGCGGGTGGGACCGACTCCCAGGACTGGGCGGAGATCCTTCTGCGCATGTACCTACGCTGGTCCGAACGGCGCGGCTTCGAGGTCGAGATGAAGGAGGCCTCGCCGGGGGAGGAGGCCGGGCTGAAGTCGGCCACCTTCATCGCCAAGGGGGAGAACGCTTACGGGCTCTTCGCCGCCGAGCGCGGCGTCCACCGGCTGGTGCGGATCTCCCCCTTCGACTCCTCCTCGCGCCGCCACACCAGCTTCGCCCAGGTCGACGTCGGGCCGCTGGTCGACGCCGGGCCCGAGGTCGAGATCGACGAGGCCGACCTGCGCATCGACACCTACCGGGCCTCCGGTGCCGGTGGCCAGCACGTCAACAAGACCGACTCGGCGGTGCGGATCACCCACCTGCCCACGGGCGTCGTCACCCAGTGCCAGAACGAGCGCTCGCAGACGCAGAACAAGGCCGTGGCGATGCAGTTCCTGCGTTCGAAGCTGATCGAGCTGGAGGAGCGCAAACGGGCCGAAGTGATGGCGAAGGCGCGCGGCGAGGTCAAAGACGTCGCCTGGGGCTCGCAGATCCGCAGCTACGTGCTCCATCCCTACACGATGGTCAAGGACCATCGCACCGAGCACGAGGTCGGCGACGTGCAGCGGGTGCTCGACGGCGATCTCGACGAGTTCGTGCGCGACTACCTGAACAAGACCGCCTCGATGAACGCTTCCAATTAGCGCACCCTCGGATGACGCGCCCCCGCGGGCACGCGAATTGAAATCGTCCATCTCGCCGGTCTCGCCCGCGGAGAACCGCCCCGGCTTCTCGATGGGTCGGTGATGAGCTACGCGATGGGGCTCGGCGGCGACCGGCCGGCGCTCACCGGGATCCTCGCCTTCAGCGGCTTCGTCCCGGTGGTCGACGGCTGGGAGCCCTCGCTGGCCGATCGCCGGTCGACGCGGGCCTTCATCGCCCACGGCCGCCGCGCCCGATCATGGAGGTGGGGTTCGCGCGGCGCCCGCGATCTGCTCGAGGCGGGTGGGCTGGCGGTCGAGTACCGCGAGTCCGACCTCGGCCACCAGATCGAGCCCTCGCACCTGAGGGACGCGAGCGCCTGGCTCGGCGAGACGCTCGCCGGCTGAGCCCTACTCGGCGGGTCGCCAGGAGAGGCCGCTGGGGGTCGCCCGCCTGACATCCAGCCGGTAATCGAAGAAGGCCTTGCAGTGGGCGGGAGCAGCGGGGACGCGAAGGCGGACGACGAAGCCCTTGGCGGCCATCACCTTGGCCATCTGCGCCTCGGTCAGGGTCTTGGTCAGGCGCAGTACACCCTGCTTGGCGAGCTGCTTCTTCTCGCCGCCCAGATAGAGCGAGCCCCTGCTGCCGTGTAGTCCGTAGTCGACCGAGGCGGCGGCCGGCGTGGAGGTCGCGTAGCGGACCTGCAGGCGGACCCTGTCCTGGTTGGGGGCTACGGCGACGGTCGCCCGGGCGCTGGTCAGCAGGCATTCCTCCGGAGCTTCCGGGCCACCGCTTTCCTCCTCGCATTCTTCGTCTTCTTCGACGCCGCAGTTTTCGTCTTCGAAGCCTTCGTCTTCACCGGCTTCCGCGTCTTCTTCGTCTTCTACGTCCGGGGGCGGCGCCGGCGCCGCGACCATGCCGGGGGTGCCGGTCGCGGACACGGTCAGCGCCTGCGCCGACTTGGCGATCCCGAGGATTGCGACGAGCGTCAGGGTGGCGAAGAAGGCCGCCCACCAGGCGAACCTGATCGCCGCGGCATCGTCCGTAGCCGCCATCGCGGAGCGCTTCCGTCGCATGCCTCCTAGATCGGCCAGGGGCGGCAAAGCCTTAACCACGCGCCTCAGCTGTCGAGGATGCCCTCGAGTCGCAGCAGCGCCTCCTTCATCGGCAGGCCGCCCCCGTAGCCGCCGAGGGCGCCGCCGCTGCGCAGGACGCGGTGGCAGGGGACGACGAGCGGGATCGGGTTGGTCCCGCAGGCCGTGCCGGCGGCGCGGACCGCGCGCACGTTGCCGGCGCTGGTCGCCATCTGCGTGTAGCTGCGGGTCTGCCCGTAGGGGATGCGGGCGATCGCCCGCAGCACCTTGCGGCGGAAGTCCCTGCTGAGCCGCCAGTCAAGGGGCAGGTCGAACTCGGTCAACTTGCCTTCGAAGTA
Source organism: Solirubrobacterales bacterium (assembly GCA_049790835.1). Taxonomy (GTDB): domain Bacteria; phylum Actinomycetota; class Thermoleophilia; order Solirubrobacterales; family 70-9; genus VAYN01. The sequence goes on from JBAQZI010000078.1 coordinate 6,500, forward strand.
GAGGTCGAGCTCGCGGCGGGCGTCATCGAGCTTGGCCGGGGCCTCGAGCACGCGGGGCGAGACCCGGCTGGCGAGGTCGACCAGCAGCTCGTCGGCATCCTGGTTCGGAAGCCCGACGCGGACCAGTCCCTTGGCCGTCGTCGCCAGCAGCAGGGTGCCGAAGGGTGAGTCGGTCGTGGTGTAGGCGACGTCGAGCAGGCCCTCGTCGGCGGCGCGCTCGGCCAGTCGATTCAACGCTGCCTTCATGCCAGCTCCTCTCTCAGGCGTTTCAGTCCCTCATGCAGGCTGCGGCGCGCCGCCTCCGGAGAGCAGCCGAGGGCGGTGGCGATCTCGGCGTGGGGGAGGTCGCTGGCGTAGCGCAGGGTCACGGCGGCGCGTTGCTTCGGCGGCAGGGCGCCGACCAGCTCCCAGATGTCGTTGTCCGGCAGCGGGTCCTCGACCGCGATCTCCTTCACTTCGGCCACCGGCAGCGGCCGCCGGCCTCTGGCGCGGTGGTGGTCGATCGCTTTGCGGTGCGCGATCGTGATCAACCAGCCGCGCAGATTGCTGCCGTCGCTCAGCTTCGGGTAGGCGCGCAGGGCGGAGATGAACGTCTCCTGGAAGCAGTCGTCGGCATCGCCGCGCCCGACGGCGCCGCGGCAGACGGCCATCACGTGGTCCGCGTGCTCGTCGATCAGGGTCTGGAACGGGGGCAGCTCAGTCACCTCGTGGATTAAACGCTGCGGCCGGGTCGAACGTGAGAGGACGAACGATGCATCTGCCGTCTCTGAGACGGACAACGCATCGTTGGTGGGCGACGAGGAGTGCATTTACCGGCGTATAGGCGGTGGATGCACTCTTCGTCGTTGATCTAGGGTGGCGCCGATGACTGAGTCCGGTGAGTCGCTGAGGGAGATCGTCGCCCGCGTGTTGGCTGAGGACGTTGGCTCCGGCGACGTGACGACGGCGGCGACGGTGCCGGCCGATGCCCGCGCTCGGGCGCGGATCGTGCAGAAAGAGGCCGGGGTCGCCTTCGGGTTCGACGCGGTCGAGGAGACGATGCGCCAGTGCGGGGTCGAGCACGTCGACAAGCTCGTGGTCGAGGGGCAGTGGCGCGACGCGGTGCCGGCCGAGGTGCTGCTGGCGAGTGGGCCGGCGGCGCCGCTGCTGGTCGCCGAGCGCACCGCGCTCAACTTCCTCGGCCACCTCTCCGGCATCGCCACCCTCACCGCCCGCTTCGTCGAGGCGGTTGCGGGAACCGGCGCCCACATCCTCGACACCCGCAAGACGACGCCGGGCCTGCGGGGGCTCGAGAAGGCCGCGGTCGCCGCCGGCGGTGGACGCAACCACCGCCTGGGCCTCTATGACGCGATCCTGATCAAGGAGAACCACATCGCCCTCGCCGGCGGCGTCGCCAAGGCGATCTACCTGGCGCGCAAGGCACAGCCACAGCTGCCTGTCGAGGTCGAGGTCCGCAACCTCGACGAGACCGCCTATGCCCTCGGCGTCGGCGCGAATCGCCTGCTGCTCGACAACATGGACCTGGAGACGTTGCGCGGCGCGGTCAAGCTGCGCGACGAGAACTCGGGCTCCGGCGACGGCCCTGCCCTCGAGGCCTCCGGCGGCGTCGACCTCACCACCGTCCGCGCCATCGCCGAAACCGGCGTCGACTTCATCTCCATCGGCGCCCTGACCCACTCGGCCCCCTCCCTCGACTTCAGCCTCCTGCTCGAACCCGCCTAACCGCTCTCTCCCCCGCCTCCTTACTTGAGCAATTTCGAAAGCCGCCGGTCTTTCAGCACCCGGCCGCCGGTCTGCTCCTCCGGGCAGTAGTTCGTCTGATGCTCGGAGAAGAAGACCGCCTCGATCGCGGTGCCGCAGCGGGGGCAGGGCTGGCCCTCGCGCTTGTGGACCTGCAGGGGCATCGGCACTTTGTCGGGGACCTCGGGGCCGATCGTCTCCTCGTAGTGGTCGATGGCGTCCCCGAGGACGTGGAGGGAGCCATGCAGCCGCTCGACCTCCTCGTCGCCTAGCTCCGAGCCCTTCCTGAAGGGCGAGAGCCGGGCCTCCCAGAGGATCTCGTCGACCCAGGAGCGGCCGATGCCGGCGATGTCTCTCTGATGGCGCAGCAGTGGGTGCAGGTGGCGGGGCTGGGCGATCGCCGCCGCGAACTCCTCGAGCGGCGGAGAGGGCCAGGCTTCGGGACCGAGGCTCTTGACCATCTCGTCGTCGGCCACCGCGTCGGCCGGCAGCAGCTTCGCCCAGGCCCGCTGCTTGGTCCCGAACTCCCGCAGCCGCAGCTCCCGCCCGTCCGCCAGCCGCACCAGCACCCGCGAAGCCCGGTCTTTCGGCGTCGCCCGTTTGTCGAACGCTTTCAGCCGCCCCGCCGACATCAGGTGGATCAACAGCGCCAGGTCACCAAACTCGACCACCGGCATCTTCCCGACCCGTCTCACCGCAGTCACCTCGCGCCCCACCAACGCATCAAGGGCAGGATCAAAGGTCTTCATCACGTTCATCCCCGGCGCCAGCGCCGATTCCACGCCAGCTCCCGACAAACTGGCGTTCAACCGCCGCGCCACGATCTCGACCTCAGGCAACTCGGGCATTGGGAGAAGTGTGCCGCCCCCGTGAGGCCGGTGTTGGGAGGGTCCGAGAACGGAGCCAGTTTGCCCCGCCCGCAGGACCCTCCCAACACCGGCCCCGCAGGCTCCACGCAGTAGACTTCTTTCACGTTCATTCGACTGGTCCGAGGCTCACGCCCGCCCAGCGAACATCCAGGAAAGGAAGGGCTCATGCAGGAGCTCCCGACGATCCAACCTACGCTTGCACCGGGCCTATCGCCGGAGCAGATCGCTGAGCTCAGCGAGGAGATTCGCGCGCTCGCGATCCAGCGAAACGCGGTCATCCTCGCCCACAACTACGAGCTGCCGGAGATCCAGGACGTCGCCGACCACATGGGCGACTCGCTCGGGCTCTCGCGCCAGGCGGCCGCCACCGACGCCGAGGCGATCGCCTTCTGCGGCGTCCACTTCATGGCCGAGACCGCCTCGATCCTCTCGCCGGAGAAGACCGTCCTGATCCCCGACCTCGACGCCGGCTGCTCGCTCGCCGACTCGATCGACGCCGACCAGCTGCGCGCCTGGAAGGCCGAGTATCCGGAGGCGCTGGTGGTGATGTACGTCAACACCTCGGCCGAGGTCAAGGCCGAGACCGACTACTGCTGCACCTCCTCCAACGCGGTCGGCGTGGTCGAGCAGATCTGGGCTGAGCACGGGCCCGATACCGAGATCCTCTTCGGCCCCGACATGTGGCTCGGCGCCTTCGTCGAGCGCGAGACCGGGCTGATCGACGAACCGGAGCGGCGCGGTCGCTTCCACATCTGGGACGGCGAGTGCCACGTCCATGCCGGCATTCGGCCCGACGACATCGCCCGCACCCGGGCCGAGAACCCCGAGGCCGAGTTCCTGATCCACCCCGAGTGCGGCTGCTCGACCCAGGCGATGGAGTACGTCGCCTCCGGCGACATCGAGGCCGACGGGGTTCACATGCTCTCCACCTCGGGGATGCTCGAGCACGTCGAAGCCAACCCCGAGGGCAGCTTCGTCGTCGCCACCGAGAACGGGATGCTCTACCCGCTGCAGCAGGCGGCTCCCGGAGCCAACCTGATCGAGGCCAACCGGATGGCCACCTGCAAATACATGAAGATGATCACGTTGCCGAAGCTGCGCGACTCGCTGCTTGAGATGAAGTTCGAGGTCAGCGTCCCGGCCGCGGTCGCCGAGCGGGCGCGGATCCCGATCGAGCGCATGGTCGCGATCGGCTGACCCAGGCTGCCTGGGCGTTCACAGCCGAAAATAAGCACTCGCTCATAAAGAGCTTAGATCTGGCTAATATGCGGTGGGCGCGGTCTTGCGTGGTGGAAGGGTCGAAGGAGTCACCATGTGCCCGCCGAACCCACCTCCCGCATGGCCAGATCAAAGAAGAGACAAACCCGCGACGAGCAGCCCCGCCGGCCCGCTGGCCGCCGGGCGCCGATCATCGAGCTCAGCGACGTCACCAAGGTCTACCCGGGTGGCCACATGGCGCTCGACCGGGTCAGCCTGGCGATCGGCCGCGGTGAGTTCGTCTTCCTCGTCGGCCCGACGGGATGCGGCAAGTCGACCCTGATCAAGATGCTGATCCGCGAGCTCTCGGCCACCGAGGGCGCCGTCAAGATCGCCGGCCGCGACATCGGCGCCCTGCCGGAGAAGAAGATCCCGCAGCTGCGGCGCAACATCGGCACCGTCTTCCAGGACTTCAAGCTGCTGCCCGACCGCACCGTCTACGACAACGTCGCCTACGCGCTGCAGGTGATCGGCGCCAGCCGCGCCGAAATCCGCGAGCAGGTGCCGCAGACGCTGCGCCTGGTCGGCCTCTCGACCAAGCTCAACAGCTACCCGGACCAGCTCTCCGGCGGCGAGCAGCAGCGCGTCTCCGTCGCCCGCGCCTTCGTCAACCACCCGCCGCTGCTGCTCGCCGACGAGCCCAGCGGCAACCTCGACCCGGTCACCTCGATCGGGATCATGCAGCTGCTCTACCGGATCAACAAGGCCGGCACGACCGTCCTCGTCGTCACCCACGACCGCGAGATGGTCGACAGCATGCAGCGCCGCGTCGTCGAGCTCTATGAGGGCCGCGTCGTCCGCGACGAGGTCAGCGGCGGCTACACCGAGGAGTCGACGACCGAGTTCGGCCTGCGGATGCGGGCCGAGATGGGGGTAGGGGCCGAAGGCGAGGGCCAGACCAACGGCCACGACCAGGGGTCGCTGCTCTGATGGGACGGCTCGTCTTCTTCCTGCAGGAGGCGCTGCGCGCCCTGCGCCGCAACGGCGCGCCGACGCTGGCCGCGGTCGTGACCACGGTCGTGACCGTGATCCTGCTCGGCGTCCTGATCCCGATCTTCCAGACCACCCAGGCCAAGAGCGAGCAGATCCGCAGCGAGCTCAACATCCAGGTGGGCCTCTTCGACGACGCTACGCCGGCCGAAACCGCCGCCCTGAAGACTGATTTGACGGGCATCCCGCATGTCGTCTCGGTCACCTACATCAGCAAGGCCGAAGCGCTGAAGACGCTGCGCGGCGAACTCAAGGACAAATCGATCGTCGAGCAGCTCAACACCAACCCGCTGCCCGCCAGCTTCGAGATCAAGGCCGACGACGCCGCCAACCTGCCGGGCATTCGCGAGGCAATCATGCCGACCGGCGCCAACGGCAAAGCGCAGCCGATCTCGCCGATCGTCAACAACATCTTCGACCGCCAGCAGGCCTCGCAGCAGATCGAGGAGGTGACCAGCGCCCTGAAGATCGTGCTGACGGTGATGACGGCGCTGCTGATCGCCGCCTCGCTGATGCTGGTCGGCAACACGATCCGGCTCTCGATCTACACCCGTCGCCGCGAGGTTGAGGTGATGCGCCTGGTCGGCGCGACCCGCTGGTTCATCCGCTGGCCGTTCATGATCGAGGGGGTCGTGGTCGGCTTCGTCGGCGGCCTGGTGGCCATACTGATCCTGTGGCTCGGCAAGCTCACCGTCGTCGACCCGCTCAGCGACTCCTTCTCGTTCCTGGCGGCGCAGAACGACAGCACCCTCTCCTTCCCGGCCCTGGTCGCGATCCTCTTCGCGGCCGCGGTGATCGTCTCGACGATCGGCTCCGGCATCACCCTGCGTCGCTTCCTCAAGGTCTGAGGCCGGCGTGAAAGCTCGGGGCGCGGTGGCTTACGCCGTGGCGCTGGTCGCCTGCCTCTGTGCCGGCCTCTGGCTCGGCGGGCATCCGGCCAAGTTGCCGGAGTTCCTGCGCGATCCCTTCGTCGGCACGCCGGCGGGGCTGACCGCCGAAGCGGCGCTGCTGCTCGAAGACAACTACTTCCGCTCGGTCGGCGACACCGAGCTCAGCAACTCCTCGCTGCAGGGCATGGTGCGGGAGCTGCGCCAGCGCCACGGCGATCGCTTCACCGAATACTTCTCGCCGGAAAGCCTCGAGAGCTTCAACCAGGCGATCGAAGGGCGCTTCTCCGGCGTCGGCATCTCCGTCGTGCCGGTCGAGCGCGGGCTGCGCGCGGTTCAGGTCTTCCATGGCTCGCCCGCGGAGAAGGCCGGGATCGAGGTCGGCGACACGATCGTCTCCGTCAACGGCGACTCGATCGCCGGCGAGAGCAGCAACGAGGCGACCAGCAAGATCAAGGGGCCGGAAGGGACCGAGGTGACGATCGGCGTCCGCGACGCCAGGAGCGGCAGGGTTCGCCAGGTCCACCTGGTGCGAGCCGAGGTGGCGCTGCCGAACGTCAGCAGCGGGATCGAGAAGGTCGATGGGCGCAAGCTCGGATACGTCCGCGTGCTCAGCTTCAGCGAAGGAGTCCACGCCCTGCTCGCCAACGCGGTCCGCAAGGTGCGGCGCGAAGGCGCGGAGGGGATCCTGCTCGACCTGCGCGGCAATCCTGGTGGCCTGCTCGACGAGGCGGTGCTGAGCGCCGGCCTCTTCCTGCCCGAGGGCGAGGTCGTCGTCTCGACCGAGTCCCGCACCCAGGGCTCCAGCGTCCACAAGACCCTCGGCGGCACCCTGCCCAAAGGGCCGATCGCCGTCCTCATCGACCACGGCACGGCCTCCGCGGCGGAGATCCTCGCCGCTGCCCTCGCCGACAACGCTGGCGCGCCGGTGGTCGGCGCCCGCTCCTACGGCAAGGGGGTCTTCCAGGAGGAGAAAGGGCTCTCCAACGGCGGCGCCCTGAAGCTGACCGTCGGCGAGTACTTCACCCCCGATGGGGTCAACCTGGCGCGCAGCCACGGCATCCATCCCGACGTCAAGGCAAGCGACGACCCCGAAACGCCCGCCGACGAGGGGGAAGAGCGGGCCCTCGGCGTCCTTGCCGGTGAGGTCGACGGTTGAGCAGACGGCGCCAGGC
>JBAQZI010000079.1:0-12929 GCA_049790835.1 Solirubrobacterales bacterium
GGGCCGATCCGCTCGGCCGCCTCGCGCGCCTGCTCGGCGCTGAGGTCCAGCACCGCCACCGAGGCACCGCGCAGGTGCAGCTGCCGCGCCGCCTCGAAGCCGATCCCCCGCGCGCCGCCGGTGACGAGCGCCACCTTGCCGTTGAGGTCGTAGCGGGACATCGCGGCTGAGCGTACCTCGCGCTTGCGGGCTAGGCTCGCGCACCAGTGGCCGACCTCGACGCGACTTTCGCCGCCTTCGCCGCTGAGCGCGGGCTCGAACCGCTGCCGGCGCTCGGGCTCGGCGCCCTGACGCCCCTGCTGGTCGAGTCCAAGCACTGCCAGGTTGAGCCCGCCGCCCGCGGCCGCCTCGGCGGTGAGACCGACGGGGTGGTCGGCCACCTCGCTTACACCCGCAACAAGACCTTCCGCTTCAACGTCGCCCTGGCCGAGGTCCCCGGCTCGACCGCGTTCGTCCCTCGCCTCTTCTGCATCCGCAAGGGGCGCAGCACCCGCGACGACGAGTTCTACGGCTTCGAGGCGCGCTACTCGAAGCTCTGGACCGAGAGCACCGTGCTGAACCAGCGCTACGCGGTCAGCACCAGTCCCTACCAGGATCCGAACTGGATGCGGCAGCTGTTCTCGCCGGCCCTGGTCGACTACCTGGCGACCAAGCCCCCGGCCGACTTCTCCTTCGAGCTTGCCTACGGGGTCCTGCTCGGCAGCGTCGAGGAGGACGATCCCGGGGCCGACGGCCTCGCCGCGCTCTGCGAGGCGACCGTCGAGGTCGCCGAGCGGATCGCTCGGGAGTGTGGGGAGTAGCGATGCGGATCAACCGCACCGGCATCTTCCTGATCGGCCTCTTCGGGCTGCTCGGCCTGGCGATGTGCATCGGGCCGGCGCTGCTCGGCGCCGACGCCGAAACGTCGCTGATCGTGGCTTCGACCGGGGCGATCTTCGTCCTCGTCGCCGCCGGGCTCGCCTGGTACGCGCGCCACGCTCGGGCCAAGGCCGCCCACCAGGACTGGATCTTCCAGAACGGGATCAAGGGAAGCGCGACCATCCTCGCGGTCGGCAACTCGCACACCACCGTCAACGAGATGCCGCTGATGAAGCTGAAGCTCGCCCTCGACATCCCCGGCGTCGGCCGCCGCGAGGTCAGCCGCCGCGAAGTGATGCCGGTCTTCACCGCCAGCCGCATGGACGCGGGCCTGGTCCTTCCCGCCTACGCGAATCCGCAGGACCCGGCCGAGTTCATCCTCGTCTGGTGAGCCCCGCGCCCCTCGGAGCGACTGGCCCCTCCTAGAATCCGCTGTTCGTGCCCGGATTCAAGCCAGTCGATCCCAAGCAGTCCTTCCCCGAGCTGGAGGAGCGGGTGCTGGAGCGCTGGCGCGACGGCGACGTCTTCGAGCGCTCGCTGGCCAACCGCTCCGAGGCCGAGGTCTGGAGCTTCTACGAGGGCCCGCCGACCGCCAACGGCCGCCCCGGCTCCCACCACGTCCTCGCCCGCGCCTTCAAGGACGTCTACCCGCGCTACAAGACGATGTGCGGCTACCGGGTGCCGCGCAAGGCCGGCTGGGACTGCCACGGGCTGCCGGTCGAGCTCGAGGTCGAAAAGCAGCTCGGGATCGCCTCCAAGCAGGAGATCGAGGAGCTCGGGATCGCCGAGTTCAACCAGCGTTGCCGCGAATCCGTCTTCGAGTACGTCGAGGAGTGGGACCGGCTGACCGAACGGATCGGCTTCTGGATCGACCTCGACAACCCCTACGTCACGCTCGAGGACGACTACATCGAGTCGGTCTGGTGGTCGCTGCGCAAGCTCTGGGACGACGATCGCCTCTACGAGGGCCACAAGGTCGTCCCCTACTGCCCGCGCTGCGGCACCGCGCTCTCCTCGCACGAGGTCGCGCAGGGATACAAGGACGTCGAGGACCCCTCCATATACGTGCGCTTCCCGCTGCTCGGCGAGGACGGCGAGGATGCGGAGGAGTCGCTGCTGGTCTGGACGACGACGCCGTGGACCCTGCCCGGCAACGTCGCCGTCGCCGTCGCGCCGGACGTCACCTACGTGCGGGCGCTCGTCGGCGAGGAGACCCTGGTCCTGGCCGAGCCGCTGGTCGCGAAGGTGCTGGGCGAGGGAGCGGAGATCGTCGATCGCTTCCCCGGCGCCGACCTCGTCGGCCGTCGCTACCGCGGCCCGGTCTTCGAGCTCGCCGACGGCGGCCCCGCCGCCGATGGGCCGAAAAGTCGCGCCATGGGCGACATATCGGCCCATCGGCCCGCGTTTAGTGTGCTCGCCGGGGACTTCGTTACGACCGAGGACGGGACGGGCCTCGTTCACATCGCTCCCGCCTTCGGCGAGGACGACTACGCGGTCGCCGCCGCCAACGGGCTCTTCGACCCGACCGAGGCCGCCACCCTCTACAACCCGGTCGGGCTCGACGGCAAGTTCGACAAGCGCGTCAGCGGCTTCGCCGGGCGCTTCGTCAAGGATCCCGAGGTGACGGCGGCGCTGATCGCCGACCTCGAGCGCCGTGGCCTGCTCTTCCGCCAGCAGTCCTACGAGCACGCCTACCCGCACTGCTGGCGCTGCGGCACGCCGCTCCTCTACTACGCCAAGTCGAGCTGGTACGTGGCCACCTCGCAGGCACGCGAGCAGCTGCTCGCCAACAACGAGGCGATCGGCTGGCACCCCGAGCACATCAAGCACGGGCGCTTCGGCAAATGGCTGGAGGGCAACGTCGACTGGGCGCTCTCGCGCGACCGCTACTGGGGCACGCCGCTGCCGATCTGGGAGTGCCAGGGGGAGGACTGCGACGGCCGCTTCTGCGCCGGCTCGGTCGCCGAGCTGCGCGAGCGCTCCGGCGGCGACGTGCCCGCCGACCTGCACCGGCCCTACATCGACGAGGTCACCGTCGACTGCGAGCAGTGCGGCAGCGAGATGCGGCGGGTCGAGTCGGTGATCGACACCTGGTACGACAGCGGCGCGATGCCCTTCGCCCAGTTCCACTACCCGTTCGAGAACGAGGCGGAGTTCGAGGAGCGCTTCCCGGCCGACTACATCTGCGAGGCGATCGACCAGACCCGCGGCTGGTTCTACACGCTGCTGGCCGAGTCGACCCTGCTCTTCGGCGAGTCCAGCTACCGCAACTGCGTCTGCCTCGGCCTGATCCAGGACCGCGAGGGCCAAAAGATGTCGAAGAGCAGCGGCAACGTCGTCGACCCCTGGGACGTGCTCGCCGCCCACGGCGCCGACGCCTTCCGCTGGTACTACCTGACCGCCCAGCAGCCCTGGTCGGGCTACCGCTTCTCGGTCGAGACGGTGGGCGAGTCGGTGCGCCAGTTCCTGCTCACCCTCTGGAACACCTACTCCTTCTGGGTCCTCTACGCGAACGCCGAGAACCTCGGCCCGGCCGATTTCGCCGCCGATCCGTTCCGCGGTTCCTTATCCACGAATGACGTGGATAAGGAACCGCGGACTGCCGACGACCTCGACCGCTGGGCGCTCTCGCGCCTGCAGGCGACGACGGCGACGGTGCGCGAGCGCATGGAGGAGTTCGACTGCACCGCCGCCGGGCGGGCGATCGCCGAGTACGTCGAGGAGCTCTCCAACTGGTATGTGCGGCTCTCGCGCCGGCGTTTCTGGGACGGCGACCGCGCCGCCTTCGCCACCCTGCGCCACTGCCTGCTGGAGACGGCGGCGCTGCTCGCTCCCTTCACTCCCTTCCTCGCTGACGAGATCCACCTCAACCTCGCCGGCGGCACCCTCGGGCAGACCGGCGAGACGCCGGACTCGGTCCACCTGCGCGATTACCCCGCCGTGGAGGCGGCCCTGGCCGACCCGGCGCTGGAGGCGGCGATGGAGGCCGTGCGCCTTACGGTCGAACTCGGACGCGCCGCCCGCTCCCAGGCCAAGGCCAAAGTGCGCCAGCCGCTGCGCCGGGCGGTGATCGTCGCCAATGACGCCGAGCGCGAGGCGATCGAAGCTCGCGCCGACCTGGTCACCGCCGAGCTCAACGTCAAGGAGCTCGACTTCGTCACCGACGAGGGCGAGCTGGTCAGCTACACGGCGAAGCCCAACTACCGCGCCCTCGGCCCCCGCTTCGGCAAGCGCATGCCCCAGGTCGCGGCCGCCGTGGAGGCCCTCGACGCCGCCCACGTCGCCGCGGTGATGGCGGACGGGGGAGAGGTAGGGATCAACATCGAGGGCGACGAGCACACGCTCGGCCCCGACGAGGTCACCCTCGCCCTGCAGCCACTTGCCGGCTACGAGGTCGAAGCCGAGGCCGGCCATGCGGTCGCCCTCCAGCTAGAGCTCGACGACGAGCTGCGCCGCGAGGGCCTCGCCCGCGAGATCGTCCACGCCGTCCAGATCGCCCGCAAAGAGGCCGGCCTGGACATCACCGACCGCATCGCCCTCACCCTCGGCGGCGACGAGGACCTACTAGCCGCCGCCCGCGCCCACGAGCCCTACCTTGCCGGCGAGGTCCTAGCCACCTCGGTCACCTACGACGCGACCGACGGCGCCGCCACCCAGATCGAAGGCCGCGACCTGAGGATCGACCTCACCCGCTAGTCCCTCGGCTTGCCGATGATGAAGTCGGTCTTCGCCGAGTCGGAGAACTTCACCCAGCAGTGCTCGGGAACGACGCCGGCGACGTCGATCAGGGCCGCTTCGATCCGCTTCGCGATCTCCGCCTTCTGCTCGTCGCTGCGGCCCTCGAACCAGTGGACCTCTACGAACGGCATCTCAGTGGGAGGGAGGGGCGCCGCCGCTAGGCGAGCGCCGGCTCCAGCTCGGCCTCGAGGCGGCGCTTGGGCATCGCCCCGATGACTTTCTTGGCGATCGCGCCGTCCTTGAAGAGGATCATCGTCGGAATCGAGAGCACCTCGTACTGGACCGCGGTCTGCTGGTTCTCGTCGACGTTGATGCTGACGATCTTGAGATCGTCGCGCTCGCCGTCGATCTCCTCGAGGACCGGGTGGACGACGCGGCAGGGACCGCACCAGGGAGCCCAGAAGTCGACGAGAACGGGTCCGTCGGCATCGAGCACGTCGGCTTTGAAGGTGGCGTCGGTTACGTCGGTCAGTTTCCCAGTCACTGGTCGTCTCCCGGAATCGAGGTTCTCAGGGGCATTACTTCAGAAAGTATAGCGCGTCTTTCCGATCAGCTTTTAGGGATTTTCCCGCCCCCCGCCCGAAGCGCAGGAGCGGCACCCGCCAAGCCGCCTCGGCGACGATTGCACGATCCATCTTGGAGTCCCCGGCGCGGCGGTCGCGAAACACGATCGGCACCTCGGCCACCGTGAACCCGGCTCTGATCGCGCGGTAGGTCATCTCCACCTGGAAGGCGTAGCCGCGGGCCTGGATCGAGTCGAAGTCGATCGCCTCGAGCACCTCGCGGTGGAAGCACTTGAAGCCGCCGGTCAAGTCCTGCACGTCGACGCCGAGGATCAGCTTCGCGTAGGCGCTGCCGCCGCGACTGATCGCTTTACGCAGCGGTCCCCAATCGCTGACGCCGCCGCCGGGGACGTAACGGGAGCCGAGCACGACGTCGGCCCGTCGCGCCGCCTCCAGCAGCCGCGGCAGGTAGGCGGGGTCGTGGGAGAAGTCGGAGTCCATCTCGAGCACCAGGCCGGCACCGCCGGCGAGGGCGCGGCGGAAGCCGGCGATGTAGGCGGGCCCCAGCCCTTCCTTGACTTTGCGGTGCAGGACCTCGACGTTCTGGTGTCGCTCGGCCAGCCGCTCGGCGATCGCGCCGGTCCCGTCGGGCGAGCTGTCGTCGACGATCAGCACCCGCGCTGTGGTGGGCAGCTTCGCCCGCGCGGCCTCGACGAACGCCTCGACGTTCTCGGCCTCGTTGTAGGTGGGGAGGACCAGCCAGGCCGGTCCGGTCTCGGAAGTGGGCATCACCTCGATGCTATTCGGCGGGCGGGTGCCGACTGGAGGATCGAGCCCGGCGAGGGGATAACTTGGAGGCCGTGACCAACGCTGAGATCGCCGCCGCGCTGGAAGAGCTGGGAGTCCTCTACGAGCTCGACGGCGCGGTCAAATACCGGGTGCTGGCCTACAGCACCGCCGCCAACGCGATCCGCGAGAGCCCGGTCTCGGTCGCCGAGCTGGCGGCCAAGGGGAAGGCGACCGATATCCCCGGCGTCGGCAAGACGCTGGCGGAAAAGATCGACGCGCTGCTGGAGACCGGCGAGATCCCCGCCGCGGTGAAGCTGAAGGCGAAGTTCCCGACGACGCTGATCGAGGTGACGCGGGTGCCGGGGCTGGGGACGAAAACCGCCCGCCGCCTCTACGACGAACTCGAAATCGCCTCAATTCAGGATTTAAAGAAAGCAGCTGAGACGCATCAAATTCGTGAGCTGAAAGGGCTCGGGAGAAAAGTAGAGGAAAACGTCCTCGCCTCGCTGGAGCGGCTCGGCGAGCCGGGCGAGGGCCCGGGCCGGCTGCTGCTCTCCAAGGTGCGCCCGATCGCCGAGGAGCTGGCGGCGGCGCTGCGCGAGCACCCGGCCGCGAACCGGGTCGAGATCGCCGGCTCGGTCCGGCGCTGGGGCGAGACCTGCAAAGACATCGACATCATCGCCACCGCCGAGGAGCCGACCGCGCTCTCCGCGGCGCTGGTCGCGAACCCGCTGATCGCCGCCGCCGGCACCCCCGGCCCCAACGGCGTCCGGGCGCAGACCCACAACGGCGTCTCGGTCGACTTGCGGATCGTCGCTCCGGCCGCCTTCGGCAACCTGCTGCAGCACTTCACCGGCTCCAAGGCCCACAACGTGCAGCTGCGGGAAGAGGCGGTGGGACGGGGCCTCTCCGTCTCCGAGCACGGCATCACCGATACCGAGAGCGGCAAGGTCGACCTCTGCGAGACGGAGGAGGGCGTGTACGAGCGCCTCGGCTACGCCTACATCGAGCCGGAGCTGCGCGAGGGCCGCGGCGAGTTGAGGGCGGCGCGCGAGGGCAAGCTCCCGGACCTGATCGCCCTCGACGACATCAAGGGCGATCTCCACTCCCACACCACCCTCTCCGATGGCCGCAACACGCTGGCGGAGATGGCCGAGGCCGGCCGCGACCGCGGCTATGACTACATGGCGATCACCGACCACTCGGCCAGCCACGGCTTCGGCGACCACGTCACCGCCGAGCGGCTCTGGGAGCGGATCGAGGAGGTCCGTGAGTGGAACAAGGGGAAGAAAGGCTTCCGCCTGCTGGCGGGCTCGGAGATCAACATCGGCCTCGACGGCGCACTCGACTACCCCGACGACCTGGTCGAAGCGCTCGACTGGGTGGTCGCCAGCGTCCACACCTCCTTCTCGGTCTCCCCGCGGGAGATGACCGCGCGCGTCCTCGCCGCGATCGAGACCCCCCAGGTCAACTGCATCGGCCACCTGACGGGCCGCCTGATCGGCCGCCGCGAGCCCTACGGGATCGACGTCGAGGCAGTGGCCGAGGCCGCCGCCCGCACCAGCACGATGATCGAGATCAACAGCAACCCCAATCGCCGCGACCTCTCCGACCGCCACGCCCGCCTCGCCGTCGACGCCGGCGCCACGATCGTCATCAACACCGACGCCCACGGCGTCGACACCCTCGACAACATCGCCTACGGCGTCGCCACCGCCCGCCGCGCCTGGCTGACCAAGGCGGACGTCGCCAACACCCGTGGCTGGGCCGAATTCAAGAAGCTCGCCGGCCTATCTCGATGACTTGACCCCACCAGGGGTGGGTCAAGTCATCAAGCACGGCTGAGGCGGTCACTGCGCAGGCCCGGGGTGCGGACCAGCTCGACCGGGCGCAGGGCGGAGGTGGGGACGACGTAGAACTTGACGCCGTCGCGGTGCTCGATGCCGAGCACCGCGGCCTCGCGGGTGTGCCAGGCGAGCGAGACGATCAGGGCATAGCCGGCGCCGATCACGGCGACACCGGGGAAGAAGAGGCCGAGGCCGCCGGCGACGATCGCCGTCACCACGATCGGCCAGAGCCTGCCGGCGGCGATCCGGGCCGGCGACTCCGGCGGCAGCGAGGTGGCCGTGCGGGCGCGGGAGAGCGCGTCGCGGACGTCGTCGGCGGCACGGGCGGGGCGGCCGAGATAGACGCCGATCGCCAGCGAGGCGAGCCACCAGACGACGGCGACCAGGATCGCGGTCTCGTCGCCGTCGCGGTTGGCGCCGATCGCCGTGATCGTCCCCAGCACGGTCGCCTCGGCCCCGGCGACGAAAACGGTTACGCGCAGTAGGTCCGTATAAGGCACTCGCTACTCGCCCAGCCATTCGAGGATTTGCAGCCAACCGTCCGGCCCGTCGACGATCAGGCCGGACTCCTCGGGCAGCTCCGGCGGCGCCTCCGGGGAGACGATGCCGACGCAGACCGCGGTCTCCAGCTCGCCCGACTCGGCCAGCTCGCGGAGGCGGCGGAAGGCGTCGAGGTCGGTGCGGTCGTCGCCGGCGTAAACGGCGGCGCTGAGCTGCCCCCCGGCCAGCAGCGAGGCAACCGCGGCGTCCTTGCCGCCGCCGCCAACCGGTCGCAGCTCCAGCACCTTGCGGCCCCAGCGTGGTTCGAGCCCGTCCTGGCCAGCCGCGACGGCGATCTCGTGGGCACAGCCCTCGGCGTGTGCCTCGTCCTCGGCGCCGCGCCAGTGCAGCGCCTGGATCGGTCCCTTGTCCTCCAGCCGCAGCCCGGCCCCGCGCAGGGTCTCGGGATCGAGCCCGGCGACGAAGTCGGCGGCCTCGGTCTCGCGTCCCGCCAGCGAGGGGTCCGGGCGGGGCGACTGATCGCCTGGCAGCAGCAGCTCCAGGCCGTGGTTGCCGGCGTAGGCGATCCCGTCGAGGCCGACCAACCGCCGCGCCTCCTCGGCCTGACGGCCGGAGACGCAGGCGACCAGCCCGTAGCGCTCGCTCAGCCGCGCCAGGACCTCGCGCACGGCTGCCGGCACCGCCGCTTCCTCGGCCCGGGCGGCGATCGGCGCCAGGGTGCCGTCGACGTCGGTCAGGATCGCCGCCCGTGAGGGGTCGGCCCGCAATGGCCGCAGCATGGCCCAGGAACCCTCCCCCGTCTGCGATTCGCGAGGCACGGCATCTAGTATCGCCGGATGCCGCCCCGCTCCGAGTCGATGCCCTCGGACTCGATCCTGAAGTTGGCGGCGATCGGCACCCTCGCCGGCATCTTCAGCGGCCTCTTCGGCGTCGGCGGCGGCACCGTGATCGTGCCGCTGCTGATCCTCTGGTTCGGCTTCGGCGAGCGCCTCGCGACCGGAACCAGCCTCGCCGCGATCGTCATCATCGGCCTGCTCGGGGCACTCGCCGGCGGCGCCATCTACGGCAACGTCCGCGTCGAGACCGGTCTGCTGCTCGCGATCCCGGCCGTCGTCGGAGTGGTGATGGGGACCGCGATCCAGCAGCGAATCCCGCAGCGCGCCGTCTCCTACCTCTTCGCGATCCTCCTGGTCGCGATCGCGATCGGGCTGATCCTCAAGTGAACGAGATCCTGGCGATCCTGATCGCGGTGGCCGGTGGCCTCGCCGGTGGCCTGGTCGGCGTCGGCGGCGGCGTCCTCTTCGTGCCGGCGCTGACGATCTTCCTCGGCCTCAGCCAGGTCGAGGCGGAGTCGACCTCGCTGCTGATGATCGTGATCGTCGCCCTGGTCGGCGCCTATCGCCAGAACGGCTATGGCAACGTCCGCCTGCGCGAGGCGCTGATCATCGGCGTGCTCTCGCCGCTTGGCGTCCTCGTCGGCGTCGTCGTCGCCAACAACGTCCCCGAACGCGCCCTGGAGCTCGGCTTCGCTGCCCTCGCCCTCTTCTTCGCGGCCCAGCTCATCCGCCGCGCCCGCTCGGCCCCGTAGTCCTAAGCGGTTCGGATGTCGACCAGGTCTTCGATGATCTGAAAATCCCTGCCGTCGTGGGTCAGCAGGGGGACACGGCGGACGTTGGCGGTGGCGGCGATCGCCAGGTCGAGCGCGCGGCGGCGCGGCTGGCCGCCGCGCTGGGCGACCGCGGCCTGCAACCTGCCGGGCTCGGCGACCTACGTGCGGCGGTAGCGGGCCACGATCACCGACGCGACATCCTCGTGCCGCGGACCAAGCGCACCGAGCTCGGTGTCGTGCCGGGCGTTCGGCCCCATCAGCACCAGGCGGCGCGTGTCCTCGCCTCCGAGCCGAAGCCCGAACTCGACGTCCTCCGTGGCGAGGGGCTCGAACCAGGGCGCGAGGCGCCGGCCGAGTCGACTCAGCTTGTCGTCGTGGACGTCCATCAGCCCCAGTTGGTCGCGCAGGCGCTCGAGGTGGCGGGGACCGGCGAGGCCGACGACGAGCACGCCGCCGGACCGCACCACCCGGCCCAGCTCCGCGGCCGGGCGGGGGGCGAAGGCGGAGATGGCGACGCCGACGGTGGAGTCCCGCAAGGGGATCCCGACTTCCGCGTCGGCGACGACGAACCTGAGCTCGCCGTGGTGCCGGGCGGCGTGTGCCGCTGCGGCCTTCGAGAGGTCGAAGCCGTAGGCGCAGCTCGGATCGGCGCCATCGCGCCGCAAGCGCTCTGCCGCGGCCGCGAGGTAGTAGCCGGTGCCGGAGCCGATCTCCGCCATCGCGCCCTTGGCCGAGTCTCCTGTCGCCGCCGCGGCGGCGACAGCATCCGCGAGCGGCTGGAAATGCCCCGCGGCGAGGAACTCCGCCCGGGCCGCGACCATCGCCGCGGTATCGCCGACGCGGCCGCGTCCTTTGCCGGCGTCCGTCAGGTTCAGATACCCCGACCGTGCGTAATCGAAGGCGTGGCCTCGCGCACAGCGAGCGCCGCCGTCGACATCGTCGAGGCACTCCCCGCAGACCGGGCAGGCGAGGTGTTCGGTGCACGCCACCTCTGGCTGCTCAGCTCTTGTCGCCGACCGTCTCCGCCGCCCGCAGCGAGCCGATCAGGGCCAGGCCCAGCAGCTCACGCAGCTCGTCGCGCTCGAGGTCGCGATGCTCGAGCCAGCGCAGCACGGCGCCTTCGACGAAGAAGAACCAGCCCTGCACGGCGGTCTCCAGCGCGGGGGTGCGCCCGACGCTGGCCGGTGCCGCCTCCCAGGACGCGAGCGACTCGATCACCGCGTCCATTCGCTGCTGGCGGCCGGCCTCCAGGGCCGCCTGGATCTCGGCGTCGCCACCACCACGGCTGCGGAAGATCGCCGCGTAGGCGGCCTCGTGGGCCTCGACGAAGTCGAGGAAGCGGTCGAGGCTGGCGGCGAGCTGCTCGGCGGGGGGGAGGTCCGGATCGGGCGCGGTCAGCACCGCCAGCTCATCCTGGCCGCGCTCCAGCGCGGCGATGAGGAACTCCTTCTTAGTGGGGAAGTAGTGGTAGAGCAGGCCCTTGGAGACTCCGGCGGCGCCCGCGATCTCCTCGATCGAGACCTCGTCGTAGGGCCGCTGGGCGAGCAGGCGGGCGCCGGAGGCGAGCAGCTGCTCGCGCCGCGCGTCGGTGCTGAGCCGGCGTTTCTGGGTCAGCTCCATCCGGGCCCAGCCTATTCGCTATTGACCGCCAGTTCAATAGCTGCTAGAAATCCCGGCACTATTGAATTGACGGTTAACAAACCGCGCAGCGCAGCCCTTCCGCCCGGGGCTCCCGCCTTGCCCCCCGGCCCCTCGATTCCGCGGCCGCTTCTGCTCGGACGCTTCATCCTGCGGCCGACCTCCTTCCTCGTCGACTGCGAGCGCCGCTTCGGCGAGTACTTCACGCTGCGCCTCTCCAAGGAGCGCACGATGGTCATCACCTCTGACCCTGAGGCGGTGAAGACGGTCTTCACCGGGGACCCCGCGCAGCTGCTCGCCGGCAAGAACAACGACATCCTCCGGCCCCTGCTCGGCGACCGCTCGGTCCTGTTGCTCGACGGCGCCGAGCACATGCGCCAGCGCCGGCTGATGTTGCCGCCCTTCCACGGCGAGCGGATGAAGGCCTACGGCGAGACGATGCGCGCGGTCGCCGAGCGCCACGTCGCCGCCTGGCCCCACGGCACCTCCTTCGCCGCGGCCCCCTCGATGCAGGCGATCACGCTCGAGATCATCCTGCGCACCGTCTTCGGGCTCGAGGACGCGCAGCGGATCGAGCGGGTCGGGACACCGCTGCGGCGCCTGCTCGACGCCTCCGCCAGCCAGCTGCGCCTGCTCGCCTTGCAGATCACCAGCTCCGAGAACCCGCGGCCGCGCAGTCCCTGGGGCCGCTTCAACCAGCTCGTCGCCGCGGCGGACCGGGTCGTCTACGAGGAGATCCGCGCCCGCCGCGACCAGGCTGACGCGGGTGCCCATGACGACATCCTCTCGATGCTGCTGGAGGCCCGCGACGAAGACGGCCAGCCGCTGACCGACCGCGAGCTGCGCGACGAGCTGATGACCCTGCTGCTGGCCGGCCACGAGACGACGGCGACGGCGCTGAGCTGGACCCTGGAGCGCCTGGTCCGCCACCCGGACGTGGTGCGGAAGCTGCGCGACGAGCGGCGCGGCTCAGGCGACGCCAGCCCCTACCTCGAGGCGACGATCAAGGAGGCGCTGCGACTGCGCCCGGTCGTTACCGCGGTCGGTCGCCACCTGACCGCCCCGCTTGAGATCGGCGGCCGCCTGCTGCCGGCGGGCGTCAGCATCAACCCCTCCATCTACCTGCTCCACCGGCGCCCCGATCTCTACCCGGAGCCCGAGGCCTTCCGCCCAGAGCGCTTCCTCGACGACCCGCCCGGCACCTATCAGTGGATCCCCTTCGGCGGCGGCGTTCGCCGCTGCCTCGGTGCCAGCTTCGCCCTCTTCGAGATGAAGATCGTGCTCCAGGCCATCCTCGACCAGGTCAGCTTGATTCCCCAGCACGGCGGCGACGAGCGCGTCACCCGCCGCGCCATCACCTTCGCCCCCAAGCGCGGCGCCCGCATCGCCGTGGAGCCCGCATGACCCCCGCGAACAGCCCGCCGATGGGCCGAAATGTCGAGCCTG
>JBAQZI010000080.1:0-19478 GCA_049790835.1 Solirubrobacterales bacterium
GGCGAGGCCCGGCGGCATCGGCAAGTCGCGTGTGGCCGCGAAGTCCGGGGCCGCCGGGGCGGCGCCCCCGGTTGGTGGCTCAACGGAGACGGTTGGGCTGCCGCCTCCCAGCTCGCAAAGCGATTCCGCGTCCCACCCCCGGGGCAAGGGACATGAGAAGCAGCTCCCGAGTGCCTCCGCCCACGGTCAGCAGACGGCGGCGGCGCACAAAGGCGGCCGCGGCGGCTCCGCCGGGGGCAGGAGCCACGCCGCACACCCGGCCAAGCCCTCTCATCCCGCCAAGCCTTCTCCTCCTTCGACGCCCGCAAAGAGCCCAACCCCAACCCCAACCCCACCCCCGGCGCCCGCTCCCGAAGCCGCGCCGACCGCCAAGGCCGCCCCGCAGCAAAGCGGGGGCGAGGTCCCCGTGGCACCGGAAACTGGACATCCGTAGGAGTCCCTCCGGATAGGGCCTGACGCGCCTCGTCGCTGCTCGTTTCATCTCCACGGAAGCAAAAACGCGCCTGCAAAGGGCGCACCGATCGGAGGAAACACGATGAAGCTCCAGGTCAAGATCGCGGCGATTCTCGGCGCAATCGCTCTGGTGATGGCGCCGGCGATGGCGCTGGCGGCCCAGCCCACCAATCCCGGCAAGGGCCACGGCCCGAAGTACACCCCGGCGCCGCCACCCGGGACTCCTGGCCCAGGGGCGGGACTGCCTGAGAAGGCGAAAGCCTACGGCGTCCACTGCCAGGACCAGAGCAAGAAGCACGTCGCCGGCGAGCGGGGCACTCCCTTCAGCCAGTGCGTGACCGCGATGGCCAAGGCCGCCAACAACGAGAAGGTCAGCGCCCGTAAAGCCTGCAAAGGCATGAGCAAGAAGCACGTCAAAGGCGAGAAGGGCACCCCCTTCTCGCGCTGCGTGAAAGCTGCTGCTCAGCTGAAGAAGGAGCTGCGGGCCTCCGGTGCGACGGCCTAGCCACAGCCACCTCAGGCGGGCGGCGTCCTGCGCGTCGCTCTGCGCCGTTGTCGCCATCGCCGCCCTCGCCTTCGCCGGCGTGGGCGGCGCGGCGCCGGCGCCACCGGCCGATCTGAGCATCGCCAAGTCCGACAGCCCGGACCCGGTCAACGTCGGCACGGTTCTCACCTACACGATCCAGGTACGAAATCTCGGAGCGGGCGCGGCGACCGGCGTCACCTTCACCGACCAACTCCCGAAGGGGGTCGACTTCCTCGCCGCCACCACGACGGCGGGCCACTGCGTGCGCAAGGGCAAGAAGGTCAGCTGTGCGCTCGGCACGCTCGACCCGCCCACCATCGACTACTCCGGCCCACCGCTGGTGACGCTGACCGTCATCCCGCGCCAGGTCGGCACGATCTCCAACACCGCCTCGGTCAAGGGTGCCCAGAAAGACCCGGTCGCGGCCAACAACAGAGCCACCACGGCGACCCTGGTGGTCGGGCCCCCGGCGACCTGCCGCGGCGTCCCGGTGACGATCGCCGGAACCGCCGGCAACGACACGCTGGTCGGCACCGGCGGCCGCGACGTCATCGCCAGCTTCGCCGGTGACGACACGGTGGTCGCGCTCGCCGGCAGGGATCTGATCTGCGCCGGAGCCGGCAATGACTACGCCGGCGCCGGCTCCGCGGCCGACCGCGTCTTCGGCGCCGCCGGCAGAGACCGCCTGCTCGGACGCGGCGGCCCCGACCGGCTGAAGGGTGGCGCCGGCAACGACGTCCTCAAGGGCAACCGCGGCTCCGACCGCCTGCGCGGCGGCTCCGGCCGCGACCGCTGTCGCGGCGGCGCGGGGATGGATTCGATCCGGGGTTGTGAGCGCTAGGCGGGGAGAAACCTGAGCGGAACCCCCTGACCTATGGACCCCTGGTAAGTATCCCTTCTTAGGGGGTATCTTTTTCCCGCTTTAGAGCGCCAAAACAACGTCCCCTGATGGCGCTACGTTCCCCGGTCTGAAATGACAAGCGCCGGGGCGCCGCGCTAACGGCCCCCGGCATGGCACAGGAAGGGGTACTTCCCATGCAAGGCCGGAGTCTGCCGCAAACGCGGCGCGCAGTTCTAGGACTGGTCCTCTACGAACACCCCCGCGAACTCACGGCCCGCGAGTTGCGCGAAGAGATAGGCGACGGCGCCAGGGGGGCCATCGTGGATCTTCTGGCGGCTGGCCTCGTGAAGCGAGAAGGCGACTACGTTCGCCCGACGCGGCCCGCGCTCAACTTCCATCGGCTTGAACTCCCGTGAGCTTTGATATCGCCGCCCAGTTCGGGGACAACCTCGTCAGGGTCCGCAAACAGGCTGGCCTATCCCAAGACGAGACCAGTGTGCGCGCCTCCGTGCATCGCACTGAGATCAGTCAGCTAGAGCGTGGGCTGCGTATTCCTCGGATCGACACGCTGGTCAAGCTCGCTGCCTCGCTTGAAGCGTCCCCAGCGGAGTTGCTGACGGGGATCGCCTGGGAGCCGGGCGGGACGGTCTACGGCAGCTTCAGCACCCCCGACGCCGCATTGGCACAACGGAAAGGGATTTAATGAGCCTTCTTCCAAGGGTCAACCGGGGGCAGGGGTAATGGCGTCGATCTATCGGATCACCGAATTGGGCAACGCGCATCGGGGCGGGATGAATGCCGCCGTGGACGCCGAGATCCGGGGTATCGCCAAGACGAACGACGCTTCGGAGTTCACGATTGCCAACGAGATGATCTGCGCCCGCCTCGGGCAGACCATCGGTCTCCCGGTGCCCTCAGGGGTGCTGGCTGAGGACGCGTCCAAGCGTCTCTACTACCTGTCCCTTGATGTGAGTTTCGAGGGAAAAGCCCTGCCACCGGTCATTCCCTCTGAGTTCGCCGAACAAGAGCCTTGGCTCGCGGCCGGAGTCGTGGCGTTCGACGTTTTGATCGCCAACGGCGACCGCAATCGCACGAATCTCAGTCGCGACCCCGCGTTCACGGTCCCCCGCGTAGCCGTCTTCGACCACGGTCACGCCCTGCTCGGCACCAACGACCCGAAGGGGCCTGATCGTCTCGACGCAGCGCGCGACAGTCTCGGCTGCGTGATCGACAACAGCGGCGTCGCTGTCAATAACAGCATCCTGCTCGACCAATCCCTCGACGCCCAGCATCTCCTTGACTGGGTCAACCGTATTCAGGCCCTACCGAGCTTCATTTTCAAAGACATTTGCAGGGAAGTTGCCTCGGTGCCGAATCTTAAGTTCTGGAAAGACGCTGAGGATCTGGTCGTTTCCTGGCTTCTAGAGCGACAAACGAAGCTCGGTGATCTGATTTGGAACAATCGGGAAGCGCTCCCCAGCGTTCAATGGTCCCTTTGGGGACCAGGAGGGTCAGCCGCATGATCACCTATTTCATCGCTAAGTACGTTGACGATCTGACTCGCAATGAGCCGGATAACGTCGGCATCGTCGCTTGCGACGGTGAGCGCATCGTTGCCCGGTTCGATGGCGAGAACGACGCCGGTCACATCGACCTGAGAAAGGTCCGCCATCGCATCACCGGGAGCCATGCCTACCGCGCCTGGGTCCACTACTGGCGCGAGGCAATCAAGAATCCGGAGGCTGTCGGAATAGGGGAGTGCGGAACTCCCTCCGATCTCCTTGGTGAGCTTGTCGCAACGGCTTCGCGCGACTTCTACCTGGAGCAGGGCGGCACCATTCTTCTAGATGCCGATGAGAGACCCCTAGAGGAGACGACTCGCGAGCTTTACGAACGGCTTGTGCGCGAGCCCGATCTACCCTCGCCAATGAGCCTTCAGGAGAAGAGTCGTCAGGCCCTTGCAGCTGCGGGCGCGCCGATGGAAGACGACCACCGCTTCAAAAAGCAGTTCCTAGTTGAGCTTGACGTTGAGGGCGTCTCGGTGGAGCACGAAGTCAGCTATGCCGTAATGAACGGGGATTGGCACTACCTGCAGGAGATGCCGTTTGATCCCGGCAAGCCACGGGTGAGCCGAAAAGAGGCTTCTCACTGCGCGTTCCTCTTCGAGCATGCCGAGTGGACGAAAGACGACAGCCTGATTCTTTACGACGGGTCCGACATGTCCGAGCACAGCACGGAGCTTCTTAAAATGCTGGAAGGCTTCGCTGCGGTTGTGGACGTTGATCGCACCGACGACGCGGCCGAGCTACTTCACGCCAGCCTCAAACTCGATGAGCACTAGTGGCGTCGAACCCCGACAAGCGGACCGACGAGACGCCTAGCGGGTTCAAGATTCCTGCCAGGAAACGGTCTGCCGTCCTGCGCGACTTCGAGAAAATTTCCGGCCCGCTGCGGGGCCAGAACCAGGGCCAGAAACCCAAGGCTTAGGCCGGACTTCTGGCCCCCTTCAACGGGCCGCACGCAGCGCTAACGAGAGGAACATCGACCGCTGATCATCTCGGCGGTTGTATCGCCACGAATACTCGTTCAGGTAGCCCTGTAGCCATTTGGTCGAGACCGCGTGATAGGTCCCGCTGATCCCTCGCTTCAGGTTCCCGAAGAATCCCTCGATGGTCTGGGTATGCACGTCGCCGCTGACATAGACCTTCTCGGAATGCCTGATCCGATGGTGGCCCTGGTAGCTGCCTGCAAGGCCGTGGTAAGCGGGCCACTCGTCAGTAAAGATCGTGGAAGCAGGTAGGACGTGCTGGGCGATCTCGCCTTGCAACGTCTCCCGGCGACGATCGGGGACTACGGCAGCGCGAACCCGGCCCCCTCGCTCGACCATCGCGAAGACGGTGGTCTTCTTGTTACGCCACCGTCCTCCCGCTGCGCTGAGACTGTCATCTCCCTTGCGTTGCATCCGTGCAATGTCGCCCTGGCGCGGCCTGCCACCCATTGCCGTCTCATCGGCCTCCACTTCCCCTGACAGCGGCTAACTGGTTGCGGATCTTGTTGAGCATCCTCCACGCCGTCTTGTAGGTGACGCCGATCTCTCGCTCTAGCTGTTTCGCGCTGACTCCACAACGGGTCTGGGAGACCAGGAACATCGCGTAGAACCAAAGCTGGAGGGAAGTCGAGGACTTGTGAAAGATCGTGTCAGCGGTCGGGTGCAGGTGATACCCGCAGTAGTCGCAGTCCCAGGCCGGTCGGCCACTCACGCGGTGGAAGGGTCGATCTAGTTCGCACTTCGGGCAGAACGCACGCTTGCCCTCCTCGTCAACGGCGCAGCGCGTCTGCCAGAGCCAGCGCAGGCAAGCCTCGTCGTCGGGGAACTCCCGCATGAACTCCATCACCGAATAACGCGAGTCGGATGACTTAGCGCGGACGGGATTGGTGCGGTCAACGGGCGGCATGCCGCTACTCAACCAGAATTCTTACCCCCTGTCAAGGGATAATTACCTGGACCCCCGAACGGGCTAGGGCGCTCGCAAATCTCCAGCAGGGCGTCCTCGCCCTGCTTCAAAAACTTCACATCGAAAGCGGCGAAGAAGTCGCTTTGGCCGAGAAGCAGGGTGTCGGTCTCGGCGAATACAAGATCCATCGAAAACATTGGTCCCCAGGCAACAAAGTCCCCCTCGCCGGGATCGGGAAGCACGATCTGGCCGTTGAAAGCGATGCCTTGCGCTTCCCAAAGCTCGAAGTTGTCCCCGATAGCAGGTTCGCCGTGCGTCTTGGAGAGGACGAGATCGTCGTCTGACAGCCCTAGCTCCGGCGCGAACATTCGGGGGAACAGACTCCGAGAAGATCCGCTGTCGACGGTCCCTACCCGCGTCAGCTCGCCATTGCCACACCCCAGACGGACGGTCACTTGCGGCACGGCGCCGGGTTCATAGGGGATATTGAGCGGAGGCATGGAGGTTTCCTGGACCGGTACGCGGGAAGCTATGAAATACTGTCGATCGGTCGTTCCACGCTGAGAGGAATGAAGTTGAAGAAGACCGTCTCACGAGGACCAATCTCGAAAAGCATTGCGAAGCGGCATTCGGGCAAGTGGGTCGCCCTCCGGGGAACCAAGGTCGCGGCATCGGCTGGCTCCTATGACCAGCTGCGCAGCAATGCGCGGGTTCGTCAAACCGACGCTGTGTACCACGTGCCTAACGCTGGGACCCAGCGCTTTCTCGGCACGCGGGTTTCCTAACCCCAGCGCTCCTAGTCCGGCAGGGCGCGCCGCTGCAGGGCCCTGAGGGCCAGTCCCAGGGCGCCGCCGACGAGCACGATCGCGGCCACCAGCGCCGCTCCGCTCGTCAGCGAGTATCCGTCTCCGGCCTCGGCGATCCGCACGATCGCCGCCGGGCCCGCGGCCGCTCCCCGCCGGCCCGGGTTGTCCGCTTCGCGGTTCGCTCCCCGCCCGCCGGCCTGTTCGCCACCCGGATTGGGGACGCGGGTGCTCGCGGAGCCGGGTGGTGAGACACCGGCCCCGGGCGGGGAGACTCCGGCCCCGAACAGCGGCGCCCCGGCCGCCGAGTCCTCGTCCGCCTTGCCGCCGCCGGTCGCTTCCTCGCGAGCCTGATCGAGCGGCAGCGCGTACTCCTTGCCCGCCGGGCTGTCCGGGTCGAAGTGCACTTCGTCCGCCGCCGTCGCCGGGCCGGAACTCGCGAGCCCGATAAGGGTTACGAGGACGACGAGCCCGGCCAGTACCATCGCCGAGCTCGGTCGGCCGCGGGGGGTGATCTCTGTAATTGAAAAGGAAGGCATGTCGCAACCGTTGAACTCCAGAACTCTAAAGCGTCCCATTCGTTGCGCCCTCTTCCCACTTCTGGTCCTTTTCGCACTGCTCGCCTCTCGTGGGACCGCCAGCGCCGAAGTCTCGACCCACAAGTTGATCTGGGGGCCCACCGACGCCGCCGCCTTCGACACCTACGCCGACCTCGGCGCCGGCCTCTACGAGATAACGATCAACTGGTCGCGGATCGCGTCGGCCAGGCCCACCGACCCCACCGACCCCACCGACCCGGCCTACCAGTGGACGCCGGCGGTCGACGAGGCGATCGCCAACGCGCGTGCCCACGGCATCCAGGTCGTGCTCCTCGTCGCCGGAGCGCCCGGCTGGGCCAACGGCGGCCGGCCCTGGCGCTGGGCACCGAAAGACCCACAGGACTACGCCGACTTCATGACCGCGGCGGCCAAGCGCTGGCCGGAGGTCCACCACTGGCAGATCTGGGGGGAGCCCACCCGCAAGGCGAACTTCATGCCGCTCGCGAGGGCTCGAGGGCTCGAGCTCACCCCGTACCAGAGTCGCGGCCCCCAGCTCTACGCCGAAATCCTCGACGCCTCCTACGTCGCGCTCAAGGCGGTCAACCCGGCGAACCTGGTGATCGGCGGCAACACCTTCAGCGGCGGCGACATCAAGCCGCTGGCCTTCATCAAAGCGCTGCGGCTGGCCAACGGGAGACCGCCCAGAATGGATCTCTACGGCCAGAACCCGCTTGGCTACCGACGACCCGACCTGGGCACGGGCCTGATCAACGAAAGCAGCGGAGTCGCGGATTTCTGCGATCTCGACGTCGTCGTCCAGTACATCGACCAGTACCTCTCGCGGGCCGGGCGCAACCCGCACGAGATCGGCCTCTTCCTCTCCGAGTACTTCGTCCCGACCGATCACGCCAATACCGAGTTCAACTACTGGGTGACGAAGCGGACCGCGGCGAGTTGGCTGCGGGCCGGCTTCGGGATCACGCGCGACTGGAGCCGCGTCTACACCCTGGGCTGGTTTCAGCTCCATGACGAAGCGCCCGACGGCGAGGGCACCGAGGTCAACCGCGGGCTGCTCACCTACAAGGGCAAGAAGAAGCCGGCGTACTACGCCTTCAAAGCCGGCTAGGCCGGGCTCAGCTCGGCCGGCGACCGGAGACGGCGATCTCGAACTCGTGCCGGCGGATGTCCTCGAGGCCGGCCTGCTCGAACCACCCTTCGACTTCGGCCCAGTCGTGCTTCCACTGGTACTTCGGCGCGTACCAATCGAAGGTGTCGAGCACGCGCCACTCGGGGTCGGGGTGATGGGAGACGGGCAGCAGCGGCGTCAGGTACTTCCCCGCCCGGGTGCGGTAGAGGCGGCCAAGCGGGACGGCCACCTTGCAGAGCTTGAGCAGGCGCTCCTCGTCCATTTTGCTGGTCAGGTGCCGGTAGGCGTCGGAGGAGAGGTACCGCACCTTGCGCAGGCTCGAGTAGACCCAGATCGCGATCCGGCCGCCGGGGCGCAGTAGGCGCGGCAGCTGGGCGAACGCCGCCCGCGTGTCCGGGGTGTGGTGGAGGACGCCGAGCGAGTAGATCAGGTCGAACGATTCGGGCCGAAGCGGGAGCTTGAAGACGTCGGCCTGGAGGAAGGCGGTGTTGGGACGGTCGCCGAGGTTGCGCTGCGCCGCCTCGGCGGCGACGGAGAGGTCGACGCCGACGATGTTGGCGCCGTAGGAGGCGGCGACCTCGGCGAAGCGGCCCATCCCGCAGCCGACGTCGAGGACCGTCTTGCCGGCGAGGTCCTCGGGCCTGAAGCCGGTCTTCGCGGCGAAGGTCTCCCGTGACTCCGTCTGGCCGTCGGCGGGCCGGTCGAGCTGGGTCTTGGAGAACCAGTTCCACTCCTTGCCGAAGCTCCGCGCGTAGGAGTCCGAGTCGACGAAGCGGAGCAGCCCGCCGCTGCGGGGGGCGACGAGCCCGCTCGCCGAGTGCGCCCCCTCGGCGTCGATCCGCAGCGCCTCGCCGCTGCCGGGATCGACGAGAAGATCGCCCAGCCAGGCTGGATCCGTCGCGGTTGCCTCTCCCGCCCCTGGCGCCCCTCCCGAGATCATCGGCGCTGATTCTGCCAGGTGCAACCGTGTCGCGGCCTCGAGCGCCTGGTGGTTATCGTTGCGCGCCATGAAGGCTCTGGTCACCGGCGGCGCCGGATTCATCGGTTCGCACCTGGCGTCCCGCCTGCTCGGCGACGGCCACGAAGTGCGCGTCCTCGACAACTTCTCCACCGGCGCCCGCGCCAACCTCACTCCGCTCGGCGATTCCGTCGAGCTCGTCGAGGGCGACATCCAGAGCTACGAGCGGGCCCACAACGCGGTCCAGGGTTGCGAGGTCGTCTTCCATCAGGCCGCCCTGCCGTCGGTGCCGCGATCGATTCAGGACCCGCTGACCAGCCACGCGGTGAACGTGATCGGCACCCTCAACATCCTGCTCGCCTCCCGCGACAGCGGCGTGCGCCGGGTCGTCTACGCCTCCTCTTCCTCGATCTACGGCTCCGACCGGACCCTGCCCAAGCAGGAGGACCGGGCGCCGATGCCGATCGCCCCGTACGCGGTCGCGAAGCTGGCCAGCGAGGGCTTCTGCCGCAGCTTCTCCGAGGTCTACGGCCTGGAGACGGTGGCGTTGCGCTACTTCAACGTCTTCGGCCCGGGCCAGGACCCGCTCTCCCAGTACGCCGCGGTCATCCCCCGCTTCATCACCGCCCTGATCGAGCGGGAGTCGCCGGTCGTCTACGGCGACGGCGAGCAGTCACGGGACTTCACCTACATCGACAACGTGATCGCCGCCAACCTGCTGGCCGCCGAGGCCGAGGGTGCCTCCGGCAAGACCTTCAACATCGCCTGCGGCGATCGCATCAGCCTCAATCACCTGCTCGAGCAGTTGCGCGGGATCATCGGCACCGACGTCCAGGCCGCTCACCTCGAGCCGCGGCCGGGCGACGTCAAGCACTCGCTGGCGGACATCACGCGAGCCCGCGAGCAGCTCGGCTACGAGCCCTCGGTCGACTTCGACACCGGCCTGCGCCGCACCGTCGAGCACCACCTCAGCGCCGCCAAGGCCTAGCTCGCGCCTTCGCCGCCGCGCCGGCGCCCGCAGACGATCGCCGCCGCGATCGCGATCGAGATCGAGAGCTGCGGGACCGGCAGCGCCTCGACGAAGACGAGGCCCGCGGCGGCGGCCGCGAGGACGCCGATCGCGGCGGCCTCGGCCCGGCTCGGCCCGCTTCTCCTGACGCCGAGGACGACGGCGGCGATCAGCAACCCGAGCAGCCCCAGCCCGACGAGGCCGAGCTCCGCCGCGATCGCCAGGTACTGGTTGTGGGCGGCGAGCTGGCCGTAGTCGAGGTGGGCCTCCGAGTAGTCCGGGAAGCTGCTCCAGCCGATCCCGCGCAATGGCTCGGCGCGGAAGGCGCGCCAGGCGAGGCGAGCGGCATCCAGGCGCGAGTCGATGTAGCGGCCTTCTTCGCGCGTGGATTTGGAGCTGAGGCGGTCGTAGAGCGAGCCCTCGAGCTGGTCGGGCACGGCGATCGCGCGCGGCGGCGCCCCGGGCTCCCGGACGATTACCTCGACGTCCGCGAGCGAGATCGACGCCGGGGCCGCTCCCGCCCAGAGATAGAGGGAAGCGTGAGCGGACCGCTGGGCCGGACTCCACTCGAGCCTGAATGGGCGCCAGCGGCGATCCAGCTTCGCGGCCGCGACCGGCCCCCGCGCCTCGTGCAGGCTGTCGCCCAGGGAGTAGTCGAAGGGGAGCCCGTCGCGATTCGCCCGCGCCCGGAAGCGCAGCGTGTAGGTGTCGCCGGCACTTGCTTCGCCCCAGCGGAAGCTCGCCCCCTCGTCGGCGCGATTCGCCCGCACCGCGATCGCCGCGCCCTGGTTGGAGAGCGTCGAGGGACCGTTTGGAATTGGCCCCAGCGCCCGGCTGTCCCAGCCGCTGAGGTCGCGCTGGTCGAGCCCCCGCAGGGCCGGGGAGACCGAGTCGAAGCTGACGTCGCGTCGCTCCTGCTCGAAGACCGCGTAGAGCGCGCCGCCGATCAGCACCGCTACGGCCGCCGCCGCGAGCACCATCGCCACCCGCCGCCGCGACCCCCGCACCTGCCAGAGCGCCACCACGACGGCGCCGACCGCGGCGGCGATGATCGCGCCGCGCGAGAAGGTGAGGACGAGGGTGGCGAGCAGGATCAGCGTCGCTCCACCCGCCGCGATGCGGGCGCCTCGTCCCGGCAAGGTCAGGTAAGCGACGGCTATCGGCAGCCCCAGCGCCGCCGCGAAGCCGAGTTCGTTCGCGTTACCGAAAGTCCCGGAAAGCCGGCCCCCGGTTTGAGTCAGGTCCACGGTGCCGGAGTTGATCGCGCCGACGCCCGCCAGTGCCAGCGTCGATGCCAACCCCACTCCGGCCAGGGTGGCGATCAGCGCCGGCCCGCGAAGCTTCGGTTCGAAGCCGATCGCGACCAGGGCGAGGACTCCGATCGCCGCGAACTCGAAGAAGCCGCCGGCCTTGCCGTCGCAGTTGCAACCCCCGGTCCTGGAGCTGAGCAGGATCCACCCAACGAGCCCGACGTAGGAGGCAACGAGCAGGACGGCGGGCAGGGAGGGGCGGACGTGGCGCGGCCGTTCCCGCAGTAGGTCGATGGCTAGGGTGGCGCCGAAGACGAGTAGGGCCAGCCGGCCGAGCGTCAACGGGCCAGCGATCTGGGTGGCGGAGAACGGTGCCAGGAAGGCGGCGGCGACGAGCCCGGCCCAGGTCGCTCCGAAATGCTCCCGCGACTCCCGCGGTAGTAGCGCCAGGACCGCCCGCGCGATCGACCGGGGCACCCAGAGGAGCGCTCTGCCGAGAGCCCGCAGCCAGCTGGCGACAGCTCCCGGCGCTCGCCTCGCCCCGGCCGCTGCCGAAGCCGCGGCGGCGGCGATCGGGCGGGGCGTCGAGAAAGCCCAGACGCCGCCCAGGCTGACCCTCGAGAGCACGCCGATCGCGCTCGCCCCCATCGCCAGATAGCCGACGATGATGTGGCGCGGAAAATAGACTTCGACCTGGTAGAGGAGGTGGGGGAAGAGGTAGGCGAAGGGCAACCCGAGCAGCAGCCATTCGCTCAGCGTCGCCGTCCCGCGGCGCAGGCGGGCGACCCCGACTGCGACCGCCGTCAGCCAGAGCCCGAGCAGGCCCCAGAGCAGCCAGGCCAGGTTCTGATGGGTCAGCCCGTCAGTCGGAGGGTTGTACAGGATCGCGCTCAGATGCCCGCGGATGAGGCCCCCGAGCTTGTCGTCGCTGAAGGCATGGAAGAGCTCGGTGACCTGGACTTCTTGGGTCAGCGCCGCGCTCGTCGTGGTCAGGACGAGCACCTCGCCGTAGGCGAGGTTGTGGATCGTCGGCAGCAGCGCCACCACCAAGGCGAGGCCGGCGATTGGCCACAGCAGACGTCGCCGCCAGCGCCAGAGGCTGGCGGCGATCGCGGCCAGGATCGTCAAGACCCCGAGCGCCTGGTTCGTCCTCACGAGGTAAATCAGCGACGCCGCCACGGCGCTGCCCGCCCAGGCCGTCGCCCGTTTCGGTTGCAGCTGGGGCGCCGCCACCGCGAATGGCAGCAGGACCCAGGTCGGCACCTCGGAGGCGCCCATCGCGACCAGGGAGACGATCGTCTCGCTGTTGAGCAGGGCGAGGAGCAGGAATCCGACGGCGGCCATGGCGAGGACGGCGAGCGAGGAGCCCGCCCGCTGCCGGTTCCAGGCGAGCAGGCCCAGGAACGGCAGGTTGAGGGCGACCATCCACCACCAGTTGATGAGGACGTCGCCATCGCCGAAGAGCAGATGCATAAAGCCGCTCGCGTAGCGCGATCCCGGCTGGTAGAAGAAGACCGCCTCACCGCCGTTGAGCGCGTGGTCGAGGACGATGCGCCGGGCGAAGCTCTCGTAGGTGAGGAAGTCGGTCCCGGAGGCGCGGTAGAGCACCGCGTGCAGGTCGGAGACGCTGTTGAGCACGGCCGCCCCCTCGACCACAAGCAGGGCCGCAAAGGCCCAGAGGATCGGCCGCCGTGGCAGGCGCAGGAGCATGATCGGGGCGAGCAGGGCGACCAGGTACTGGAAGCCAGATTGCTGCTGCGACGAGGAGAGGACCACGACCGCGAGTGCCGCCACCGCGACCAGGCCGAGCAGCCAGAGGTCGCCCCGCAGCGAGACCAGCGCGATCACCAGCAGGCCGAGGAAGAGCGCCGCGAGGATCAGCGACAGGGCCGCCGCCGCGATTCGCTCCCCACTCGCCGGGCCGGCGGCGGCGATCGGGTCGCCGTCGCGGCTCAACAGCCGCAGCTCGGCCTCGGCCGCTCGCTGCGGGAAGGCGAAGCTACCCAGCAGTGGCTGCTCGCCGGCGGGGACCCGGGCGACGATCGTCCGCGGCCCGTTGCTCGGCGGCAGCTTGATCCTGGTGCCGCCAATCTCGAATGCCCCCTGGCCCCGGTAGCGGATCCGCAGCAGGCCGTCGGCGGGGATCTTCGCCGTTCCCCGCCAGGTGACGGCGAACGGCATCAGCTCATGGAGCGAGAGGCCCGCCTGCCGTCCCTGGTTGAACCGCAGATCGTTGGAGAAGGAGAGGTTCCAGTCGGTGGCGGCGATCCCGCGCTCGTAGGTGAGCGTCGAGTAGGTTCGGACCAGCGCGCTCGCCCGGTCCGGCGTCGGCCCGAAGTCGATCTCCTGGTCGATCCTGGTCGCACCGTCGTGGCGCTGCAGGAGGTTTGAGTAGGACTCCTCGCAGCGGCTCGGGGCCGGTTTCCAGGTCGAGGAGTAGCAGGCGACGAAGCCGCTGTCGGTGCCACCGATCAGTAGCGCGACCTTGATCGCGATCGCGATCGCAGTGGCGATCAGCACCGCGCGCGGGCCCCAGCGCGTCCGCCGCCGCAGCAGGTCCCCCACGGTCGCCCGCAGCGAGGAGCTGAAGAGGAAGGGCAGCAGCGCCACGAGCGCCACGATCTCGGCCGGGCGGTCGAGGGGCAGGCCGTCGAAGGGGACGACGTTCACCGTCGGGATCGCGAGCGCCATGCCGAGGGCGAGGACGACGCTGGAGCGCCCCGCGTCGATCCAGCGGCCCACCGAGCCCGCGCCCCGCGACGAGTGCCTGGCCAGCTTCGCCACGGTCGGGACCATCGCTTCTGCCTTCACGAACGGCTGAACATATACTTCGGGAGTGCTGAACGGCGGGCTATTTTCAGTGCGCGGGCGTCTGCTCGCGCCCGTCGCCCTGGTAGCGCTGGCGCTGTTCCTCTCGGCCTGCGGGAGTAGTGAGGAAGGCCCCGCGGCCAACGTCAGGCAGAACAGCCTCGTCGGCCAGGCGAGCCTCGAGCGCCAGGAGCAGGGGAGCGTCGAGCGTACTTTCCTCGAATACTGGTCGAACCTCCAGTTCAACTCCTGGGCGGACGTCGTTGCCTACTACGACCCGGAGTTCCGCGATTACATCGGCACCGCGACGCTGATCGCGGCGAAGAAGACCGGGGCCTCGGTCTACCCCTATCTGCAGCCGGAGATCAAAGAAACGAAGACCGAGGACGGGCTGACCACCGTCTATTACACGCTCTCGATGGAAGACGGCACCACGGAACTCGCGTCGACCTCATGGCGCCGGAGCGACGGCAACTGGGAGCTGATCTTCGACTCCCGCCTCGATGGCGAGCTGAGCGCGTTCGCCCAGGAACGTGTCGCGCTTGGCGAAGAAGGCGGAGAAGGGTTGGCCACCGAACTGCCCCCGTCGGCGAAAGCCCTACGAGCCGGGAGGAGCGCCGCTCGTCTCCAAGCCGAGTTTCTCGAGGACGCCCTCAATGGCGGGGGAGAAAACCAGTAGGGATCAGTCGAGGGCCTCGTGGAGGGCGCCGAGGTGTCCGTCGCGGAAGCGGCCGAGGTCGTGCAGCTCGAGGGCGTTCCTGCGGGCCGCTGCGCCCATCGAGGGGCGCAGCTGGGGCTTGACGATCAGCCGTTCCATGGCGGCGGCTATGTCCCCCGGCTCGTGCGAGACGAGGATGCCCCCGTCGGCGGCGATCACCTCGCTGGTCCCGCCCCCGTTGGTACCGATCAGCGGTCGCCCCAGCACGGCCGCCTCGATCAGCGCGTTCGGGCTTCCCTCGTCGTCGGACAGAAGCAGAGCGATGTCGTGCTCGGCCCAGAACCGGCGGATGTCGGTCACCGGCCCGCGGGCCTCGACCCGGTCGCCGAGGCCGCGCCGGTCGATCTCCGCTTCCACCTGACGGCGGCCCTCGCCGGCGCCGACCAGGTCGACGCGCCAGGGCCGCTCGCTGTCGACCAGGGCCGCCGCCGCCAGCAGCCGGGCGTGACCCTTTTCCGGTCGGTAGTTGGCGACGCAGCCGAAGCGGACCTCCGCTCCGCCGGGGTCTGGCAGCGCGGGAGTTGGCGGGTGCCCGTTTCGCACCAAGCGCAGCCGCTCGCGGGGAACCCCCCGCGTCACCGCCTCGTCGAGCACCGCTTCGGAGTTGCCGGTGACCAGCCGCGCCCGCCGCTCCGCCCAGCGGATCGCGATCCGGAAGATCGCCTGCTGTTCGGCCTGCGAGCCGCAGACGCTGCGCCGCGCGATCACGACCGGGACCCCGAGGGCGCGGGCGGCCGGAGTGACCGTGGTCGAGGCCTCCTCGAGCCAGGCGTAGACGACGTCGGGCCGGAGGCGACGCAGGACGGCGAAGGTGCGCGGCAGCGAGGCCAGCGGCCGCAGCGCCCGCGGCCCGCCCAACGGCGGCTGCTGGATCAGCTCGACGCCGAGCTCGCGCAGGCGGCGCGCGTGGCCCTCGTCGCAGACCGTGGAGTAGGTCAGCACCTTGGCCTCGACGCGCGCGGGGTGCAGGCCGGAGATCAGCTCCATCAGCTGGCGCTCGGAGCCGCCGCGGCCGAGGCCGCCGATCGCGAACAGCACCCGTGGCCGGCGCTCGGCGCCCGCCGCCGCGCCAGCCGGCTCAGCGGCCATCGACCCAGGACCGGTGCCAAAGCTCCAGCACCGCGAGGTTCCAGACCCGGTTGGTGTGATCGGCGTCGCCGTCGAGGTGCTCCCTGAGCAGGCGCCGGACTCCCTCCGGGTCGAAGTACCCGCGCTCGAGGCTGCGCGGATCGAGCAGCAGGTCCTCCACCCAGGGGCGCAGCTCGCCGCGCAGCCAGGCGCCGACCGGGACCCCGAAGCCCTGCTTGCGGCGGTGGACCAGGTCGGCCGGCAGCCCGCGCCGCCGCGCGATCTCCTTCAGCGCCCACTTCGTGGTGCGCCCGCGCAGCTTCATCCGCGGCGGCAGCGCCGCCGCGAGCTCGTAGACCCGGTAGTCGAGGAAGGGGGAGCGGACCTCGAGCGCGGCGGCCATCGACATCCGGTCGACCTTCAGCAGCAGGTCGCCCGGCAGGTAGGTCTCGGTGTCGAGCGCCAGGTAGCGGTCCAGGCCCGGCACGGTCGGCGGCGCCAGCGTCTCCTCCCAGGCGGCGGCCGGGTTGCCCGCCGACTCGAGGAAGCCGGGCGTGCAGAGGGCGGCGATGTCGGTCGGCGTGAAGTGGGACATCAGCGAGGCGTAGCGCTGGGAGGACGGCATCGCGAAGGCGCCGAGCGCCCGCCGCAGCTGGGCGGCGCGGTCCGGCAGCCGTGCCAGCGCGCCGCTTCTCTCCAGCAACCGGGCGCCACCGCTCGCCGCCCCCAGCCGGTCCGCCACCCGGGCGACGAGGTAGCGGCGGTAGCCGGCGAAGGCCTCGTCGCCACCGTCGCCCGACAGCGCCACCGTCACCCGTTCCCGCGTCATCCGCGAGAGCAGCAGGGTCGGGATCGCCGAGGAGTCGGCGAAGGGCTCGCCCGCGTGGCGAACGGCGTCGGCGACCAGCGGCACCATCGCCGGCTCCAGCAGGCGGTCCTCGTGTTCGGTCCCGTAGATCCGCGCGACCCGGCGCGCGTGCTCGCCCTCGCTGAAGCCGGCCTCGGGGAAGTCGATCGAGAACGTCTTCACCTGGCTGCTGGCCTCGGCCATGTAGCTGACCACGAGGCTGGAGTCGATCCCGCCCGAGAGGAAGGCCCCCAGCGGCACGTCGGAGACGAGGCGATCGCGGGTGGCCTCGCCGAGCAGCGCGTCGAGCCGCTCCAGCGCCTCCTCCTCCGACCCCTGCTCGACCTTGGCGAAGTCGAGCTGCCAGTAGCGGTCGATCCGCGCCCGCCCGTCCTCGAAGACGAGCCGCTCGCCCGGCGCCAGCTTGCGGATCCCCTCGAAGCCGCTGCGCGGCGGCGGCACGTACTGCAGCGTCAGGTAGTCGAGCAGGGCGCGGGGGTCGGGGCGGGCGTCGACGAGGCCGCTGGCCAGGATCGCTCCCGGCTCGCTGGCGTAGAGCAGGCCATCGCCGACCGGCGCCCAGTAGAGCGGCTTGACCCCGAGCCGGTCGCGGGCCAGCAGCAGCCGCTCCGCCTGCTCGTCCCACAGGGCGATCGCGAACATCCCCTGCAGCGCCCGCACGCAATCGGCGCCGCGCTCCTCGTAGAGGTGGGCGATCACCTCGCTGTCGGAGGCGCTGCGGAACTGGTGGCCGCGGGCCTGCAGCTCGGCCCGCAGGTGGCGGAAGTTGTAGATCTCGCCGTTGCAGGTGACCCGCACTCGCGAGCTCTCGCTGGCGATCGGCTGATCGCCCGTCTCGAGGTCGATGATCGCCAGCCGCCGGAAGCCGAGCGCCACCTTGCCGGGGACGACGAGCTCGCCGCCGGCGTCCGGGCCGCGGTGGGCGACGGCGGCGCACATCCGCTCCAGCGCCTCGCGGTCGGCGCCGACGTCCCCGACCCAGCCGGCGATTCCGCACATGCCTCAGCCCCCCGCTCGCCGCAGCCCACGGCGCAGCAAGCGCGGCAGGGCGTCGCCGCGCCGCGGCATTCTCAGGGCTCGCTTCACCGACACCTCTCCATAGTGGGAGAGGAGATACAGCATCAGGCCCGCGGCCAGCCAGTAGGAGAGGACGGAGGCGACGGCGGCGCCGGCGATGCCGAGCAGGGGAATCAGCAGGAAGTTGAGGCCGACGTTGAGGGTCAGCCCGGCGGCCGAGGCCGCCGATATCACCAGCGGCGGAGCGATCCGGATCAGCAGGTCGCGGGCCGGGCCCTCGACCGCGAGGGCGATCACGGCCGGCATCAGCAGGACGAAGGGCAGGACGCTGGCCTGCCAGGTGGAGCCATAGACGAGGACGATGAACGGGTAGGCAAGCAGCGCCGCGACGAACCCGAGCAGGGCGGCCACGCCGATGTTCTGGCCGATGAAGTCGAGGGTGTAGGAGATCGCCTCCTTCGCGTCCGCCTTGGTCTGGGTCTCGAGCGCGGCCAGCGCCACCGTCGAGACGCTGATGAAGACCATGTCGGCCAGGTTCACCGAGAGCGAGTACAGGCCGGCGTCGTGCGTGCTCGCCAGCAGGCCGACCAGCAGCAGGTCGATCTTGAGGTTGAGCCAGAGTGCGATCGACGCGGGCTGCAGGCGGATGCCGGTGTGGAGGGCGGAGCGGACCAGGCGCCACTCCGAGACCGGGGTCAGGGCGCGGACGCCGACCCGCCGCGCCAGCCCCACCGTCAGCGCGATTCCCACCAGCGCGATCGTCAGCAGCGCCGCCAGCATCGCCAGCTCCGGCGAGAGGCCGAGGCCGAGCTCGAGGCAGACGACGAGCGCGAACTGGAAGGCGGCGCCGAGCGCGACGACCCAGCCGTAGACGCCCAGCGCTCCGAGGCGCAGCAGCAGCGCCGCCGCCATCTGGCCGATCAGGGTGAAGGGGATCGTCGCGGCCGCCAGTGTCACCGTGGCTGGGTCGGCGCCGCCCAGCAGCGAGTCGCGAGTTGCCAGCCCGAGCGCCAGCGCCAGCGCCGTCCCCAGCAGCCCGAGGGTCAGCGCGAACAGCGAGGCGAGGTGGGAGAGCTCGACCAGCGACGCTTCCTTGCGGGCCATCATCCGCCCGATCGAGTGCTCGACCGAGAGGTGGGAGACGACCCAGACCACCGTCGCCAGGTTCAGCGCCAGCGCGTACTGGCCGCGCCCCTCCGGGCCCAGCGCCCGGGTGGCGACGAGGCTGAGCAGGAAGAGGAAGACGAACTGGACCGCGCGGAAGCCCAGCAGCCGCCCGCCGCTGCCCAGCGAGGAGGAGACCAGCAGGTCGGGCTCGTTGATCGAGGCGGGGACGTCCGCGGCGGCCTGCAGGCGCTCGTCCTCTGGACGCCGGGGGTCAGCCGGCATCGGCGGCACGCCTGTAGCCGACCGCGCACCAGTACGGCGGCTCGTCCGAGAAGGTCACGCGCTCGAGCCCGGCGGCCTCCATCATCGCCCGGATCTCGGCGGCGCTGAAGCGCTGCTCGAGCTTGGTGGCGAAGCGGTCGTAGGCGTCGGTTCGCATCGTGTAGAAGCTGGCTTCGCGATAGGTGGAGAGGGGGAGGGCGTCAACGTCGGCCCCGCGGCGCTCGGCCAGGCGGGCGAGCCGCGCCAGGGGAAGGTAGACGAGCGCGGCGATGGCGGCGGTGATCGCCAGCTTCGCCCGGTGGGGCAGCCGGCTGATCAGCCGGCGGGCGAGGTCGACGGCGCGCCAGAGGGCGCGGAACCAGGGCGGTCGCTGGTCGAGCGCGTAGTAGAGATAGAGCAGCAGCGGGGCGCCGGGCTTGAGCGGTTGCACGCCGGCACGGACCCCCGCCGCGGTGTCGGGAACGTGGTGGAGGACGCCGAGGCTGTAGCCGAAGTCCATCGAGCCCGGGGTGAGCGGCAGCCGGTCGACGCTGGCGACGTGGAAGTCGCAGTTCGGCGCGCCGGCGAGGGTGCGCCGGGCGACCGCGATCGCCGCCGCGCTGGCGTCGACGCAGTGCAGGGCCTTCACC
>JBAQZI010000081.1:0-4903 GCA_049790835.1 Solirubrobacterales bacterium
TGGATTTCCTGCGGCTTCGGCAGGTTCTCCAGCTCGAAGGCGGGTGCGGCGGTGAGCTCCTCGTCGATGATCTCGTTGCAGAGGTCGATGCACTCGTCGCAGATGTAGACGCCGGGGCCGGCGATCAACTTCTTGACCTGGCGCTGCGACTTGCCGCAGAAACTGCAGAGAAGCTGCTCGTTCGAGTCTGTGGGACGTGCCAGCGGAATCCCCTCCTAACGGGACGATCAGTGACCTCCGGCAAGCCCCAACAGCTTAATCAGGGCACCAAGCCGGTACGAGAGGTCGTTTACTGCGTGCGTGCCGATGTCCCTGCTCGTGACCGCGGGCTTGCGCACGCCGCTACGGTTGAGCCCGTGCCGGCCGAGGTCAAGATCGCTCCAGTTACCGTCGCCGAGTACGAGTCGCTGCTGCCGCTGATCGGCGCCTACCAGCGCTTCTATGAGGTCGAGGAGATCGACGAGGAGCGCAACCGCGCCTTCTTCCGTCGCTTCCTCGCCCCCAGCGACGTCGGAATGCTGCTCGGCGCCCGCGACGGCGGCGAGCTGGTCGGCTACTCCTGCCTCTACTGGCACTTCTCCTCGACCCAGGCGGTCGAGACCGTGCTCATGAACGACCTCTTCGTCAGCGAGGCCGCCCGCAGCCGCGGCGTCGGCCGCGGCCTGATCGAGGCCAGCGCCGACCTCGCCCGCGAACGTGGCGCCGCCCAGCTCCAGTGGTCCACCGCCCCGAGCAATATCACCGCCCAGCGCCTCTACGACAGCACCGGCGCCGAGCGCTCGGAATGGGTCGAGTACGAGCTGGGACTTTGAGCTAGGCCGCCTGCGGCGGGGGCAAGCGGTGGATCAAGGCCAGGAGGGCCTCCCGATGCGCTTTCGATTCTTCGCTCGCATCGTCAAGACGAGCAAGGATCTTCTCCGTCGCGCTACTGGTCTTGGCCGTCAGTTCCTTGCAGAATTCCCGGTTGCCACGAAGGAGATCGTTGATGACCTTCTCGCTGCGCCGGTTGATGTCGCGAACGAACACCGAGAGGTCGCCGGTCTGCGCCTCGTGGCGATCGAGGGAGGCCATAACGCGCTCGAAGCCCTCCTCATGTCGCTCGAAGGCCTGCTCATGTCGCTCGAAGGCCTGCTCGTGGCGGTCAAAGG
Organism: Solirubrobacterales bacterium; assembly: GCA_049790835.1. Taxonomy (GTDB): domain Bacteria; phylum Actinomycetota; class Thermoleophilia; order Solirubrobacterales; family 70-9; genus VAYN01. The sequence goes on from JBAQZI010000081.1 coordinate 1,149, forward strand.
CGGCCATCAGACGCTCGAAGGCCAAGGCGTGACGCTCGGCTGCGGCGCGACTGAGCCTCAGCTCTTCCTCGCTCCGCTTGGCTATCTCAGACAATTCCCTTCGGCTCATGCGGCCATTCTGACAAAGACGGACGCACTGGTTGCGCGTTAAATGAGCCAATTCTCAAACCCGTTAGCGTCGCCTTGATCAATGGAGCTGACGTTCGAACCGGCAAGCCGCGAAGATCCCGAGGTGACGCCGCTCTTCGACGCCTTCATCCGCGAGGCGGACGGGCCGCTGGGAATCGACCTCGAGGCGGAGATCGCGGCGGGGCCACCGACGGAGCTGACGGGACCCAACGGCGTGCTGCTGCTCGCTCGGGTCGACGGCGAGCCGGCGGGGTTGGGTGGGGTGCGTCATCTCGACACCGAGGTCGCCGAGGTCAAGAGCATGTACCTCTCCCCCGCCCACCGCGGCAAGGGCCTGGCGCGGCGGCTGCTGACCGAGCTGGAGGAGATCGCTCGCCGCCGCGGCTGTCGGGCGGTACGCCTTGACACCTCCGACTACCTGACCGGCGCCCTCGGCCTCTACCGCGCCGCCGGCTACCGCGAGGTGCCTCCCTACAACGAGAACTCGAAGGCGAACCTCTGGTTCGAACGCTCGCTCCAGTGAACTGCATCAAATTCTTATCCTTCAAGGATGGAAAATTGATGCAGTTCAGCTGTAGCGGTCCCAGCGTTCGAGATCTGGCAATGGATCGATCGGGACGCCCCGGACGTGGATCTCGAAGTGGAGGTGGCAGCCGATCGTGATCGCGTTGCCGCTCTTGCCGACGGCGCCGACGCGCTGGCCCTCCCAGACCCGGTCGCCCCTGCGGACCGGCGCCGGGCGAGGCAGGTGCGAGTAGAAGTAGCTGCGGCGCTCGCCTTGGCCGTGGATCAGCACGTAGTTGCCGTAGAGGACCGGGTCGTAGGCCGCGCGCAGGACGCGGCCATCGGCGACCGCGACCAGCTCGGTCTCGCAGGCGGCGACGATGTCGAAGCCCTCGTGGCTGCGGCCGCCGCTGCGGGGCGCACCGAATTCGCCGATGCCGCCGCGCGCCCCGTGCGGGCCCTGGACCGGGAAGACGTGGCCGTAGTACGGGGTGCCGCCAGTCGGACTGGAGATGCGAGCCGCGGCCGGGGCGGCCGCGGCGAGGAGAAGGGCGAGAGCGAGAAGGGCCGGGCGCTTCAGTGGTGCTCGATGACGCGGTCGACGATGTTGTACTCGACCGCCTCCTCGGCGCTCATGAAGTAGTCGCGATCGGTGTCTTTGGTGACCTTCTCGAACGGCTGGGCGGTGTGGTGGGCGATGATCTCGTCGAGCCGGCGGCGGACGTAGATGATCTCTTTGGCGTGAATCTCGATGTCGGTCGCCTGCCCCTGGAAGCCGGCCGAGACCTGGTGAATCAGGATCTTCGAGTTCGGCAGCGCCATCCGCTTGCCTTTGGCGCCACCGCTGAGCAGCAGCGCGCCCATGCTCATCGCGACGCCAGAGCAGATCGTCTGCACGTCGGGTTTGATGAACTGCATCGTGTCGTAGATCGCCAGCCCGGCATAGACGGAGCCGCCGGGCGAGTTGATGTAGATGCTGACGTCCTTGTCGGGATCCTCCGACTCCAGATGCAGCAGCTGGGCCACGATCAAGTTGGCGATGTCGTCCGTAACCGGGGTCCCAAGGAAAATGATCCGCTCGCTCAGCAACCGCGAGTAAATATCGAACGCCCGCTCCCCGCGCGAGGTCTGCTCGACAACCATTGGGACCAGAGGACTCATTGGAGCGCACTCTATAGAGGTGCCGTGGCCGTCGACCATGCCCAGTGAGGGAGGGGTCTGGTTGCCCTCCAGCGACACGAATTACCGGGACCTCCCAAGGTCCGGAATCTTCCAGCTAGGACGAGCACCTCGGACTCTTTCGCGGAAAGCTTCGAACCCTTGGCCGTCTACCGGAGCGCGCTGCGCTAGAGGGAGGTCGGGTGCCCCTCGGACGCGCGGCGTCCGATTTTCGCACCGCCAGCTCAGCGAGAGATGCCCGCTTAAAGGCGAAAATCCCAGCAAGGGAGAGGGGCACCCGACCTGCCTCCAACCACCCGCCCCTACGAGTCAGGCGTCCAAAGGTCGCCGGCCTCTTTGCGCTCCTTCTCCGGCGTCCAAATCTGCTCGCGTGCCTCCGCCTGCTCGATCGAGATCGGCACCGCCGACTCCGCCACCAGCTCGATCGCCTTGCGGGCTTTGATGTCGTCGACGACCATCGCGTCGCGGCCGTTCTCGCGCAGCCGCGCCAGCAGCTTCTCCGGCGTCGTCCGCTCGTGCTCGGCGCTGTGCTCGAGCGCCTCGACCAGCTCCTCGTCGCTGACCTCGATCGCCTCGGCCTCGGCGATCGCGGTGACGACCGCCTCGCGCTTCAGCTCCCGGGAGGCGTCGGGCTTGGACTCCTCGATCAGCTCCTCGCGGGTTTTGCCCTGCATCTGCAGGAAGGCGTTGGGGTCCATGCCGCGCTGGGCGAGCTGTCGTTCCATGCGCTCCCAGCGTTCGGTCGCGCGGGCGTTGACCAGATCGGGCGGCACGTCGACCGTCGCGGCGTCGACCGCGACGTCGATCGCGGCGATGCGGAAGTCTTCCTCGGCCCTGCTGCCGAGCGCCTCGCCGACTTTCTCGCGAATGTCGGCGCGCAGCTCCTCCAGGGTGTCGAACTCGGAGGCATCGGAGGCGAAGTCGTCGTCGAGCTCGGGCAGGATCTTCTGCCGCACCTCTTTGACCTTGACGTTGAAGACCGCGGCTTTGCCGGCCAGGTGCTCGGCCTGATAGTCGTTGGGGAAGGTGACCTCAACCTTGACCTCCTCGCCCGGCTTGGCACCGGTCAGCTGCTCCTCGAAGCCCTCGATCAGCGAGCCGGAGCCGAGCGCCAGCAGGTAGTCCTCCGCCTTGCCGCCCTCGAAGGCGGTGCCGTCGATCAGGCCCTCGAAGTCGATCAGCAGCGAGTCGCCCTCGGCGGCCGGACGGTCGACCGGCTCCAGCCGGGCGAAGCCCTCGCGGATCCGCTCGACCTCGGTGTCGACGATCTCCTCGTCGACCTCGGTCTCCTTGCGTCCGACCTCGAGCCCTTTGTACTCGCCCAGCTTCGCCGCCGGACGCACCCCGACCTCGAACTTGAAGCGCAGCGGTTCGCCCTCGCTCTCGGGAGTCGAGACCATCTCGATGCTGGGATCGCCGATCGGGCTGACCCCGGCGTCGAGCAGCGCGCCTTCGTACCACTCCGGCAGCGCCTCGCGGATCGACTCCTCCAGGATCGGACCGAAGCCGAGCCGCTGGATCACCAGCGAGGGCGGTGCCTTGCCTTCGCGGAACCCCGGCAGCCGCATCTCCTTGGCCATCGCGCGGGCGGCTCGCGAGGTGGCGCGGGCCACAGCCTCGGCGGGAACCTCGACCTCGACGCTTACGCGCGAGTCGGGCAGCTCGGTGAGAGAGGTCTGCATCGGACGCGCACCCTAGATCATCGACGAGAGACGAAGGTGCGCAACGCCGCGGCGAAGTCGATCGCGAAGGAGAGGCCGCGACCGACCGGGCCGGTGACCAGCCAGGCCCGCGGGCGCTCGAGGGGGCTATTCATTCGCGTATTCCAGCAGGGAGCTGTCGACCAGCCACTCGACCGGGGCATGGTCATCGGTGAAGACCTCGCCTCCGGGCAGGCGCGGCGCCAGCGCCGCCGCCGCCTCGCGAGCCAGCGGCCGCAGGGC
>JBAQZI010000082.1:0-2388 GCA_049790835.1 Solirubrobacterales bacterium
GGCCCGGATCGTCGCCGCCCGCGCGGCCGAGGCCGCCTCGCGCGCGCCCGGGCCGCTGACCAACCCCGCGGCGATCGAGTCGCTGAGCGCTGTAGGCGCCTACGGCGGCACCACGATCGAGGGCTTCGACCTCTGCTCCTACCGCTGGTTCGTCAGCCACGAGCTCGACCCGCAGCCGCTCGACCCCGTCCCAGACCCTCTGGTCCAGGGCGGCCTCATGCACGAGTCGCTCGATCGTCTCTACAAGGAGCGGCCCGGCGGCGACCCGCTGCCTCGCCCAGGCTCCCTCCCGGTCTGGACCGCGCGCGGGCGGGAGATCGTCGCCGCGGTCGTCGCCGAGCGCGAACTCGGCTCCCACCCGGCCGAGCGGGCGATGGCGCGGCGGGTCGAGCGCCTGCTCGAACGCTTCCTCGCCGAGGAGGCGGGGCGCGAGACCGGCGGCTTCGAGCCCTGGCTGCTGGAGGCCGCCTTCGGCGAGCACGAGCAGGCCGAGCGGCCGACGCTGGAGCTGGACGGCTGGGGCCTGCACGGGGCGATCGACCGGGTCGACCGCGCCCCCGACGGCCGTGCCCTGGTCATCGACTACAAGCTCTCCGGCTCGGTGACGCCGCGGGAGAAGTTCGAGGAGCAGGCGAAGCTGCAGCTGCCGCTCTACCTGCTGGCAGTGGAGCACCACTGGGGCGCCGAGCCGATCGGCGGCCTCTACCACCCGCTGCGCGGGACCTCAGTACGGCGCCCGCGCGGAGTGCTGACCGAGGAGGCCGCCGAGGACCTCGCCGACTACGGCCTCTACGGCCGCGACGTCGTCAACGCCGAGGGCCTGGCGGAGCTGCTGGCGGATTCGCGCCGCCGCGCCGGCGAGATCGTCGCCCGCATGCGCGCCGGCGACATCCGCCGCGACCCCGGTCCGCGCCGCGGCCTGCGCGGCCACGACACCTGCCCCGCGTTCTGCGACTTCGCACCGATCTGCCGCCGCGACCGCGCGCCGGAGTTCGAAGAGGACGAGGGCGTGGAGGAGCGATGAGCGGCCGCACTCCCACGCCTGAGCAGGCAGCGGCGATCGAGGAGAGCGGGCGCGACATCCTGCTCGAGGCTGGTGCCGGCACCGGCAAGACGGGCGTGATGGTGGACCGCTACTGCCGCCTCGTCTGTGACAAAGGCGTCTCCCCCGATGCCATCCTCGCCTTCACCTTCACCGACAAGGCCGCGGCGGAGCTGCGCCAGCGGATCCGGGTCGAGCTGGCGCGGCGGGCGGCGGCGGGCTCGGAGCGGGCGGCGCAGCTGCTGAGCGCGATCGGCGGCGCCTGGGTGATGACGATCCACGGCTTCTGCAACCGGCTCCTGGCGGGGCATCCGGTAGCCGCCGGGATCGACCCCGGCTTCCGCGTCCTCGACGCCCCGGAGACCGCGCGCGCGGCCCGCGAGGCCTTCGACGAAGCCCTGGCCGACTTCCTCGCCCCCGAACCGCCCGCCGATGGGCCGATAAGTCGAGCGGGGGACGACATTTCGGCCCATCGGCCCCAGGGCTCGCGAGAGGAGCTGGTGGCGGCGTTCGATATCGACGGGCTGCGGGGGGTCGTGGCGAGCGTGCATGCGGAGCTGCGCAGTCGCGGCGAGGCGGAGCCGCGCCTGCCAGAGCCGCCGCCGAGCGACCCGGTCGAGGCGATCGCCGCGACGATCGAAGCGGCGGGACAGGCGCTCGAGGAGATGAAGGAGAACGACCCCAAGCGCGAGCTGGTCGAGCGAGCGCTGGCGCGGCTGAGCGAGCCCGGGCCACCACCAGGCCTCGACGAGCTGCGGGCGCTGCGCACCGACAGCAAGGCGAAGCCGATCCTCCCCTACCGCGAAGCGATCGAGGCGGCGATCTCGCGCACAGCCGAGGCCGGCGAGGGCGGCGTCGCCTACCGCCACCTGGCCGAGCTGTTGAAGCTTTTCTCGGCCCGCTTCGAGGCGGCCAAGGAGCGCCGCGCCGGGATCGACTTCGAGGACCTGCAGATCCTCGCCGCGCGGCTGCTGGAGCGGGCCGAGATCGGGGAGGCCTACCGCAGCCGCTTCAGCCACCTCTTGGTCGACGAGTTTCAGGACACCAACCGCCTGCAGCTGCGATTGATCGAGGCGCTGCGGGGACCACGCAGCGAGCTGGTCGCCGTCGGCGACGAGTTTCAGTCGATCTACGGCTTCCGCCACGCCGACCTCGAAGTCTTCCGCCGCCAGCGCGAGCTGATCGCCCAGCGCCCCGACGCCGAGCTGATGGAGCTGAGCGGCAACTTCCGCTCCCGCCCCGAGCTGATCGCCGCCGTCAACCACTTCGGCACGTCCCTCCTCGGGCCCTCCTACCGCGCCCTCCGCGTCGGCGCCCCCCCAGAGCCGGCCGATGGGCCGATAAGT
>JBAQZI010000083.1:0-13550 GCA_049790835.1 Solirubrobacterales bacterium
GCCCGGTCCCAGGCGCCGCCCGCTTCGCTGAGCAGGTCGCCGGCCTGCGCCGCACCGGCACCGCCTCCCTCGACCTCGGCGGCGGCGTTCGCGCCGTGGTCGAAGGCGGCATCCTCCGCACCGAGCATGACTAAAGGCCGATGGGCCTGAAACGTCTTTATAAGGGACGTCTCAGGCCCATCGGCATATATCTAGACTGCGACGCGTGAGCGACCCCGCGATCGGCGAGACCCTCGTCGCCCAAGAGGATCTCAAGCGCCGGGTCGCGGAGCTGGGGGCCGACGTCAGCCGCGACTACCAGGGCCGCGAGCTGGTCATGGTCGGCGTCCTCAAGGGTGCGGTGCTTTTTCTGGCGGACCTGATGCGCAGCATCGACGTCCCCTGCGAGATCGACTTCATGGCGGTCTCGAGCTACGGCTCCCAGACCGACTCCTCGGGCGTGGTTCGCATCCTCAAGGACCTCGACGCGCCGATCGAAGGCCGCCACGTGCTGATCGTCGAGGACATCATCGACTCCGGCCTGACCCTCCACTACTTGATGCGCAACCTCAAGGCCCGCAACCCGGCCTCGCTGGAGGTATGCGCGCTGCTGACCAAGCCGGACCGCCTGCGCGTCGACCTCTCGCCCCGCTACGTCGGCTTCGAGATCCCCAACCGGTTCGCGATCGGCTACGGCCTCGACCACGCCCAGCGCTACCGCAATCTCGATTACGTGGCCGCGCTGGCCGACTGAGCGGGAAAACCGCCCTGGTACGCTCATTTCACCCTTGAGGCGTTTCTTCAAAAGCGCGGCGTTCCCGATCCTGCTGGTGGTCATCCTGGCCTTCATCGCCCAGCGGGTGATCACCGACGACGGCGGCACCCAGGCGCCTGGCTACAACGAGCTGATCAAAGAGAAGACCGGGCTGATCGCCGAAGGCCGGATCGCCGAGGTCTCGGTCAACACCAAGGACAACACGCTCGACGTCAAGAAAGCGAACGGCGAAAGCTTCTCCACCGGCTACCCGCCCGACGCCGAACAGAGCCTGATCAACCGGCTGGAAAAAGCCGACGTCGAAACCGACGTGCACGGCTCCGGCAGCAACGGCCTGCTCTCGCTGCTCACCTTCATCCTCCCCTTCGTCCTCTTCCTCGGCTTCTGGATCTTCCTCATGAACCAGATGCAGGGCGGCGGCTCGCGGGTGATGAACTTCGGCAAATCGAAAGCGAAGCGGATGTCCGTGGACGCGCCGAAAATCACCTTCCGCGACGTCGCCGGTGTCGACGAGGCGGTGCAGGAGCTCGAGGAGATCAAAGAATTCCTCGAGAACCCGAAGAAGTTCCAGGCGCTCGGTGCCCGCATTCCCAAGGGCGTTCTTCTCTACGGCCCTCCCGGCACCGGCAAGACGCTGCTGGCCCGGGCCGTCGCCGGCGAGGCCGGTGTCCCCTTCTTCTCGATCTCCGGCTCGGACTTCGTCGAGATGTTCGTCGGCGTCGGCGCCAGCCGCGTCCGCGACCTCTTCGAGCAGGCCAAACAGAACTCGCCCTGCATCATCTTCATGGACGAGATCGACGCCGTCGGCCGTCACCGCGGCGCCGGCATGGGCGGCGGTCACGACGAGCGCGAGCAGACGCTGAACCAGCTGCTGGTCGAGATGGACGGCTTCGAAATGAAGGACAACATCATCTTGATCGCGGCCACCAACCGGCCCGACATCCTCGACCCGGCGCTGCTGCGGCCCGGCCGCTTCGATCGCCAGGTCGTCGTCGACCGCCCCGACCGCAAAGGCCGTAAGCACATCCTCGAGGTCCACACCCGCGGCAAGCCGTTGGGCCGCGAGATCGACCTCGACACGCTGGCCGGACAGACCCCAGGCTTCACCGGCGCCGACCTCGCCAACCTGATCAACGAGGCGGCGTTGCTGACCGCCCGCTCCGGCAAGCGCGAGGTCACCATGAAGGAGCTCGAGGAGGGGATCATGCGCGTGATCGCCGGCCCCGAGAAGAAGACCCGGGTGATGAGCGAGAAGGAGCGCCTGATCACCGCCTACCACGAGATGGGCCACGCGATCGTCGGTCATCTCCTGCCCAACTGCGACCCGGTCCACAAGGTCTCGATCATCAGCCGCGGCCAGGCGCTTGGCTACACGATCAGCCTGCCGACCGAGGACAAGTTCCTCACCACCCGCGCCGAGCTGACCGACACGATGGCGATGACCCTCGGTGGCCGCGCCGCCGAGGAGATCATCTTCAACGAGATCACCACCGGAGCCTCCAACGACCTCGAAAAGGTGACCGAGACGGCGAAGCAGATGGTGATGCGCTTCGGCATGTCCGAGCGCCTCGGCCCCCGCGTCTTCGGCCACGACCGCGGCCAGCCATTCCTCGGCCGCGAGTTCTCCTCCGAGCCCGATTACTCGGACGAGATCGCCCGTGAGATCGACGACGAGATCCGTCGCATCGTCGAGAGCGCCCACCAGACCGCCAAGAGCCTGCTCGGCGAACGCCGGGATGATCTCGACCACATCTCGAAACTGCTGCTGGAGCGCGAGACGATCGACGCCGACCAGTTCGTCGCCCTGCTCGAGGGGAAGTCCCCCGACGAGGTTTTCGCCGAGGACGAGGAGCCGGCGAAGCCGGCTGACCCCGAGCCAGAGGCGGAGCGGCCGCAGCGCGAAGGGGCACGGCCGAATCCACGCCCCCGACCCGGTTTTGCGGGCGGCGACGCCAGCTAAAGATTCGAAGCGCCTCAGCCACGGGTCCTGTCACGGGGGGAGGGGCCTGCGGGCGAGGTTTACGTTCTCGGCCCCTCCCCCCGTGCCACCCGTGGGTGGGGCGCTGGGAGTGTTTCGCTGATGGGGCCGAGGCTGATGGGGGTCGTGAACGTGACTCCGGACTCGTTTTCAGATGGGGGGTTGTACCTCGATCCGGCGGCGGCGATCGCGCACGGCGAGGAGCTGGCCGAGGCCGGGGCGGCGATTCTGGACGTTGGGGGGGAATCGACGCGGCCGGGGGCGGAGGAAGTCGCCCCTGAGGAGGAGCTGCGCAGGGTGGTGCCGGTCATTGAAGGCCTGAAGGGAGCCGGGGCGCAGATCTCGGTTGACACTTCAAAGGCGGCGGTCGCGGCGGCCGCGCTGGATGCCGGGGCGAGGATCGTCAATGACGTGACCGCGCTGCGCGGCGATTCGGTGATGGCATCGCTTTGCGCGGACCGTGGCGCCACGGTGGTGCTGATGCACATGCTCGGCACGCCGCGGACGATGCAGCACGACCCCGTCTACGAGGACGTCGTCGTGGACGTCAAGGCTTTCCTCGCGGAGCGTGTCGAGGCAGCGATGGCGGCCGGCATCGCCGAGCAGCGGATCTGGCTCGATCCGGGGATCGGCTTCGGCAAGACCGCCGAGCACAATCTCGAGCTGCTGCGCCGTCTCTCCGAGCTGCGCGAGCTCGGTCGCCCACTGGTGATCGGGACCTCGCGCAAGAGCTTCATCGGCAGGGTCGACGGCTCCGACGCGGGCGAGCGCCTCGGCGGCACGATCGCCTCCTCGGTGCTGGCCGCGGCCGAGGGCGCGGCGGTCCTGCGGGTCCACGACGTCGCCGAGGTCAGGCAGGCGATGGCCGTGACCACGGCCATCCTCGGGTAGCTTGCAGGCATGGAGGCACACGGGAACGGGATCGAGTCGAGCGCCGAGGTCGAGCTGCGCGGGCTCTCCATCTACACCCATCACGGCGTCAGCGAGGCCGAGCAGGAGGTGGGGCAGCGGCTCGAGTTCGACATCTCCTTCGACGTCCCCGACTGCGACGCCGTCCTGACGGACCGGCTGGAGGACACGGTCGACTACGCCCAGGTCTGCGACATCGTCGCCCTGGCGGCGACCGAGCGCAGCTACAAGACCCTGGAGCGGCTGGCCCAGGTGATCGGCCAGCGGTTGATGGAGCGCTACGGCTGCGACTCGGTGAGGGTGCGGGCGGCCAAGCCGGAGCCGCCGCTGCCGCTGGCGATCCAGGAGGTTGCCGTCGAGGTGACCCAGGAGCGCGCGGTCGACGAGGACGAAGACGACGCCCGCGAGGACTAGTTCGTTGCGCGCCGGCTACCTCGGCCTCGGCTCCAACGTCGGCGACTCCGCCGGCCACCTGCGGGCGGCAATCGAGCTGCTGCGCGAACGCGGGGTGGAGGTCGAGGCCGTCTCCTCCGCCTACGTCACCGAGCCGGTCGGCGAGGTGCTCGACCAGCCCGACTTCCTCAACGCCGCGGTCCGTATCCGCACCGGGCTGGAGCCGGAAGCCCTGCTCGACGTCTGCAAGGCGATCGAGGCCGAGCGCGGCCGTGCCCTCGACGCCCCTCGCCACAGCCCGCGCCCGCTCGACGTCGACCTGCTCCTGCTCGGCGACCTCGAGCTGGAGACCGAGCGCCTGACCCTGCCCCACCGCGAGGTCAGGAGCCGCCGCTTTGTCCTGGCGCCATTGCTGGAGCTAGACCCGGGGCTCGCGCTGCCGGACGGCACCCGGCTGGTCGACGCGCTCGCCGCCCTACCCGCGGGTCAACGGGTCGAACGAGTCGGCGCCATTCGTTGAGGACTTGACCACCCTGGGGTGGGGTCAAGTCCTCACCTAAGTGGTCGTCGGCTGACCCAGCGGCTCGAGCCAGGCGGCGGGGAGGATCGGCGGGGTCTTGCCGGGGTAGTTCGGGACGACGCGCTTGGCCAGGGCGCCGGCCGGGCGTGCCTCGATCGCCGGGCGCAGGTCGTCGAGGGTCATCGCCAAGCCGAGGCTGGGGGCGATCTGGAAGTCGGCGGCGTTCAGCTCCTCGCCGTTGAGGACGCCGGCGGCAATCAGTGCGTCCACCTTGTCAAGTATCGCCGGCAAGGCCGCGACGCTGGAGCGGGCGTTCTCATCGTTGGATTCGTTGAAGTGGGCGGAGAGGGCCACGATCGGTGCGGCCGTCTTCATCGCCAAGCCGATCGGCAGGCCGATCTTGGCGCCCTCCGAGTAGCTGCGCAGCGGCGTCTTGTCGTGCTTGAGGCCCCACCAGAGGATCTGACGAACCGGGTGCTGCAGCTCCTCGTCGCCGAAGCGCTCCGCCTCCTCGACCGCGGCCCGCTTCTCCGGATCGGAGGGGAAGAGCGGCGGCTCGGGTCGCAGCCGCTCCAGCTCGCGGGCGATCTGGCGCGAGCCCTGCACCTTGGTGCCGTCGATCTTCAGCGCCGGCACCGTCTGGCGGGGGAAGCCGACGGCCCGCAATGCACCCTTGGAGATCACCGGCAGCAGATCCGTGCGCTTGTAGGCGATGCCCTTGCGCTCGAGCATCAGCTGGGCGGCGATCGCCGGGTGCGAGGCCGGGATGACGAAGAGGCGCGCGTTCACGGCGTCGATCCTATGCGCAAGAGGGCTCAACCCGCCACCTCCGCGCCGATCCGGCGATAATCGCCGGATGCTCCTCGCCGTCGACGTCGGCAACACCCAGACCCACCTCGGCGCCTTCGAAGGCGAGCAGCTGGTCGAGCACTGGCGCTTCCAGACGCGTTCCGGGGCAACGGGGGATGAGCTCGCGGAGCGGATCGCCGGCCTCTTCTCGCTTTGCGAGATGTCCTTCGGCGACGTCGACGCCGTCTGCGTCTCCTCGGTCGTGCCGCCGCTCGGCAACCAGTTCGAACAGCTCGCCCAGCGCTACCTCGAAGCCGAATGCCTGACGATCGGGCCCGGCCTGAGGACGGGGATGCCGATCCGGATCGAGAACCCGCTCGAGGTTGGCGCCGACCGCCTCGTCAACGCGATCGCCGCTTACGAGCGTTTCGGCGAGGCATGTGTCTCTGTCGACTTCGGCACCGGCATCAACATCGACGCCGTCTCTGCTGATGGCGAGTACCTCGGCGGCGCGATCGGCCCCGGTCTCGCGCCGTCGCTCAGCGCCCTGATTGAACGGGCGGCCCGGATCACCCGTATCGACCTGGAAGAGCCAAAGGAAGCAATCGGCCGCTCGACGCGCGCGGCGATCCACTCGGGCTTCATCTTCGGCTTCGCCGGTCTGATCGACGGCATCGTCAGGCGGATCGAAGAGGAACTCCCGAATCCAAGGCTGCTTGCCACGGGTGGGTACGCCTCGGCCGTCGTCCCCTTCACCGAGACGATCGACGAGGTCGACGACATGCTTACCCTCAAGGGGCTGCGACTCATCTATGAACGCAACGCACCCACAGCTGACTGATCCCTTCCGGATCGGCGACGTCGAGATCTCCAACCGCGTCCTGCTGGCACCGCTGGCGGGGATCGGCAACTGGTTCGTGCGACTGCAGGCCAAGCGCCATGGCGCCGGCCTGGCGGTCTCGGAGATGGTCTCCAGCTTCGCCCTGCACTATCGCAACGAGCGCACCCTGCGCGAGCTGATGCGGATCCACCCCGACGAGCACCCGGTCTCGGTCCAGCTCTTCGGCCACGACGCCGAGGTGATGCGCTCCGGCGCCGCGATCGCGGCCGAGGCGGGTGCCGACCTGATCGACATCAACATGGGCTGCCCGGTGCCCAAGGTACGTCGAACCGGCGCCGGCGCCCAGCTCCTGCGCGACCCCGGGCTGGCCCTGGCCCTGGCCCGCGGCGCGATCGCGGGCGGGGGCGGGGTGCCGGTGACGGTGAAGCTGCGCTCTGGGATCGAGGCCGGTGACCGCTCCGGCTTCGACCTCGCCGTCCGCCTCGCCGAAGAAGCCGGCGTGGCGGCGGTCGCCTTTCACCCGCGGCCGGCGACCAAGGGCCACAAGGGCAAGCCCGACTACGAGCTGACCCGGGAGCTGGTCGAGCGGGTGCAGGTGCCGGTGATCGTCTCCGGAGGCCTCTCCAGCGCCGACGCCGCCCGCCGCGCCTACGAGGAGTCCGGCGCCGACGCGGTGATGATCGCCCGCGGCTCGCTCGGCAACCCCTGGCTGTTCGAGGAACTGACCGGCCGGCGGCACGAGCCGCCCGCGCCCGAGGAGGTCGCGACCGAGCTGCTCTGGGTGATCGACAGCGCCGAGGAGCATCTTGGTGGCGAGCGGGCGGAGCGCTACCTGCGCAAGTTCTACCCCTGGTACATGGAGGGCATCGGGGCCCCCCAGGCGGTTATCGACGAGCTCCGGCGCAGTGCCGATCTGGGCCGCGCCAGGGAGCTGATCGGCGCCTTCGCCGAGCCCGCCGCGGTTTCCTAAAAGGCCCTTGATTGCCCGGTTTCACCCCTCGCTATAATCCCGCGACTCTGTGCCGGGGTGTGGCGATGCAGGCCGCCGCATCCGGGCGTTTTTTTCGGTCTGGGAGTCGTTTCCGCGGCTCCCCCAACAGCCAAAGCGAGGTAGTTCAAAGTGAGTCGTCAGGCGGTCATCACCCCAGAGGGTCTCGAAAAGCTCAAAGAGGAGATCGAGCACCTCTCGACGACCAAGCGCCGCGAGGTCGCGGCGCGGATCAAGGAGGCGCGCGAATTCGGCGACATCTCCGAGAACGCCGAATACGACGACGCCAAGAACGAACAGGCCCTGCTCGAGGGCCGGATCGCCCAGCTCGAAGAGCGCCTGCGGCGCGCCCTCGTAATCGACGAGAAGGCGCTCAACACCGACGAGGTCGGCTTCGGCTCCGTGGTCCACGTCAAAGACCAGAAGACCGGCGACTCGCAGAAATTCCAGATCGTCGGCTCGACCGAGGCCAACCCCGTCGAGCACAAACTCTCCAACGAGTCGCCGATCGGCAAAGCCCTGGTCGGCCGCAAGCGCAACGACGTGGTCACCGTCGAGGTGCCCCGCGGCCCCAAGAAGAAACTCAAAATCACGAAAATCGAGAAGGCCTGAGAGCGCCGGAGACCGGCGCATCTCGGGGTCATCGGTCCTCGCCGCTGCGCTCACGTACTGAAGTACGCTCGCTTGCGGCTCCGGCCTCTTCCCCCGATCTGCTTGGTCTCCGGCGCTCTCAGACGTGACTGACAAATCTGAAATCTCCGACGTTCTCCGCGACCGGCGGAAGAAGCTCGGGCGGATCAGGGACGCGGGGATCGAGCCGTTCCCGCACGAGTTCTCCGGACGTGAGGACATCGCCGAGGTGCGGGCCGCGCACGAGGGGTTGGCGGCGGGGATGGAGACCGACTCGCGCCATCGCGTCGCCGGCCGCATCGTCGCCCGCCGCGGCCACGGCAAGGCCTGCTTCCTCGATCTCCGCGACGGCAGTGGCCAGGTGCAGCTCCACGCCCGCGAGGACCTGCTCGGCGAGGAGGCCTTCGCACTGCTCGTCAACCTCGACCTCGGCGACATCGTCGGCGCCGAGGGCACGGCGATGGCGACCCGCCGCGGCGGCGAGCTCTCGCTGGCGATCGACCACTGGCGCCTGCTGGCCAAGAGCCTGCGGCCGCCTCCCGACAAGTTCCATGGGCTCGAGGACACGGAGACCCGCTTCCGTCGCCGCGAGCTCGACCTGATCGCCAACGAGGACAGCCGCCGCATCTTCCAGACCCGCGCCCGCACCGTCAGCGAGATCCGCCGCTGGCTCGACGAACACGGCTACACCGAGGTCGAGACGCCGGTTCTGCAGCCGCTCTACGGGGGCGCCCTGGCGCGGCCCTTCACCACCCACCACAACGCCCTCGACCGCGACCTCTACCTGCGCATCGCCACCGAGCTCTACCTGAAGCGACTGGTGGTCGGCGGCATCGACCGCGTCTACGAGCTCGGCAAGGACTTTCGCAACGAGGGCGTCTCGCACAAGCACAACCCCGAGTTCACGATGCTCGAGTGGTACGAGGCCTACGCCGATTACGAGAAGACCGCCCACGACCTCGAGCTGCTCGTCTCCGAGGTCGCCGAGCGGGTGTTGGGGACGACCGTGGTGCGGCGCGGCGAGGTCGAGATCGACCTGGCGCCACCCTGGCGCCGGATCACCATGCGCGAGGCGATTCTCGAGCGGGCCGGAGTCGACATCGCCGAGCACCCGACGAGAGAGGCCCTGGCCGCGGCGATGGGGGTCGAACCCGACCCGGCCGAGGGTTGGGGCAAGCTCGTCGACGGGCTCTTCTCGCGCGAGGTCGAGCCGGCCCTGATCGAGCCCACCTTCGTCCTCGACTACCCGGTCGAGCTCTCGCCGTTCGCCAAGGCCCACCGCTCCGCCCCGGGCCTGGTCGAGCGCTGGGAGGCCTTCCTTGGCGGGGTCGAGATCGCCAACTCCTTCAGCGAGCTCAACGACCCCGACGAGCAGCGCCGCCGCTTCGAGCAGCAGGCCGTCGAGCTCAAGCGCGGCGACGAGGAGACCCAGCCCTACGACGAGGTCTTCGTCGAAGCGCTCGAACAGGGGATGCCGCCGACCGGTGGCGTCGGCCTTGGGATCGACCGCCTGGTGATGATGCTGACCGGGGCCGCCAGCCTGCGTGAGGTGTTGCTGTTCCCGGCGATGAAGTCCTGAGCGCGCTCAGAGCGCAGCCGGTGCGATCGAATCGGCGGTCTCTACGGCCGCCATGAGGCGATCCTATCCCTGCACTGACCGCGGATCGGGGCCGGCTCTGTGCCGTCCGCGGGCCGAACCCCGCTCTTACCGCATACTCGGGGCCAGAGGCCGGGCTGACGGTCTCGGTAGAGTTACGGAGCACATGGGCGCCTGCCGATAACGAAGGGCGTCTGCCGGTACTAACCCGGGCCAACCGGGTTCGACCAAGAAGAGGAATCTTTTGTTCGAGCGATTCACCGAGAGAGCCCGCCAGGTCGTCGTCCTTGCCCAGGAGGAGGCGCGCACTCTCAAGCACAATTACATCGGCACCGAGCACATCCTGCTCGGCTTGCTCCGCGAGGAGGAGGGCCTGGCCGCACGGGTCCTCGAGTCCCTCGACATCACCGTCGAACGCGTGCGCTCGCAGGTCGTCCGTATCGTCGGTTCCGGTGAGGAGGTCACCTCCGGCCAGATCCCGTTCACGCCGCGGGCCAAGAAGGTGCTCGAGCTGGCGCTGCGCGAGGCGCTCTCGCTGGGCCACAACTACATCGGTACCGAGCACATCCTGCTCGGCCTCGTGCGTGAGAACGAGGGAGTCGCCGCCCGCATCCTGCTCGACTTCGACGCCGACTCGGACAAGATCCGCAACGAGGTGATCCGGATGCTCTCCGGCCCCGGTGGTCGTCGCCAGGGCAGCAGCGGCGGCGGTGCCCAGGGCGAGAGCGGCAAAAAGTCTTCGAAACTGCTCGACCAGTTCGGTCGCAACCTCACCCGCCTCGCCGAGGAGGGAAAGCTCGACCCGGTGATCGGTCGCGAAACCGAGATCGAGCGGATCATGCAGATCCTCTCCCGCCGGACCAAGAACAACCCGGTGCTGCTGGGCGAGCCCGGCGTCGGCAAGACCGCCGTGGTCGAGGGGCTGGCCGCGAAGATCAACTCCGGCGAGGTCCCCGAGCTGCTCAAGAACAAACAGATCTACACGCTCGATCTGGCCGCCCTCGTCGCCGGCTCCAAGTACCGCGGCGAGTTCGAGGAGCGCCTCAAGAAGGTGATGAAAGAGATCACCCAGCGCGGCGACATCATCCTCTTCATCGACGAGCTCCACAACCTGGTCGGCGCCGGCGCCGCCGAGGGCGCGATCGACGCCGCCTCGATCCTGAAGCCGGCCCTGGCCCGCGGCGAGCTGCAGACGATCGGCGCCACCACGCTCGACGAGTACCGCAAGTACCTCGAGCGCGACTCCGCCCTGGAGCGCCGCTTTGCCCAGATCAAGGTCGACCAGCCCTCGCCTGAGGACACGGTCAAGATCCTCGAAGGCCTGCGCGAGCGCTACGAACAGCACCACCGGGTGACGATCAACGACGAGGCTTTGGCCGCCGCCGCCGAGCTCGCCGACCGCTACATCTCCGACCGCTTCCTGCCCGACAAGGCGATCGACCTGATCGACGAGGCCGGCTCGCGGATGCGCATCAAGTCGATGAGCTCACCGCCGGTCTACCGCGAGCTCGAGGAGGAAATCGAGACGACGCGGCGTGAGAAGGAGGCGGCGATCGAGGCCCAGGAGTTCGAAAAGGCCGCCAACCTGCGCGACACCGAGCGCCAGCTGACGACGAAAAAGCGCCAGCTCGAAGACGAGTGGGCCGAGGGCGAGAACGGCGAGCGGCCCGAGGTGGGCGAAGAGGAGATCGCCGACATCGTCTCGATGTGGACCGGCATCCCCGTCTTCAAACTGACCGAGGCCGAGACCAAGAAGCTGATCCGCATGGAGGAGGAACTGCACAAGCGCGTGATCGGCCAGGAGGTCGCGATCACCGCCGTCTCCAAAGCGATCCGCCGCTCTCGGGCCGGGATCAAGGACCCCAAGCGCCCGGCCGGCTCCTTCATCTTCCTCGGCCCCTCCGGGGTCGGCAAGACCGAGCTCGCCCGCACCCTCGCCGACTTCCTCTTCGGCGACGAGGAGGCGATGATCCGGATCGACATGTCCGAGTACATGGAGAAGCACGCCGTCAGTCGCCTGGTCGGCTCTCCTCCCGGCTACATCGGCTACGACGAGGGCGGCCAGCTGACCGAGGCCGTGCGCCGCAAGCCCTACTCGGTGCTGCTGCTCGACGAGATCGAGAAGGCCCACCCGGACGTCTTCAACATCCTCCTGCAGATCCTCGAGGACGGGCGCCTCACCGATGCCCAGGGCCGCACGGTCGACTTCCGCAACGCGATCGTGATCATGACCTCGAACATCGGCGCCTCGGAGATCTCCAAGAACACCTCGATCGGCTTCACCGTTTCCGACGAGACCGGCATGTCCTACGGCGACATGAAGAACCGGATCATGAGCGACCTCAAAAAAGTCTTCCGGCCTGAGTTCCTCAACCGGATCGACGAGGTGATCGTCTTCCACAAGCTCGCCAAGGACGAGGTCAAGGAGATCGTCGACCTGATGATCAACCGTGTCCGCGTCCAGGTCGCCGAGCACGAACTGCAGCTCGATCTGACCGAGGCGGCCAAGGATCTCCTCGTCGACAAAGGCTGGGACCCGTCGATGGGCGCGCGCCCGCTGCGCCGGGCGATCCAGCGCTACATCGAGGACCCGCTCGCCGACGAAGTCCTGCGCGCCGGGCCGATGACCCCGGGCTCGACCGTGATGGTCGACCGCGATCCCTCCGGGGACGAGGAGGACAAGCCGCTGAGCCTGACGATCGTCGCGCCGAAGAAGCCGAAGCCCAAGCCGGCGAAGAAGCCCGAGCCGGAGACGGTCGGGGTCGGCGCCAAGAAGGGCGACGGCGAGCGCGGGCCGGGCGACGAGGACTCCTCGCAGCACGGCGACTCCGAGTCCTGAGCGGAGCGCCCGCATGAGGGAGCCCGGCCGCAGCGCGATCGGCACTTGGAGCGGCGGCAGGTTCCTGCACTTCGGCGAGGCGATCGACGAGGACCGCCTGGCGGCGCTGTTGCGGCCCGGGGACGGGATCGAGACCGTCCTCACCGCCGACGCCTACGGCCAGGGCGAGGCCGACCGCCTGCTCGGGCGGGCGCTGGAGGGTGTCCCGCGCGAGGGCTACAGCCTGGTCGGCGCCGTCGGCCACGACTTCTACGAGGGCGAGCGCAACGGCCCCAAGGGCTTCCCGCGCTTCACCGACCCCACCCTGCGCGGCCCCGACGCCTACGCCGATTACCTGCGGATGGCGACCGAGGCCAGTTTGGAGCGGATCGGCGCCTCCTGCTTCGACCTGTTGCTGCTCCACAACCCCGACCGCACCGGCTACACCAGCGAGCTCGTCTGGGATGGGATGGCGGCGCTGCGCGAGTCCGGGTTGACGGCTCGGATCGGCGTCGCTCCGGGTCCCGCCAACGGCTTCACCCTCGACCTGATCGATTGCCTGGAGCGCTTCGGCGACCGCATCGACTGGGCGATGGTCATCCTCAACCCGCTCGAGCCCTGGCCGGGCGAGCTCTGCCTCGACGCCGCCGCCCGTCACGAGGTCAAGGTCCTGACTCGCGTCGTCGACTACGGCGGTCTCTTCTGGGGCGACCTGAGGCCGGGGATGGAGCTGGGTCGCACCGACCACCGCTCCTTCCGCCCCGCCGGCTGGATCGAGAGAGGGATCGAGAAGCTGGAGCGCCTGCTTCCCTTCGCCGAGCGCGCCAACCTGACCCCAATGCAGCTCGCCTGCCAGTGGAACCTCGCCCACCCGGCGGTCGAGTGCGTCGCCCCGACGCTGATCCAGGAGGTCGGGCCGGAGGCGCGGCCGATCGAGGACAAGCGCGCCGAGCTGGCGGCGCTGCCCGCCGAGCAGCGCCTCTCCGAGTCCGACGTCGCAGAGATCCGCGCGATCGGCGACAACACCGGCTCGATGGTTCTGAAGGGCGCCAGCCCCGCCTTCGAGGGCGACGAGCAGCCGGACCGCTGGGGGCTCAGCGAGGGGCTGGTCGCCGCCGGCAGTCGCTGGGGCATCGACCCTGAGCGCGACCTCGTCGCGTCAAGCTGACGCTAGGGCCGAAGGCACTGTGAAGGAGGGAGGTCGGTACCCCTCCGCGTGAATTCAGTCGCGCCCGCTGAAGCGGGCTGCTCCGCAACGTGCAGCTCGCCTATGGCGAGCAGATGACAGATTGCATATCGCGGCCGTTCGGCCACATTCACGCGGAGGGGTACC
>JBAQZI010000084.1:0-1949 GCA_049790835.1 Solirubrobacterales bacterium
GGGCAGGAGGGGGAGGTTCCGGCACCGGGGCCGGAACAGCTACCGGCGCGGGGCCTGAGGCCGACGCCGGCCCTGCCGCCACCTTCTCCCGGCGATCGGCCTTGGGCTTGGCGGCGATCGCGGCGCCCAGTCGTCCGCGTCGGCGCGAGGGTGCGCGGCGGCGTTCGACCCGCTTGCGCTCCCTGGACGCCGAGCGCGGGGCTCGACTCTGGGGAGTCCGCTCCGGTTGGACCTCGATCGCGACCTTCGGCAGTCCCACATCGGCGGCGAGGGGCGGCGGCTCCGGCGGCTTCAGCAGCGCCGGCAGCAGTCGCATCGCCAGCAGCGCCGCGACAGCGACGAGCGTCACCTTCCCTGCCGCCGACCAACGAACTCGAACGCCACCCATGGCACCCCAAGGCTCGGGAGCGGGGGAGTTCTCCCCCTTCGAGCTCCTGTCCTAGATGGCCGACTCGCGCAGCGCCTCGATGTCGCGCAGCTGGTCGTCGACCCAGTCGCCGGGGTTGCGCGAGTAGATGATCTCCTTCAGGCGCCGGGACCACTCTTTGCGCTCCGCCGCCGGCATCGTCAGGGCGCGGTGGATCGCGTCCGCCTGCTCCTGGATGTCGAACGGGTTGACGGTGAGGACGTGGTCGTTGAGCTCCTCGTGGGAGCCGGTGTTCTCGGAGAGCATCAGGACGCCGTCGCGGGTATTCACCGCCGGCGCCTCCTTGGCGACCAGGTTCATGCCGTCGAACAGCGAGTTGACCATCAGCAGGTCGAAGTGCTTGTAGCGGGCGACGGCGTCGTGGAAGTTCTCGTAGATCTTGAGGTCGATCGGCATCCAGTCGGTGGTGCCGTGGCGGTGGTTGACGACCGCGACCAGGGCCTCGATCCGCTCCAAGTACTCGGCGTACTCGGGCACGTCCTGGCGCGAGGGCTGCAGGTGGGCGATGAAGGTCACCTCTTCGCGGAACTCCGGGTGCTGGGTCAGGAAGGTGTCGAACGAGGTGAAGCCGCGCAGCACGTTCTTGGAGAGGTCGGCACGGTCGACGCGGATGATCAGGTGCTTGCGGCGGCGCTCCAGAACCTCGCGCTCGGCCTCGGCCACCTCGGGCGACTCCGCCGCCCGCTGCAGGCGCTGGGCGTCGATCGAGAGCGGATAGGCGCGGGCCAGCGTCTTGCCGCGGGCGTGGCGGACCTCGCCCCGCGTGTAGTCGACGTCGGCGTCTTCGAGCAATTCGTCGCAGCAGCGCAGGAAGTTGATGCAGTAGGCGTGGGTGTGGAAGCCGATGATGTCGTTGGCCAGCATCCCCATGAAGATCGCTTCGCGGATCCGGCCCGGAAGGATGCGCCAGCTGTCGGGCTGGGACCAGGGGATGTGGACGAAGTGGTGGAGGAAGACGTCCGGGCGCCGCTCGCGGATCATCGCCGGCGCCGTGTAGAGGTGGTAGTCGTGGAGCATCACCAGCGGCCGCTCCTGGCCCTCGATCTGCGCCACCACCGCTTCGGCGATGTCGCGGTTGACCGCCTGGTAGCCGTAGTCCCAGGCGTCGAGCTCCTCCTGGCGGATGTCCGGCGCGTTGGAGAGGTCCCAGAGGTAATGCTGGATGAACCAGAGGATCGGGTTGGCGATCACGTTGTAGAAGCGGTCGTAGGCCTCGGCGTCGCTGCCGACCAGCCGCACCCGGTAGTCGATGCCGTCGATCGAGAGCTCGACCGGGCCGCCGTGCTCCTCGGCGACGGCGACGTCCTCGTCGGTCATCGCCGAGGCGATCCAGAGCGCGTCGCGGTGGGAGACCAGGCCCGAGAGCGCGGTCACCAGACCACCGCCACCGCGGCGGAGAGTGCGCTCCCCACCCTCATCGCGCTCGAACTGGAGCGGGCCCCGGTTGGAGACGATGATCAGCGGCGAGGAGTCGGACACCCACCCACCCTACCGCCGTCGATGGGCCTGAAACGTCCGTATA
>JBAQZI010000085.1:0-10867 GCA_049790835.1 Solirubrobacterales bacterium
GCCCTGCGCCTGCTGCCGCGCCTGCTGCGCGAGCGCCGCCGCCTGGGCCGCGAGGGCGACCTCGAACGTGCCCGGCGCTGGCTGGCATAGGCTCCCCCGCGGAGTGGAGCCAAGTTGAGGATCTGCATTGCATCTGCCGAGCACTCCGCCTGGGGTGGGATCGGGCACTCGCTCGGGCGCCTGGCGGCGGTTCTGGCCAGCCGGCACGAGGTCACCCTGATCCAGGCCGGTGGCGGGCTGGAGGGTGAGAGGCCTCCGGAGGTGGGGGCCGCCGGCGTGCGCGAAATGAATTCTCTGGCGGAAGGCGATCTCGGCGGCGTTTCCTTCTCGAGTGAGGAGCACCACCGGTCGGCGGAGTTGCTGGAGGCGGTCGAGCGGGCGTACGGCTCCAGCGGCCCCGATTACCTGGAGATTTGCGACTATCGTGGCATCGGAGTGGTCCTGCTGCAGGCGCGGCGGGCGGGGCATCGATCCTTGCGGGACACGACGGTCGGCATCAGGGTCTCCTCGCCGGCAGAGCTGCTGGCTCTGAACGACGGCACTTCGGTACAGGGCGACGTGCGGCTGGTGTCCGAGCTGGAGCGGGAGCAGCTGCGGCTCGCCGACCGCCTGGTCTGGCCCGGGGGGGACATCCTTGACCTCTACCGCCGCTATTACACCGACGTGCCGCTGCCCGAGGCGGTTCTGGTGAGGCGCCCGTTCGCCGTGCCGACCGCTCCTCCCGAGCCGACCCGGCTGGATAAAGGCCAGCCGTTGAAGATCCTCTTCGTGGGCAGACTGCAGCGCCTCAAGGGCGCTCTGGACTTGGTCCAGGCCTGTCTGCGGCTGCCATTCGACGACTGGAGCCTGACGATGATCGGGGCCGACACCTCGACCGCGCCGCTAGGACAGTCGGTGCGGATGACGATCGAAGAGATGTGCCAAGGCGACCCGCGGATTCAGATCGAGGGTGCGCTCCCCCACGATGAGCTCCAGCGCCGCTGGCCTCAGCATGATCTGGTTGCCCTTCCGTCGACCTTCGAGGTCTGGGGCAACGTCGCGCTCGAGGCGATGCGAGCCGGGCTTCCCGTTCTGGCGACTCCCGTGGGCGGGTTTGCGGAGATAGTCGATCACGGGGTCAACGGCTGGCTGGCCGACGACGTCGGTCCCGAGGCGATCGGCAGAGCCCTGGAGCCCTTGGTCGTGGATCGGGCGGAGCTTGATCGGGTGCGCCGGTCCGGCGCCGTTTTCGAGCGCTTCCTCGCTCTCACCGACCCGAATCAGGTGCTGGAGGCTTACGAGTCGATGCTCGGCGTGGCGCGCCCCGCTCGCCCCAGCGGCCGTCCCGAACCCCTGGTGACCGTAATCATCCCATACCACCGTGCCCACCTATTCGTGAAGGACGCCGTGGCCTCGCTGATTGGCCAGACCCACCGGAACATCGAGATCCTGATCGTCAACGACGGCTCCTTCGAGCCGGCTGACTCAGTCCTCTCGGAGCTCGAGCGGGAGCCGCGGGTGCGGGTCGTCACTCAGCTGAACGAAGGGGAGGGCGCCGCCCGCAATCTCGGAATCGAGCTCGCCCGGGGCGAGTACCTGGCGATGCTGGACGCTGACAACCTGTTCGAGCGGGAGTTCGTCTCGCGGGCGCTGGGAGATGTTGCGGCGCGAGCCCGAACTGGCCTATGTGACCAGCTGGCTGCGCTTCATCGGCCCCGACGGCGCCGAGCTGTCGGATGGCGGTGGATACGCTCCGTTGGGAAACCGTGTGCTGCGAGATGACGACGAGAACTGGGACGGAGATGCCACCGCTCTATTTCCGCGGAGCCTGTTCACCGAGCTGAATGAGGGCTACGATCCGGCCAGCGTTGCCCACAGCGACTGGGATCTCTATCGCCGCCTGCGCGCCCGGGGCAGGTTTGGCGCGGTGATCCCGGAGCGGCTGGTGTGCTACCGGGTGCTTCCGGACTCGCTCCTCCGGGCGCACGCCGATCATCTGCACCGGCGCGGCTGGGACGAATCGCGCGACTGGCGGCGCCGGCGCCGGACCCGCTGGACGGCGCAGGTCTGAGATGGCGGTCGAGGACTCGAAGAGCGACTCGCGGCGCCAGGTGGAGGCGTTGGAACGGGTCAACGCAGAGCTGGCGACGGAGATTCGGAGCCTCTCCCTTGGCCGGGTGGAGCAGCCTCGCGGTGGGATGATTCCGGCCGCCCGCCGGCTCGCCCGCCTGGTCGAGGAGCGCAGCTCGCTGGCCGCCGAGCTGGAGGCAGCGCGGGGCCGGCTTGCCGAGTTCGAGCAGAGTGAGCCGGCCCTGCGGAGCCAGGTGCACGAGCAGCATCTCCACATCGAGCAGCTGACCGCCGAAGTCGCCAGCCTGCGAAACGGCGTTGCCGGGGTTCTGCGCCGCCTGAGGGCCCGGTTGCTGCGACGCCAGCGGGGCTGAGGGGCCGGCAGGCCGTATTCGCCTCGGGCTAACCGCGACGACGGCGCAGGGCCAGGGCCTCGCGGGCGGAGATGTCGAGCAGGGCGCCGCGGTCGAGCTTGCGAGGCTCGCCGCACCCCTCGCGCCAGCCCCGCAGCCGTCCCCGCAGCCCCTTCGCGGTCCTGTTCATCAACAGCTGCCCGGCGCTGATCGCGCCCTCGATCGCCAGCACCCGGACTGCGTCGCGCGGCCGCGACATCACCCCGTAGCGGCGCAGCATGTAGCCACGGCTCCAGCCGGTGTGGGCGAACTTCTCGCCGCTGCCGGCGCCGAGGCTGGCCGAGTAGGCGTGCAGCGCCTGGGCCCCCGGCGCGAGCCGGCAGCGCGCCCCGGCCGCGCTCATCCGGAGGGCCAGGTCGAGGTCCTCGTAGTAGAGAAAGATGCGCTCGTCGAAGCCGCCCACCGCCTCGAAGGCGGCGCGATCGTAGAGGGCGGCGCCACCGGTCGGGCCGAGTGGGTCGGCGGCACCGGTCGCAACCTCGACCGGCTCGCCGTGCAGGTAGTCGAAGCCCATCAGGGTGCAGTCGGCGACCACCCCGGCCGAGTCGATCAACCCGGGCGCGCGTTCCTGCAGCAGCACCCCGGCGACCGACTGCACTCCTTCGGCGTTGGCGTCGAGCAGAGCCTCGACGAAGCGTGGCTCGGCCGCGGCGTCGTTGTTGAGCAGGATCAGCGGATCGGCCGGGTGCTCGGCCACGGCGCGGTTGAGCGCCGGCCCGAAGCCCAGGTTCTGGTCCAGCGCCAGCACCGCCACCTCGGGGTGCTCCTCGCGCAGCAGCTCCAGCGAGTCGTCGGAGGAGCCGTTGTCGACGACGACGACGTCGACGGGCCGGCTCTGCTCGCGCAGGCTGCGCAGCGCCAGCCCGATGCGCTGGGATCCGTTGTAGTTGGGGATGTAGACGGCGGGTCGCATGATTTTGCGGCTCAGTAGGGTTGCAGCCTCGCATGGAGCCTCTGAAGGGACTCATCCTCTCGGGCGGCGCCGGAACCCGGCTGCGCCCGATCACCCACACCTCGGCGAAGCAGCTCGTGCCCGTCGCCAACAAGCCCGTGCTGTTTTACGGGATCGAGGCGCTGGTCGACGCCGGGGTCAGGGAGATCGGGATCATCATCGCTCCCGAGACCGGCGACGAGATCCGCGAGGCAGCGGGTGACGGCTCCCAGTTCGGCGCCGAGATCACCTACCTCGTCCAGGACAAGCCCGCCGGCCTCGCCCACGCGGTCCTGACCGCGGCCGACTTCATCGGCGACTCGCCCTTCGTCATGTACCTCGGCGACAACCTCCTGCGCGACGGCCTGCGCGGCCTCGTCGCCACCTTCCGCGCCGCCGAGCCGCACGCGCTGATCCTGCTCACCCCGGTCGACGACCCGCAGTCCTACGGCGTCGCCGAGCTCGACGGCAACGGCCACATCGTGCGCCTGATCGAGAAGCCCAAGGACCCGCCCTCGAACCTGGCACTGGTCGGCGTCTACCTCTTCACGCCGGCGATCTTCGACGCCGCCCGCGGCCTCGAGCCCTCCTGGCGGGGCGAGTACGAGATCACCGAGGCGATCCAAGCCCTGATCGACGACGGCCACAAGGTCCAGTCCGAGGTCGTGCGCGGCTGGTGGAAGGACACCGGCCAGCTCGCCGACATGCTCGAGGCCAACCGGTTGGTGCTGGAGGAGCTGGAGACGAAGCTCGACGGCGAGATCGACGACGAGTCGCGGGTAGAGGGCCGGGTCGTGCTCGAGCCGGGCGCCTCGCTGACCCGCTCGGTCGTCCGCGGGCCTACCGTGATCGGCGCCGGCGCCTGCATCGAGGACGCCTACATCGGCCCGTACACCTCGATCGGCGCCGGGGTCCACGTGCGCCGCTCCGAGGTCGAGCACTCGATCATCCTCGCCGACTCCGTGGTCGAGGACCTGGAAACGCGGATGGAGGCGAGCCTGCTCGGCCGCAACGTCAAGCTCACCCGCAGCGCCGGCCCACCGAAGACCCTGCGTCTGCTGGTCGGCGACAACTGCGAGATCAAAATCGTCTGAGCCCGGTAGCCCTGTCCACTAACTGGCTATTATTCTGTCCATATGGCCAAGCAAGTGACCGCTACCGATGCAAAGGCGACGATTCTTCGCCTCCTCGACGATGCCGCCGCCGGCGAGGAAATTGAGATCACCAGGCACGGCCGCCCAGTTGCGCGCCTCGTGCCGCCATTCGGCGCGCGGTCGTTGAAAGGGTCATTCGAGGGAGTCGCGATGACTGCGGTCGACGAGGAGAAGCTTTTCTCCACCGGCGAGCCCTGGAACGCCTCGTGAGTCGTGAGCATGCTCCTGCTCGACACCCATGTGGTCCACTGGTGGTCGGCTGAGCCACAGCGGGTCAGCGCACCCGCGCGCGAGGCGCTCGACCAGGCGGACGAGCTCGCCGTCGCGGCGATCTCCTGGTATGAGCTGGCCTGGCTGGCCAGGCACGAGCGGATTGCTGTCAATGTCCCGATTCGGACCTGGCTGCAGGGCCTCGCCGCGCAGCTGCGGACGATCGGTGTCACGCCGGCGATCGCGGATGCGGCGGTCGCCCTGCCCTCGTCATTTCCCGGTGATCCCGCCGACCGGTTGATCTACGCGACGGCGATCGAGCACGGCCTGGACTTGGTCAGCAAGGACCGCGCTATCCGCGATCACGATCATGCGCGGTCGGTGGTGGTTTGGTAGCCCGCTGGTTGCATGAATCCTCGGCGCAACGGTGACTCCGTCGGATGACTAGCCTGTTGCGGCCCGTGCAAGAACTCGAAGTCGTGAACCTCATCTAGATGAAGCTCCTAGTCACCGGCGCCGCCGGGATGCTCGGCCGCGACGTGATGCTGGCCGCCGGCAACGCCGGCCACGACGTGGTCGGCTTCGGCCGCGCCGAGCTCGACATCACCGACCCCGCCGCGCTGGTGAAGAAGTTCGACCTCGAGCGCCCCGACGTCGTCATCAACTGCGCCGCCTGGACCGACGTCGACGGCGCCGAGGCCGCCGAGGAGGTGGCCTTCGCGGTCAACGGCACCGGTGCCGGCAACGTCGCCGCGGCCGCAGCCGGGATCGGCGCCGTCGTCGTCTACGTCTCCAGCGATTACATCTTCGACGGCGCCAAAGGCGCGCCCTACGTGGAGAGCGACCAGCCCGCCCCGCTCTCGGCCTACGGCCGCACCAAGCTCGCCGGCGAGGAGGCGACCGTGGCCGCCAACAAGCGCCATTTCGTCGTCCGCTCGGCCTGGCTGTTCGGGATCGGCGGCGCCAACTTCGTCGAGACGATGCTGCGCCTCGCCGGCAGCGGCAACGAGGTCCTCGTCGTCCGCGACCAGGTCGGCTCGCCGACCTACACCTGGCACCTCGCCTACGGGATCGTCCGCCTGATCGAGGGGATCGAGTTCGGCATCCACCACATGGCGGCCGCCGGCCAGTGCTCCTGGTACGAATTCGCGCGCGAGATCTTCGAGCAGGCCAAGGTCGAGTGCAAAGTGCTCTCGATCACCACCGAGGAATTCGGCCGGCCGGCACCGCGGCCACCGTTCTCGGCCCTGACCAGCCAGCGCGAACACGCGATCCGGCTGCCCTCCTGGCAGGACGGGCTGGCCGGCTATCTCGCCCAACGACAAGCGGAGGAGGCAGCATGAAGCTGCTCGTCACCGGCGCCGCCGGTTTCATCGGATCCACCTACGTCCGGATCGCCGGGCGGGAGCACGACATCGTCGTGCTCGACAAGCTCACCTACGCCGGCCGGCCGGAGAACCTGCCGGACGGGATCGAGCTGATCGAGGGGGCGATCGAGGACCCGAAGATCGTGCGCGAGGCGATGGCCGGTTGCGACGCGGTCGTCAACTTCGCCGCGGAGAGTCACGTGGACCGCTCGATCGACGACCAGGACGCCTTCGCCCGCACCCACGTGATCGGCACCGGCACCCTGCTCGACGCCGCCCGCGAGCTCGGCGTCTCCCGCTACCTGCAGGTCTCGACCGACGAGGTCTACGGCTCGATCGAGTCCGGCTCCTTCACCGAGACCTCGCCGCTGGATCCCTCCTCGCCCTACTCGGCGACCAAGGCGGCCGGCGACCTGCTGGTCACCGCCCACGTCCACACCTACGGCATCGACGCCTCGATCGTGCGCGGCTCCAACAACTACGGCCCGCGCCAGTACCCGGAGAAGCTGATCCCGCTGATCACGCTGAACGCCCTGCACAACGACTCGCTGCCGGTCTACGGCGACGGTAAGCAGGTCCGCAACTGGCTCTACGTCGAGGACTTCTGCAGCGGCATCCACACGGTGCTGGCGAAAGGCAAGGCGGGCGAGGCCTACAACGTCGGCGGCCCCGACGAGTGCGAGAACATCGAGGTGATCAAGCGGGTGATCGAGCTGACCGGCAAGGACGAGTCGCTGATCGAGTACGTCGCCGACCGCCCCGGCCACGACCGCCGCTACTCGCTCTCCTCCGACAAGCTCAAGCAGGAGCTGGGTTGGGAGGCGCAGGTTCACTTCGCCGAGGGCCTGGAGAAGACGGTCGCCTGGTACCGCGACAACGAGGAGTGGTGGGGCCCAATCCGCTCCGGCGAGTACCGCGCCTACTACGAGAAGCAGTACGGCAAGGCGCTGAGCTGATGCCGGAGTCGCTGCCAACGAAGTTGGACGGCGTCGTCCTGCTGGAGCCGCAGGTCCACGGCGACTCGCGTGGCTTCATGGTCGAGACCTACCGCAGCGGCAGCTGGGCCGAGCTGGGGATCGAGGTCGAGTTCGTCCAGCACAACCACTCGCGCTCCTCGCGGGGGACGCTGCGTGGGATCCACTTCCAGACCGAGCCCGGCCAGGCGAAGCTGGTCCGCTGCCCGCGCGGGGCGATCCTCGACGTCGCCGTCGACCTGCGCCGCGACTCGCCGACCTACGGCCAGTGGGAGGCGCACGTGCTCGACGACGAGCGCCACCGCCAGCTCTTCGTCCCGGTCGGCTTCGGCCACGGCTTCGCCGTGCTCAGCGACGTCGCCGACGTCACCTACCTGCTCTCCAGCGACTACGACCCGCTGACCGAGGCCGGCATCGCCTGGGACGATCCCGACGTCGGCGTCGACTGGCAGGTCGCCGAGCCGCTGCTCTCCGAGCGCGACAAGTCGGCCCCCAAGCTCGCCGAAATCGCCGAGACGCTCCCGTTCTAGGAGGCCGATGGGCTCAGACGTCCAAATGGCGGACGCTTGAGGCCCGTCGGCGGCTAGGGTGCCGTCCTCGATGCGGGCGAAGGCGATCTATCTGGCCAAGGCGGTGGCGCGGCGCCTGCTCTGGGGCCCGTCGGACCTCATCCGCCGCCGCCGCGAGGGTCCGCTGGCACCCCCACGTTCGCTGGCTTTCGTCGGCGGCGGCGACTTCGAGCGGACCGGCCAGCAGTTCCTCGGCTACTTCAGCGAGCTGGGCGGCCTGGAGCCCGGCGACCGCGTGCTCGACATCGGCTGCGGGATCGGCCGCATGGCGATGCCGCTGACCGACTACCTCGACGGCGGCTCCTACGCCGGCTTCGACGTCGGCCGCGAGATGGTCCGCTGGTGCCAGCGCAACATCAGCCCCCGCTGGCCCAACTTCGAGTTCACCTGGGCCTCGGTCTACAACGGCAAGTACAACCCCTTCGGCAAGCAGTCGGGGACCGAGTTCCGCTTCCCCTACGAGGACTCCAGCTTCGATTTCGCCTTCGCCACCTCGCTTTTCACCCATCTCCTGCGCGACGAGGCGCATCACTACCTGGCCGAGACGGCGCGGGTGCTGAAGCCGGGCGGGACCTGCCTGCTGACCTTCTTCCTGCTCACCCCGGAGGCGGAAACGGAGATCGCCGCCGACCGGGCGATGATGGCCTTCCGCCACCCGATCGCGGGCGGCCTCACCACCGACCCGGCCGAGCCCGAGGCCGCCGTCGCCCTCCCCGTCGCGGACCTTCGCGCCGCCCTCACCGCCGTCGGCCTCAAGATCCGCGAGCCAATCCACCACGGCGCCTGGTCCAACACCCCGGGCGCCCTCACCCTCCAAGACATAGTCATCGCCGAACGCGTCTAACCGCCCGCCGATGGGCCGATATGTCGTCCCTGACTCGACTTATCGGCCCGTCGACCGCGAGAGAGCGCGGTGCGGGTGAGGGCGAGGGCGAGTTTGGCGGCGACGCCCGTGTAGACGGCGGCGTTGAGGAGCGGGTTGTGCCGCGGAGCATCGAAGCGCCTGTAGAAGCGGGCCATGCCGCGGTGGAAGGCGATCTCCTGCTTCGGGCGTCGGCGGCTGCCGCTGGAGGCTCCCTTCACGTGCAGGGCGACTCCCGCCGGCTCGTAGAAGACCTTCCAGCCGGCGTCCCAGAACCGGTGGCACCAGTCGAGATCCTCCATGTAGAGCCAGTAGCCCTCGTCGAGCAGCCCGACCTCGCGCACCGCCTCGGCCCGGCAGAGCATGAAGGCGCCGTTGACGGCGTCGACCTCGCCGACCTCGTCGTCGCCGAGCTCCGTCGCCCGGTACTGGCTCAGCGCCCCGGGCGCCGCCCCGGAGCGGCCGATGCCGGCGAAGTGGGCGAGGGCGCTGAGTGGGGTCGGGAACGAGCGCTTGCAGGCGTGGTCGAGCTCGCCGGACTCGAGCACGAGCTTGACCCCGACCATGCCGATCCGGGCGTCGGCGCGCAGCCGCGCCAGCGCCGCGTCGAGGGTCCCCGCGTAGACCTCGGTGTCGGGGTTGAGCAGCAGCACCGCCTCCGCCTCGCTCTCGCGCAGAACCAGGTTGTTGGCGGCGGAGAAGCCGATGTTCCCACGCCGCAGCAGCCGCACCTCCGGGAACTCGCGCGCGACCATGTCCGGGGTCCCATCGGGGCTGCCGCTGTCGACCACCGTGACCCGCGTCGTCCCCGCCGCCGGGTGCGAGCGCAGTGAGGCCAGGCAGCGCCGCAGCAGCCCTTCGGCGCCGTGGCTGACGATTACTACCTCCAGCACCGAGGTTGCGCGGTTCGATTCCCTCGATACACGTGGATTTGGAACCGCGGAACTCACGGGCGCTAGAGGGCGCTGTCGCCGCGCAGGACGGCGCCCGGGGTGCGCAGCAGGATCGCCAGGTCGCCGGCGAGGGAGAGGTTGTCGAGGTAGTCGCGCTCCATCGCCAACCGCTCCTCGAAGGTGAGGTCGCTGCGGCCGTAGACCTGCATCGGCCCGGTCATCCCCGGCTTGATCGCCAGTCGCCCGCGCTGGCGCTCGTCGTAGAGGGCGACGACGCTCTCCTCCTCGGGACGCGGACCGACCAGCGACATCTCGCCGCGCAGGACGTTGAGCAGCTGCGGCAGCTCGTCGAGGCTGTAGCGGCGCAGGGTGCGGCCGATCCGGGTCACCCGCGGGTCGTCGACGATCTTGAAGGCCGGCTGCTCGAGCTTGGAGAGGTCGACGAGCTCGCCGAGGCGCGCTTCGGCGTCGACCACCATCGTGCGGAACTTCTTCATCTCGAACGGCTCGCCGTCCTTGCCGGCGCGGCGCTGGCGGAAGAGGACGGGGCGACCGGAGTCGAGCAGGATCGCAACCGCGATCGCCGCCAGCAGCGGCGAGAGCGCGATCAGCAGAGTCGCGGAGACGATCACGTCCATGGCCCGCTTCATCGCCTCGGTCGAGCGCGACGGGTCGGAGAAGCGGAAGTCGAGGACGGGCAGCTCGGCCAGCCGGTTGAGCTCGATCCCGGGTCCCAGCAGCCCGTAGTGCTGGGGCAGGAAGGTCAGCGCCAGGCCGGCCGCCTTGCACTCCGCGATCAGGCGCTCGGCGGCCGGCTCGCTCATGTCGAGCTCGGTGACGACCACCCGCTCGATCTCGTGCTCGCGGGCGACCTTGGCGATGTCGGCGATCGAGCCCAGACGCGGCAGCTCCGAGGCCACCTCGTCGCTCTGAGAGAGATAGCCGACCAGCGCCAGCCGCGTCTCCGGATGGGTCGAGACCCGCCGCGCCACCATGTCGACGGCGCTGGCCGGGCCGATCACCACCCCCGCGGCGAGCCCGGTCAGGCGGTGCCAGAGGAACCGCAGCATGCCGCGGGCGAGGAAGCTGCCGCCGAGGGCGCCAAGGCCCACGGCGATCGCGCTGGTGGGGGAGAGCGGGCCGACCGGACTCAGCGCCAGCAGACCGTCGAGGACAAGGGTGCCGAGGACGCTGGCCGAGACCAGCGAGGGCAGCTCGTCGAGGGTGCTGTGACGGATCCGGCGGTGATCGTTGTCGTAGAGGCCGTGCAGTTTGATCACGAGGATCCAGGCGGGGCTGAAGAGCACCGCCCAGAACAGGGTCGCGACGTCGGTCGTCGAGGTCGTCGCGGTGACCACGCACAGGGCGCCCGCCAGCGCCGCCCAGTCGCCGCAGGCCAGCAGCCGCCGCAGCACCGCCCCGCGCCGCCGCGAGCCGTCCGGTCC
>JBAQZI010000086.1:0-9268 GCA_049790835.1 Solirubrobacterales bacterium
GGGCTCGAGCAGCCCCTACTGCCCGCCTGGCAACGCGGAGGGCGCCTGCAACCGCCAGTTCTTGCTGCTCACACGGTTGCGGACGGCGATTCCTATATGGGTGATGGTGAATCGGTGGATTGAGGCTAAGACCCCGAGCGCGTGCGGCGGCGAGGATGTCGATGCCTATGAGTGAGTCCTTCGACATCGTCGGCTCCCGCTGTGCGGGCGCGCCGCAGAACGCAACCGCTGCCGCTTTCGCGTGAAAGCGATAGCACTAGCGCGTAAGCCGTCCGAAAACTTGGTCCCGAAATTGGTCCCCGACTCCACCGAACTCAGCCGAACTCCTTGGCCCCGATTCGCTCTATCGGGCCAGATTCGCCTTAATAGACGGCTTCCGGCGCGACTCATAATCCGTCGGTCGAAGGTTCGAGTCCTTCCCGCCCCATGGTGGGAGGTGCTATCGCCTGACCTTGAGGTAATCGACCCGAAGAACACGAATCAAGGAGAGGCAGAATGACCGAGAAGAAGCCCGTACCCGGGCAGCTGATCACCGGTGCGGGGGGTGTGCTGCTGATCGTCTCCCTGTTTCTTCCCTGGGCGGGAGCCGGGGGAACGAGCCGAACCGGGTTCGAGCTCTTGACGATGGGCGATGTCCTCCTGCTGATCGTCGGACTGGTCGCGATCGCGGCGGCGCTCACGTGGGGGCGCTACGGGCTCTTTCGCCCCGATCTGTCTCTGAACGGCGCGGCTGATCTGCTGGGCCTGGTGGCGACGATCCTTCTCGCCTGGCTGATCCTCTTCGACTTCCCATCCGGCGCCAACCGGGAGGTCGGCGTCTTCCTGGCGTTGGTCGCGGCGATCGCAATCGCCGGCGGGGCCGGGGACTACAGCACGTTGCGCGGCGCCCCCTTCTTTCCTCGCATCGACACCGGCAGGCGGCGAACATAATCGTGGGGCTCACTCAGCCGAGCTCCTCGAAGCTCGAGTCCTTCCCGCCCCATATCTCGTCCGTGCTCAGGGGGACGCCTGGGGCCAGCAAGCCGCTCGAGGTCGATAGGGCTACTGTCGTCGGGCACGGCTTTCGTGCCCAAGCAACTGAGAGGCGGTCCCTTGGACCCGGTCGGATATGAGCTTTGCACTCCCGAAGGCGGCAAGGGCGGTGGCGTTCGTGCCACTCGTGGCTTCCAGGTTGGCGAGACGGTGATGGTCGGTGTACTTGAGGGCGAGGTGGAGCGCAACGACTCGCACGCGACCCAGGTCAGCCGCACCACGTGGGCTCGGCACGGTGGCCTGGGGCCCAAGGTCAACCATTCGTGCAGCCCCAACTGCGGCGTCGAGCTGAACGCGACCGGAGCCTGCGACTTCGTCGCCCGGCGCTCGATTGCCGACGGCGAAGAGATCACCTTCGACTACGCGATGCGCAACTACGCGATCGAGCACTTCCCGGGTGGCTGTCTCTGTGGCGCCGACATCTGCCGCGGCGCCGTGACCGGCTGGAAAGATCTGCCGGCCGAGCGCAAAGCCGACTACGACGGACTGGTCGCGCCCTACTTGCTCGAGATCGACCGCGAGCTGGCCGCCGCGCCAGCCTGAGCGACTCGACGCGCCCTGGCGTGGACACGATCGGCCGACTCGGCTATCGTCTCCATCACTATGGAGAAGTTGAGTGATTGATGTCTTCTAGGGCGTCAAGACGGCTTGGGGGCGAGAATGAGCGTGCTTTCGAAGGAGATCGCGGAGGACTGGTACGTCTCGGCCTTCGCCGATACGGCCGACATGGCCTGGACCGACCGGACCGAGGCGGAAGTGCAGCGGGCGATGCGGATGCTGAAGCCGGCCGGCGGCGAGCGGGCGCTCGACCTCGCCTGCGGTTCGGGACGACATTCCCTGGAGTTGGTACGGCAGGGGTTCGAGACGGTCGGGGCCGACATCTCGCCGGAGCTGCTGGAGATCGCCCGCAGCGACGCCGAGAAGCAGGGCCTCGAGGTCGAGTTCGTCGAGGCGGACCTGCGCGATCTCGAGTTCGAGGCCGAGTTCGACATCGTCCTCAGCCTCAACGACGGCGCGATCGGCTACCTCGAGACCGACGCCGAGAACCTCCGCACCTTCGCAGTGATCTCACGCTCGCTGAAACCCGGCGGGCGCCACCTGATGCAGCTGCCCAACGTCCTCTACGCGCGCGAGCACCTGCCGCAGAAATCATGGATCTCCGGCTCCTCGATGATCGAACTGGTCGAGCACCGCTGGAACAAGAGCGACCGCTACATGGAAGGGGCGATGATCCCGATCCGCTTCGGCGAGGTGCTGGATGAGCTGAAGCCGATCGAATTCCGCCAGCGGCTCTACACCGTCGACGAGCTGAAGGAGATCATGAGCTCGGTCGGGATGGAGGTGGTGCGGGTCTTCCACGGCAACGGCAGGGTCCGCGAGCCGACCCACAAGCAGTTCGAGATCTTCGTCGAGAGCCACAAGGCCTGAGCGTCGTCCCGAGCGGCGAAGCCGGCGCGAGTTAGGTGCCGGACCGCGTCGCGATCCGGCACCTCATCGCTTCGAGCTGAGGGCTACGGCAGGTACTTTTCCGCCTGTTCCTTCGCTTCTTCGATGCCCTTTTCAGCCTGGGCCTTACCTTCTTCGATGCCCTGTTCGGCCTGCTTGGTGCCTTCTTCGATGCCCTTCTTGGCGCTGCCGTTGCCGTCTTCGATCTGCTTCTTCGCTTCTTCGAGGCCCTTCTGCGCCTCCTCGGTGCCTTCCTCGATGCCTTCTTCAGCCTTCTTGACGCCCTCTTCGACTTCTTCCTGGGCGGTGGCGGTGCCGTCGGTGGTGCCGTCGTCGCTGCTGCCGCAACCGGACCAGACGGCGCCGCCGGCGACGATCGCCAGGAGGGCGAACATCGCGCTCAGCGCGCGCAACCTGGGACTACCTGACTGTGCATCTCTCATCTAGCTCTCCCGGGGGTGGATTCTCGGAACGGTTGACTCTACCGTTGGCCCGATGGTTGACGACAGGCAAATGGGAGAGTTCGAAGAGCTGGTCGCCGACGCGATCGACGCCCTTCCGGTCGAGCTGCAGAAGCTGCTCGAGAACGTAGCGGTGGTCGTCTCCGATCTCGGCACCGAGCACCGCGCCTACGGCGAGTACTTCGGCGACGGCGTCGCCCGCGACCAGTACGAGGACCGGATCGTCATCTACCGGGATACCTTGGAGCGCGACTTCGGCCACGACCGCGATCTGCTCGCTCGCCAGGTCGAGCGCACCCTGCGCCACGAGCTGGCCCACCACATCGGCTGGGACGAGCGCGGCGTCGGCGGCCTCGGCCTCGGCTAGCGAACGCGGCAGTCGCGTTCGAGCGTGGTGTCGATCTTCTTGCCGTCGGCGAAGTAGAAGCTGCCACGGGCAAGTGAGAAGACCCCTCCCGTGAACCCGGCCGGAGCCGGGCAGCTGGCGCTGAGGAAGCTGCGGCGCTGGCCCCGGTAGCTGTACTCGCGGCCGATCTTGAGGTCGATCTTGGTGACCGATCCGAGGCCACCCGCCAGGGTCGGGATCTTCGCCGAGAGGACGGTTCCGAAAAGCTCGTTCCCCCTGTTGGAGATGATCAGCGGCAGGACGAAGGTCGTTCGCACCGGCGCCGTCAGGTAGAGGTGGAGAAGCAGCGCCTTCTTGCCGCCGCTCTTGCCGTAGAAGGCGAGCATCGCGCCGTTGGCGAGGACGGGGTCGGTGTTGGAGAACTCGACGTTGGCGGCGAAGCGACCGCGGCCGACCAGGGCCGGGCGGCAACGCTCCAGCGCGGTCTCGGTGCTGGTCGCCTGCAAGCGGGGACCGGAGCAGGCCGGGAGTCCGTGGGTCGAGAGGCGGCCGTGACGGTTGATCCCGATTTCGATCCGTCGCACCGCTGGCGGATGGGTCCCGTCGGTGGTGCCGATCGCACCCTTCACGTCGATCGTCACCGGCGCCAGCTCGTTGCGGGGCAGCGCATGGGGGCTGAAGTCGCCGCTGAACGAGATCCGCACGTTGCCCTCCTGGCTGAGCTCGGCCTGGGCCAGGCCAGCGCCCAGCAGGACGAGGATCGTCAGCAGGGCGGGGATGAGGAGTCGTCGGCGCTTCACACCTCCAGTCTAGGCGCCGGATTCTGCGGCTAGGGTTGAGCGATGGTTGAGGTTCACGGCTGGACCGAGCTTTCCGACGGCGACGAGTTCGCCGGCTACCGGATCGAGCGCCGGCTCGGCCGGGGCGGGATGGGGATCCTCTACCTGGCGGTGGAGCCGGGCCTCGACCGGCGCGTGGCCCTGAAGCTGATCGCCCCCGAGGCCGCCGCCGAGGAGGTCTTCGCCAGGCGCTTCGCCGAAGAGTCGCGGATCGCCGCGTCGATCGAGCACCCCAACGTGGTGCCGATCTACGCGGCCGGCGAGGAGGGCGGCGTGCCCTTCATCGCCATGCGCTACGTCTCCGGCTCGGACCTGAGCCGGCGGATCGCCCGCGAGGGCCGACTGGCGCCGGAGCAGGCGGCCGGGCTGATCGCCCAGGTCGGCAACGGCCTGGACGCGATCCACGCCGCCGGCCTGGTCCATCGCGACGTCAAGCCGGCCAACGTCCTGCTCAGCGGCGCCGACGGCGCCGACCACGCCTACATCACCGACTTCGGCGTCGCCCGCAACGTCACCACCGAGTCCGGCCTGACCCAGACCGGGCGCTTCGTCGGCACCCTCGACTACGTCGCCCCGGAGCAGATCTCCGGCGGCGAGGTCGATGCTCGGGTCGACGTATACGCGCTCGGCTGCCTGCTCTTCAAGTTGCTGACCGGCGAGGTTCCCTTTCCCCGCGAAGGTGAGGCCGCCCGCCTCTATGCCCACCTCCACGATCCGCCGCCGGCGCCGTCCCTCTACGCGCCGGAGGTCTCGATGGCGCTTGACGACGTCGTCGTCAGGGCGATGTCGAAGCAGCCCGAGGACCGCTACCCCTCGGCCGGTGACCTCGGTCGTGCCGCCCTCGCCGCGGTCAGCGGCGCCCAGGTCTCAGTGCCGGAGCGGACGGTGGCCACGGGCGCGGCCGCGACCGAAACCGTCGAGACGAGGCAGCTGCCGCCGTCCAAGACGCGACCCCCGTCAGGCGGCCGCAAACGGCTGGGGATTGCCGGCGGCCTGCTTGCCGCCGTCGCGATCGTCGTCGCCGCAGTCGCCCTCGTGGGGCCCGGCGGCGGCGACGGGGAGGGCGGCGAGACGACGACCGCGGCGCAGAAGGAAGAGACGCCGCCGCCGGAGAAGAAACCGCAGCCGCGGCGGCTGACCAGAGCGGCGCTGATCAGCCGCGCCGATGACGTCTGCGCGGCGAGCCAGCGCCGCTATGTCGCGATCCGTGACCTCGGAGGGGAGTACTCGGCGGACGTACCCTACGCGGAAGCGCTCGTTCGCAACGCGCGCCAGCGCGTTCGCGGCCTGCGGCAGCTGACGCCGCCGGCCTCGCTGGCCGAGCCCTACGGCGAATACGTCGAGGCGCAGGAAAGGGTCTACGACACCGACGTGCAGGCGCTCACGGCGGCGAGGAAGGACGATGCGGCCGGGGTCGAAGCGGCGCGCGACCGCCGCGACGCCGAGGACGCGCTGCGCGAAAGCCTGGCGCGGGAAATCGGGTTCACCGTCTGCAGCGTTCCCGGCAACTGAAGGAGGACCGGATGAAGTTCGCCACCAAGCACCTCACCTTCAACACCAGCCAGCGGCGCCAGCTGATCCGGATCACCGAGGAGGTGCAGGCGGCGGCGGACGAGGCCGGAATCGCCGAGGGGATGGTGCTGGCCTCGGCGATGCACATCACCGCCGGCATCTGGGTCAACGACGACGAGCCGGGTTTGCACGAGGACGTGATCGAGTGGCTCGACAAAGTCGCGCCGCCGAGCTGGGCGCCGGCCGCAAACGGGGTCGCCGAGCAACTTCTGCCCGACGGCGGCGACTACCGCCATCACCGCGGCGGCGAGGACAACGGCGACGCCCACCTCAAGAACCTCCTGGTCCACCACCAGGCGATCGTCCCGGTCACCGCCGGCCGCCTCGACCTCGGTCCCTGGCAGCAGGTCTTCTACTGCGAGTTCGACGGCGGTCGTCCCAAGCGAGTGGTGATCAAGGCGATGGGGGAGTGACGGGCGAGGGGACCTGGGCCGGGCGTCTGGCGATCCCGCTCGAGGGCGAGCTGGTTGCCCTCGAGCCGCTGGAGCAGGCGCACGCCGATCAGCTCTGGGCGGCGGCCCAGGCCCCGGAGATCTGGCGGTGGCTGGCGCACGTCGGCAGCAGCCGCGAGCACTTCGACCGCTGGCTCGAGCTCTCGCTGTCCGCTCATCGCGAGGGGCGGGAGGGGGTGTTCGCGACTCACGACCGGCGCAGCGGCGTGGTCGTCGGCAGCACCCGCTACCTCGCGGTCCGGCCCGCCGACCGGGTGGTCGAGATCGGCTGGACTTGGCTCAACCCGAGCGCCTGGCGCAGCGGCATCAATATCGAGCAGAAACTGCTGCTGCTGGCCCACGCCTTCGAGGCCCTCGACTGCGTCCGGGTCGAACTCAAGACCGACGCCCGCAACGAGCGCTCGCGCGCCGCGATGGCGGCGATCCCAGCTCAGTTCGAGGGGGTGATGCGCAACCACATGATCGTTCCCGACGTCGGCCTGCGGGACTCGGCCTTCTTCAGCGTCATCGACACCGAGTGGCCGGCCGTCCGCTCCAACCTCGAACGCCGCCTCGGCCGCTGATCAGTCGTCGTCGCGCTTGCGGTCGTCGGCGTGGGTCACCCGTTCGGCCCGCTGGCGCACTTCCTCGGTCGCCTCACGGGTTGCCGCGATCGCCTCGTCGCGGGCGGCGGCGACGCCCTCGCTCGGCTTGCCGCCGACGATGTCGCGGAAGGCTTCCTTGTAGCGCTCGGTGCGGCGGTCGGGCGGAAAACGGCCCGCCGCCTTGGCCTGCTTCTTCGGCTTGCGCTCGCCGTAGCGCCGCCGCGCCCAGGCCGAGTCGGGCTTGCCGATCCGGCAGGCACCGTAGAGCGCGACCGGGAAGATGAAGAAGCCGATGGTGCCGTGTACGCGCCGACCCTTGAGGAAGCAGATCGCGACGACCAGGAGGAGCAGGAGGGCGGAGACGATCAGCGCCAGCCAGCCTTCCGAGTCGGTGCCGGTGTCAAGCGGGTTGACGCCGAGCACGACCAGCCCCATCGCCGCCGCGGCGATCACGGTCGCGTCGATCGAGCTGCGCCCCTCCTCGGCCCAGTAGACGTCGTCGAGGTAGACCCAGAGGGCGAACTCGTCGATCGTCAGGCCGGCGCCGACGCCGAATAGAAAGCCGCAGATCTCCGCGTAGGGGCTCTCGCCATGGGCGGCGAAGCCGAGCGTGCCGGCAGCCATCATCGTCACGATCCCGAAGACGAGGTGGTGCAGGTGGACGCCGCTGTCGCTGACCACGCTGCCCGGCCACCAGGGAACCTTGGGGCTGCGCATCAACCGGGTGCTCATGCGGATGAAGGCGAAGGAGAGGATGAAGCCGACCAGGACCAGGAAGACGCCCTGGCGGTTGTTGGCGAGGATGTGATCGCTCCAGTAGTCGGAGAGGAACGAGGCGTAGGTCATGCGGTCACCGGGTTCGACGCATGTCGGGGGCTCTCATGCGACTCAGTGTCGCGCCTGACGGCGATCAGGTCGAGGGTCAGCAGCACCGCGGCGAGGGCGAAGATCGGCGTGAAGACGATGCCTGCCGCGGACTCCGCCATCCAGGTGGCGAAGAAGGAGTCGCCGAGGATGTCGTGGACGAGGTGGCCGACCAGCTCCGCGACCACGTCGCCGACCAGCTCGACCGGGCCGAGGACGAGGAAGACGAGCCAGAAGTTATGGCGGACCAGAGAGGCGCTGCGGCGCAGGGCGCCGCGCACGGTCTGTCCCTCCAACTCCACGACCGGGCCGGCGAGGCCGAACCAGACGAAGATCAGTATCCCGGGGACGACGAAGACCAGCAGGCCGACGATCACCAGCGCGACGTAGGCGATGTCGACGAGGATCAGGCGGCGGTAGTCGAGGCGGCGGGCGATTTCCCGGATCGACGGCGACCGCTCATGCCGCGGTTGGGTCAGGGAGACGGCGACGGCGCCGCTGTAGAAGACCTCGCCGAGCAACCCGGTCATCGCGATCGCCGCCACGGCGCCGACAATCGCCAACAACTTGATCAGGCTGGTCGGGTCGAGCGAGTCGATCTCGATTCCGGTCGTCAGCGCGTCGAGGAAACCAACCGGGATGAAGACGATGGCGGCCAGCAGCAACAGCGACCGGGCTTTGCTCACATAGGTGCGCCCGATGCGGCGATAGATCGAGCTGAGCCTGCGGGGAAAGCTCACGCTAGTCGCGCCTGCGGCCGGCGGGGCGCCTGCCGCGAGACTCGAGCTTGGACTGGCTCGACTCCGACGCCGGCACGCGCTTGAGGTTTCCGAGCTCGGGGATCAAGAGCTCTTCGGCGCAGCGCCGGTGCCAGTGGTGATGGTCTGTGCCGCCGAGCCGGCGCACGTACTGGACGACGGTGTGCTCGGCGCCGACCTCGATGTCGCCGTGACAGCCGGGGCAGTGGTACAGCTTGCGGGCGATCCCGCGAATCAGCCAGGCCTCGTCGCCCTCTTCGTTCAGGCCCCGCAGGCTCCAGCGGATGCTCGGCTGGCCGTCGAACTGACCCATCTCATCGCCTCGACATCCAGGCGAAGCCGGCGGCCATCGCCAGGTTGGCGACCCCGGCAAGCTGCAGCCCCAGCTTCGCGCCCGGCCGGCTGACTGCTGGTGAGCCTGCCCAAAGCGCGTCGGTGGCGATCTCGGTGCCGCGCAGCCAGGCCAGCGCCTGCCAGTCGCCCGGGGCGCCGCGGCGGTCGGCAACGGCGTGGGCCGCGGCGAAGGTGAGCCAGATCGGGCCACAGCGCCGGAAGAGGTGCTTGGCGTCGGGGGAGGGCTCGTCGTGACCGAGCGCTCTCAGGGTTGCGGCGGGAGCCGCGATCGCGGCGCTGCCCAGGAGCAGGTCGAAGGCGATCATGTTGCGATTGGTGAGGCGCAGCGCCCGTTCCAGAGTCATCGCTGCCTTCAATCCAACCAGATCGACGGCGAATTACGCATACGAGTGTGACTTTGCAAGAAGGGAAAGTGTGAGGTTCGGCGAAATCGACCGCCGTGACCAAGACCGCGACGAAGTCCCCACAACTCAAGAGTCTTTCCGACTACATCCAGGAGCGTTTCGACGAGTTCTCGCGCTCCCAGAAAGACGTAGCCCGCTACATCGTCGACCACCTCG
>JBAQZI010000087.1:0-4924 GCA_049790835.1 Solirubrobacterales bacterium
GGCCGGAGCGCCGCCCGCGCAGCGCCGAAGCACCCCCCGCGAAAGCGATCGCCGCGCCGAAGGCGCCGAGGGCGGCGGGGAAGCCGAGCCCCTCGGCGAGCACGAGCCCGGGAAAGGAGGCGGTGCCGACCGCGTGGGAGAAGAAGGCGAGGCCACGCAGGACGATCCAGGTTCCGAGCAGCCCGGCCGGTATCGCCAGAATCAGGATCTCGAGCAGCCCACGCTGCACGAAGGGGAGTTGGAAAGGCTCGAGCAAGGGGTTCGTCCTATCTTGTTGACGGCGAACGACCGAACTGCCGGCGACAGCTTAGTGAGAATGAATCCAGTTTGCATTCTCTGGCCAGCGGAAGCTCAAGCGAGGAGGAAGCAGTGATCTACGTCATCTATGCCTTGGTGGCAGTGCTCGGAACCGCCGTCCACCTCTGGCGCCACCCGGCCGACCGCGCCACTGGCCGGGCGGTCGAGGTCGCGCTGATCTGGTGGCTCGTGGTCACGATCGGGATCGCCGGCATCGTCGGCGCCGGCTTCCACCTCTTCGACGGGCCTGCCATCGCCCGCGAAATCGGCTTCACGCGCGGTGACGGCGGCTTCCAGACCGAGGTCGCCTTCGGCGATCTGGCGCTTGGCGTCATCGCCGTGCTGACGATCTGG
The DNA here is from genome assembly GCA_049790835.1 of Solirubrobacterales bacterium. Taxonomy (GTDB): domain Bacteria; phylum Actinomycetota; class Thermoleophilia; order Solirubrobacterales; family 70-9; genus VAYN01. The sequence continues at coordinate 652 of JBAQZI010000087.1, forward strand.
TTCCGCGATCGCTTCCTGCTCGCGGTCGTGATCGTCGCCGCGATCTCCCTCTGGGGAGACGCCTACGGCCACATCCACCAGGCGGCCGTCAACGACAACCACGATCCCGACAACACCGGCCCCGTGCTCTACACCGACATCCTCTTCCCCCTCGTCGCCCTCGCCCTCTACGCCGTTCGCGAGCGGCTGCGGGGCGGCGAGCTCAGTTCTCCAGCGTGACCTCGACGTCGATCTCGACGTTGCCCTTCAGGGCCTGGGAGATCGGGCAGTTCTCGCCGGCGCCGCGGGCCGCTTGCTCGAAGGCCGACTGGTCGATCCCCGGGACGCGGCCACGGACGACCAGGCGCGACGACTTGACGCCCTCGCCGGGCACGAAGGTGACAGTGGCGCTCGCTTCCAGCCGCTCGGGCGCGTTGCCGGCCTCGCCGAGCTCGTGCGAGAGCGCCATGCAGAAGCAGGACGTGTGCGCCGCCGCCAGCAGCTCCTCGGGGCTGGTTGTGTTGGCGACGCGCTCGGTCCGCGCCGACCAGGTCACCTCGATCTCCGGCAGGGCGCCGCTGGCGACGCTCGTCGTGCCGCGTCCCTTTGGCAGATCCCCAGTCCATACCGTCGTCGCCTTGCTCTCAGCAGCCATGACGTCTCCTTTCGTGTTCGTGTTCCACGAGGCTACCGTCGCCTCGAAAAAGGGTGTGGGTCCACTCCGGAAGGGCGTCGAGCATCTCGCCCCGGATTGGCGGTTTAGACGAATATACGTTTAATCGACTATGCTCTTGGCCATGATCTATTCGACCCCCCCGATATCTCGCGTCCTGCAGGAGCGGCTTGACGAGCTCGCTCAGCTACGAAAGGCGCTGGGGCAAGAGGTGACGACGCAAAGCCGTTGGATGGGCTCGCTTCGACGCGAGGTCCGGGCCAGCTCGATCGAGAGCTCGACCTCGATCGAGGGCTTCAGCGTCTCGCCGGAGGAAGCGCTGGCGCTGACGAGCGGTCGCGAAACGAGCAATCGTGACGAGGAGAACCGGCAAGCGGTCGCCTGCTATGCGCGGGCGATGGACCACGTGGGGACGATGGGGAGCGACCCGTCATTTCGCTGGCTCGATCGCGTGATCCTCGACCTCCACTTCGAGGCCTGCTATTTCCAGCGCGACAAGGGCCCAGGCCTGTGGCGGACGGGGAAGATCGGCGTCAGCGGAGTCGACGGCTCGCTCGAGTTTCGCGGGCCCGAGGGCGAGCGGGTGGTCGAGCTGATGGCTGAGGTGGTCGATTGGCTGGCCGATGGGGATCTCCAAGCAGACGTCGTGGTGCGGGCGGCGATGGCGCATCTGCACCTGGTTTCGGTCCACCCTTTTCGCGACGGCAACGGCCGCGTCTCGCGAATCGCCCAATCGCTCGTCTTGGCCCGCGAGGGCCCTTCCTCGCCCGAGTTCTTCTCGATCGAGGAGTACCTCGGCGCCCACACGCAGGAGTACTACGCGGCGCTGCGAGAGGTACAGGGCGGCAGCTATCAACCACAGCGCGACGCCTCGGACTGGGTCGCCTTCTGCATCGAGGCACACATCGTGCAAGCGCGGCAGCGCCTCGCCCAGATCGAGCGGGCGGCGAGCCGCTGGCGCCACCTGGAAGAGCTGGTCGACGAGCGCGGATGGCCCGAGCGGTTGGTGATCGCGCTCGAGCAGAGCCTGGTCGGTGGTACCGAGCGCCGGAAATACGGTGAGGAGGCAGACGTCTCCCCGGCAACCGCGAGCGCTGATTTCCGTCGCCTGCTCGACGCCGGTTTCGTCAGCCAGCGCGGACGCGGGCGGAACATCGGCTATGTGGCGAGCCAGCGTCTGCGCGACGAGCTGAAAGGCTGAGTCGCTCCGTCCCTGGCTCGCGTTGACGCTCTTCGCGATCGCGCTGGCCTCGATCCGCCGCGCCAAGTCGCGATTTGGATACCCGGGGTCTTGGCGCGGCGTGACGCGTATCGAGGCAGATCGGCACTTGACAGCGTGCCTTTGACGCGCCAGGCGAACAGGCGCGGTAGCCGACTTCGGTCGGCGGTCGGCTAGCCGACCTTCGTCACCGACACAGCCGGAATTACCTGCTCTGCTTTGGAGATCGCCACGGGCCTCACCCCCTTTCCCCGTCTCGCGCGGCGGCGGGGGTCGCTGCCGCTGTCCCAGGATCGACATTAGTGGAGAAAGCTCCATTAATCGGACCGGCTTCAGGATTTTCCTCCCAACTTCCGCATGAGTCCCTTTTGTTCGGAATAGAGTTGAGTGATCCCTTTTGCCTAATCACTCACTAACTAGGAGTAGCCATGTCTGGATCGTTTGGAAGGGCCAAGCCCACCAGTGCCGATCGGCAATTAGTGCGCGCCCTTGCCCATCCGGTGCGGGCCGAAGCGCTGACCACGCTCAACGCGCGCACCGCCAGTCCGACCGAAATCGCCAAAGAGCTCGAGCTGGCCGTCGGCACCGTCAGCTACCACGTCAACGTGCTGCAGAAACTCGGCTGCGTCGAGCTGGTTCGCACCGCGCAGCGGCGCGGAGCAACCGAGCACTACTACCGCGGCGTGGCGATGCGCTACCTCGACGACGGCTTCTGGGCGAAGCTCTCCAACGCGGTCCGGAACGGGATCAGCATGACCGCCCTGAGGGTCTTGATCGGCGCCGCCAGGGACTCGGTGAAGGCCGGCATCTTCGACCGCCGGCAGGACCGGCACGCTTCGGTGGTCTCTTACAACCTCGACGAGCAGGGCTGGGTGGACGCCAGCGGGCTGCTCAACGAGACGCTTGACCAACTGATGGAGATCGGTGCCGAAGGCGAGGCTCGCGCGGCACAGGATCCGCAGGCGACCTCGATCCGCGCCACCTTCGGGCTACTGGGATTCGAGTCACCCTGACCCGAGCAGGGGCGCGACCGCGGCCGGGTGCTCACGCAGTCGCTCGACCAGCCGGCGCCTGGAGCTGAGCAGCCGCAGTTCGCGGTCGCGGGGGTTGAGGCTGGACGCGCGGCCATAGGCGCGCATGGCGCCGGAGACGTCGCCGCGGCGGGTGGCGAGGTCGCCGAGCAGGGCCCAGCTGACGTAGTTGTGCGGCTCGCGGCGGATCGCCTCAGTGAGAGCGTCCACGCTCGGCCGGTAGGCGCCGAGCCGGGCCAGCGCGGCGGCCTTTATGTAGTAGCTCTGCACCGCCTCGGAGTTGAGGGAGAGCGACTCGTCGACGCTTTCGAGCGCCTTCGCGGGCTGTGACTCGACCTGATCCTGCGCCTCGCTGCGGAGGCGATCGGCCAGGGTCGGCCGGCCGATGAAGACGATCGCGACCACGGCGAGGATCAGGACGACAGCGGTGCCGAGCGGCGGCAGCGGCCACAACCGCGACTCGCCTGCCGTGGGGCCCGCCCGCGACAGCAGCACCGCGCCCGCCCCCAGCGCGATCCCCGTCACCCCCGGTATGAGGTGCAGCCAGTCGACGCTGGTCTGGGCCAGCCAGACGGCGAAGATGCCCGCCGCCGCGACGGTCAGTCCAAGCTCGGACCCGTGTCGGCGCGCCGCCGCGGCGCGCCGCCAGAAGCCGGCGAAGACCGCGACCAGGAACGAGCCGAGCGCCAGGGCGCCGACGATGCCGGTGTCGCCGAGCGTCTGCAGCTCGATGCTGTGCGCCTGGCGCACGTCCTCTTTGGTCCGCCGCTCGAGGAAGTAGGTGCGGTCGAAGTTGCCGGCGCCGATTCCGTTCAGGGGGTGAGCGGTGAACTGCTTCCAGGCGATCCGCCAGTAGTCGTAGCGGTTGCCGCCGCCGGAGGTGAAGCGGCTGCCTTTGTCGGTCGGTTCGAGCTCGGTGAAAGCGTTGTACTGGTCGGAGAAGCGCCCGACCGGGTCCTTTACCGCGACCGCGGCGGCGACGGCGCCGGCCAGCACGACCCCGCACAACAGAGCCGCGGAGACGCGCGGGAGGTTGATGGCGAGGCCCGGGGAGCGGTCGCTCAGCGATGCCACCGCCCAGCGGCCGAGCCCCCAGGCGACCCCCACCCCGGCGGCGATCAGCAGGCTCCATTCCGCCCCGCGCTGGACCGTCTGGTCGGCGGGCGCGAACTGCCGCGGCGCCAGCGCCTGGGTGACGTCGGTGAGCGGGCCCCAGGCGACTGCCAGCGCGGCGAGGACTGCCAGCAGCAGCCAGGCGCGGCGGTTGCGTCCCGGCAGCAACGCGAGCAGGACCGCGGCCGAGACGCCGAAGGCGAAGACCGTGCCCCTGGAATCGGTCAGCAGCACCAGCGCCGCCAGCAGGGTCGCGGC
>JBAQZI010000088.1:0-3747 GCA_049790835.1 Solirubrobacterales bacterium
CCCTCCAGCCGGGCGATCTCGGCCTGGCAGCGCTCGGCGTGCGCCAGCACCGACTCGACACTGCCGCCGTGCTTGCGCTCCAGCCTGTCGATCGCCTCCAGCCGCTCCTCGATCCCCAGCAGAGCCCCGGGATCGGCCTCCAGGCCCTCGGCGTAGTCGCGCAGCTCCGAGCCGACGTCGCCGAGCTCGACGGTCAGCGCCGCGACCCGCTCGGCGATCGCGTCGAGGCCGGCGTCGAGGCCGGCGGCACCCTGCAGCAGCGATTCGGCCTGGGCCAACGCCGCCGCGGCGCCGCCGCCGTCCTCCTCGGCTCCGGCCAGGCCGGCGTGGGCGCCGGCCGCCGCTTCGCGCAGCGTCTCGGCATGGAGCAGGCGCTCGCGCTCGCCCGCCATACCGGCCCGCTCCTCGGAGTCGGGCCCGACCTCCTCGATCTCGGAGAGCTCGTAGCGATAGAGGTCGAGATCGCGCTCCCGCGATCCTTCGGCCTCCCGCAGCTCGGCCAGCTCGGCCGTCAGCCGCCCGCACTCGCGGTGGGCCTCGCGGTACAGCCGCCGCGTCTCCAGGTGCTCCGCCCCGGCGAAGCCGTCGAGGATCTCGAGCTGCGCCGAGGAGATCGTCAGCTTGCGGTGCTCGTGCTGCCCGAAGAAGGCGAGCAGCCGCCCGCCCAGCAGCTTCAGGTCAGCGGCCGTGGCGGCGCGCCCGGCGACGAAGGCGCTGGTCCGCCCAGCAGAGGAAACGCGCCGTCCCAGTACCACCTCCTCGGCCCCCGCCGGCAGTCGCTCGGCCAGCTCCGCCATCTCCGGCTCCTCCAGCAGCCCGGCGGGCAAGTCGAAGACTCCCTCGACCCATGCCTCCTCAGCCCCCGGTCGGACGATCTGCGCTTTCGCCTTCCCGCCCATCAGCAGGTCGAGCGAATGCGCCAAGACGGTCTTCCCCGCCCCGGTCTCCCCCGTGATCGCGTTCAGCCCCTCGCCAAGCCTCAGTTCGGCCCGCTCGATCAGCAGCAAATTCTCGATCCGAAGCTCGCGCAGCATCCACTGCTGTGTACCAGCCACTCCGGCGGACGAGGTACGTCAGTCGGCGGGAGTGGCTGCGTCGCCCGCCGGCTGTACGAAATCCTGGGAGCGGACCAGGGCGTAGCCGAGCGCAGCACCGGCGAAGGAGAGAATCGCGGCGATCAGGATGATCTCGTTGAAACCGCTGACGAAGGCGACGTCGGAAGCGTGGACGGCTTTGTCGTGGATCGCCGGCGGCAGCGGCAGCTCGGCTACGGCGCGGGAGCCGCCCGAGGCTACGATTTCACCGAGCCCGTCCGGCGCGTTCGGCAGCAACTGGGAGAGCTTCGCGTCGACGCGCGCTTGGAAGACGGCGCCCAAACCAGCCACGCCGGTCGCGATCCCCACCTGGCGGAAGGTCGTGTTGATCCCCGATCCCATCCCCGATTTCTCCACCGGCACCACCGCAATCGCCGCCTGGCCGATCCCGGGGTTGGTGATGCCGATCCCGACGCCGGCGACGAGGAAGCCGGCCAGCAGCGTCGTCCAACCCGAGCCGGGGGAGATCCCGTGCATCAGCAACAGGCCGACGCCGACCGTCGCGAGCCCGGTGCCAAGCAGGACGCGGATCGGGATTTTGTGGGAGAGCGCACCGGAGATCGGGGCGACGATGAAGCCGAGCACCGTCAGCGGCAGGAAGCGCAGCCCCGCCTCCAGGGGGGAGTAGTCGAGCACCCCCTGCATGTAGATCGTCAGGTAGAGGAACATCGCGAACATCCCGGCCGAGAGCCCGAAGGCGACCGCGGAGACGCCGTTGAAGGCCGGTTTGCGGAACAGCGAGAGGTCGAGCATCGGGTGGGTGCTGCGGCGCTCGATCGCGACGAACGCCGCCAGCAGCAGGCCCGCGCCGATCAGGCAGGCGAGGATCAGCGGGCTGCCCCAGCCCTCGGGGTTGCCCCGGATCAGCCCGAAGATCAGCAGGAAGAGGGCGAGCGAGAAGGTGACGAGGCCGGGTACGTCGACCGGCTCCGGGTCTTTGGCGAAGACGTTGACGATCTTGCGCTCGGTCAGGACCATCGCCCCGATCCCGATCGGGATGTTGACGAAGAAGATCCACTCCCAGCCAAGGGTCTCGGTGACGACCCCGCCGACCAGCGGCCCGACCGCGACGGCGCCGCCGACGACCGCCCCCCAGACGCCGAATGCCGTCGCCCGGTCTCTGCCATGGAACTCCTGGCCGATCAGGGCCAGCGAGGTCGCGAACATCCCGGCGCCGCCGACGCCCTGCAGCCCGCGGGCGAGGTTGAGCAGCGTCGGGTCCTCGGCGATGCCGCAGAGGAACGAGGCGAAGGTGAAGACCCCGAAGCCGATCGTGAAGACGCGCCGGCGCCCGAGCCGATCGCCGAGCGAGCCGGCGGTGAGCAGAAAGGCGGCAAGGGTCAGCGAATAGGCGTCGACGACCCACTGCAGGCTGGAGAGGCTGGCGTTGAGTTCACGCTGGATGTCCGGCAGGGCGACGTTGACGACGGTGACGTCGAGCAGCAGCATGAACGTCGCGATCGAAACAAGGACGAGAGTCCACCATTTCCGCTCCATGGCGGCAACACCCTAGAGAACCGACCTCGTCGGCTAAGGGCGTCGGGCCAAGCAGATCAAGGACAAGGGAGGGAGTGTGCTCTGCACATGACCGACCGAGGATGCAGAGTGCGCCGGCCAGCCGCCCTTAGACGGCGAGGTGGCCGAACTTCTCGCGTATGCGCTGGTAGAAGCTCGTTCCCGGCAGCTGGGCGAGGCGGCCGACCGCGTCGGCGAAGCGGACCTCGAGCGCTGCCCCCGCCGGCAAGTCGGCGAGGTAGGCGCCGTCGACCGCGACTTCGACCGGCTCGCGACCAGCGGCGTTGCCGACGTGGAGGACGTCGCCGGGGGCGACAACGAGGGCGCGCGCGGTCAGCGAGTGCGGCGCGATGTAGCTGACGGCGTATCCCTTCACTCCCCAGGCCAGGATCGGACCATGGTTGGCGAGGTTGTAGCCGGTCGAGCCGACCGGGGTGGCGGCGACGAGGCCGTCGCAGCGCACGTGGCCGACCTCCTCGCCGGAGAGCCGGTAGCTCAGCTCGGCGACGCGGTCGTGCGGGCGGCGGGTCAGGGTGACGTCGTTGAGGCCAACCCCGGCCTCGCCCTCCAGCTCGACCTCCAGCCCCGGCAGCTCGATCGTCTCGCACTCGCCGTCGAGGGCGCGGCGGACGCCATCCTCGGCTTCGTCGCGCTCGACCGCGGCAAGGAAGCCGACGGTGCCGAAGTTGACGCCGAAGACCGGCACCCCGGTGCGGGCGAATCGGCGCAGCGCGTGCAGGATCGAGCCGTCGCCGCCGAGGACGATGCAGAGATCCGGGCGCGGCTTGTCGCTGGCGACGACTTCGATGCCCTTGGCGACGTCGCCGTGCTTGGAGAGCTCGTCCGCCGTGCCGACGATCCGCCAGCCGGCCTCGCGGGCGACTCTGACCACGACCGCGACGGCCTCGGTGGCCGCCGGCGGGTGCGAGTGGGTGACCAGGGCGGCGGTCTTCACTTGTCGATCTCCACGGCGGCGTGGATCGCGGCGTCGAGGTCGGCGACAGGAGGGCCATCGCCGCCGCACCAGAGGAAGGTCTCGCGGTTTCCCTTCGGGCCCGGCAGGCCCGAGGAAGCGACGCCCCGCACCGGCAGGCCGGTCTCGGCGGCGGCCTGGGCGACGGCCTGGATCGCCTCGCGG
>JBAQZI010000089.1:0-7548 GCA_049790835.1 Solirubrobacterales bacterium
CGCCCGCCGGCGTCGACCCCGGCGCCGCGGTGCCCGCCAGCCCGCGCAAGGTCTACGACGTCAGGGACGTCTGCGCCGCGCTCTTCGACGCCGGCTCGCTGCTGGAGCTGTCGCCGCGCTGGGCGCCGAACATGGTCACCGCCTTCGCCCGGCTCGAGGGCCGGCCGGTCGCGGTCCTCGCCAATCAGCCGCGCGCGCTGGGCGGCGTGATCGACGCCGCCGCGGCGGAGAAGGCGGCGCTCTTCGTCGCCTCCTGCGACCGCTTCCAGCTGCCGCTCGTGGTCCTCGTCGACACCCCGGGGTTCATGCCCGGGCGCCGGCAGGAGGAACTGGGTGTGATCCGCCACGGCGCCGCCCTGCTGCGGGCCTTCGCCGCCGCCGACGTCCCGAAGCTGACCGTGGTCCTGCGCAAGGCCTTCGGGGGCGCGGCGATCACGATGAACTCCAAAGACCTCGGCGCCGACTTCGTCTTCTCCTGGTCGGGGGCCCAGATCGGGATCATGGCCGCCCGCCAGGCGGTCGGGATCGTCCACCGCCGGGCGCTTGCCGAGGACGATGGCCCGAGTCGCGACGAGCTCGCCGAGGCTTACGCCGGCGAGCACCTGACCGCGGCCGCGGCCGCCGCCAGCGGCTTCGTCGACGAGGTGATCGAGCCCGCGGCAACGCGGGACTTCCTCGCCTGGGCACTGCGATCGCTAGGTCAGCGGTGAGCGTCGCCGAACCATCGCCGCGGATGCCCACCGCGCGCCCGGTCGTCTCCACCTACGTGGCTCTCGGCGACAGCTTCACCGCGGGCGCCGGTGCCGCCGCCGGCGAGCGCTGGGCCGACCGGCTGGCGGCGTCCCTGGCGGCTCGCAGCCCCGGCCTCGCCTACCGCAACCTCGCGGTCGACGGCGCCACCAGCGCCGCCGTGCTGGAGCAGCTGCCGGCGGCGCTGGCGCTGCGACCCGACCTGGTCACGGTCGTCTGCGGCGCCAACGACGTCCTGCTCACCTCCCGGCCCGACATCGAGGGCTACGAGAGGCGCTTCTCGGAGATCCTCGGCCGTCTGCGCGCGGGCGCTCCCGGGGCGGCGATCCTGACCGCCTCGGCGCCGGAGAGCTGGCACTTCCTCGAGCTGAGGCCGCGCACCAGGGCGCGCCTGGTCCAGGCCCTCGGCGAGCTCAACGCGGTGACCCGTTCGGTCGCCGCCCGCCACCGAGTGCCGTGCCTCAACGTCGCCGGCCACCCCGGGCTGAGCCAGCGCGAGAACTTCGGCGCCGACGGCCTGCACCCATCGGCACTCGGGCACGAGCGGGCCGCCGATGAGATCGCCCTCTCGCTCCGCGCCCATTTCGGAATCGTGGGCGGCTCGCCAGGAGGTGGTGCCTGATGGACCCGCTGCAGGTGGATTTCGACCGGCTCGAGGTCGGCGCGCGCTTTCGCTCCCGGGGCCGCACGGTGACCGAGGCCGACGTGGTCTCCTTCGCGGCGCTGAGCGGCGACCGCCACCCGGTTCACACCGATGCCGAGTGGGCGGCGGCGAGCGAGTTCGGCGAGCGCATCGCCCACGGCACGCTGATCCTCGCCTACGGCGTTGGCCTGGTGCCGTTCGACCCTAAGTGGGTGCTGGCGCTGCGCGGCTTCGAGCAGGTCGTCTTCAAGCGCCCGCTGAAGATCGGCGACACGATCCGGGTCGAGGGGGTGCTGGAGGCCAAGCGCGAGCTCGACGGCGCCACCGGCTTGGTCGAGTTCGGCTGGCGGATCGTCAACCAGCGCGGGGCGGTGGTCGCCCTGGCCAAGGCGCGGGTGATCTGGCGGCGCCAGCCGACGCCGGCGCCCGTTGAGGACGAGCGGGCGGAGGTCTTCCTTTGATCCTCGCCGGCAAGCGGATCCTCGTCACCGGCGTCGTCAACCGGCGCAGCATCGCCTTCGCGATCGCCGCCAGCGCCCAGGAGCAGGGGGCGGAGGTCCTGCTGACCAGCTTCGGCCGGGTCCGGCGCATGACCGAACGGGCGGCGGCGCGGCTGCCGAGCCCGCCCGACGTGCTCGAGCTCGACGTCGACGAGGACGCCGGGCTGCTGGCGCTACGCGAGCAGCTGGGGGGTCGCTGGGGACACGTCGACGGCGCCGTCCACGCGATCGCCTTCGCCCCCGCCGATGCCCTCGGCGGCGACTTTCTCGCCGCCCCTCGCGCCAGCGCGATGGCCGCCCTCGAGACCAGCGCCTACTCGTTCAAGGCCCTGGCCGAGGCGCTGGAGCCGCTGATGGAGAGGACGGAGGGCGGCCCCGGGGGCAGTCTCGTCGGCATCGACTTCGACGCCACCGTCGCCTGGCCGGCCTACGACTGGATGGGGGTCGCCAAGGCGGCACTGGAGTCGGTCAGCCGCTACCTGGCGCGGGACCTGGGCCCGCGCGGCGTACGCGCCAATCTCGTCGCCGCGGGGCCGATCCGCACCGCCGCCGCCTCTGGGGTGCCGGGCTTCGACAGCCTCGCCGCCGCCTGGCCCAAGCAGGCGCCGCTGGGCTGGGACGCCGAGGACCCCGGCGCCGTGGCCGACGCGGTCTGCTTCCTGCTCTCCGATCTGGCCCGGGCGACGACCGGCGAGATCCTCCACGTCGACGGCGGCGTCCACGCCCTCGGCGCCGCCGTTCCGGTGCCTAGGAGGAACTAGCGGTGGTCCCTCCTGGCTGTCGTTGTCGTCAGGCGGCGGCGTCGAGCGAGACGGCGTGGTTGGCGACGATCGTGCCGTCGGGGTCCCACTGGCGCTTGACCTCGTTCAGGCGGGAACAGGTCTCGGCGGGGAGGATCGCGTCGGTGTCGCAGGGGCGCTCAGCGAAGTTGTAGTAGCCGCCGTCGGCCACCCACGGCGACATCGCCTCGTCGAAGCTGTCCAGTCGGCCCTCGATCACCTGGCCCAGCTCGGGCGTCATCGGCAGGCCGACACCGAGCATGACGAAGGCGGCGTCGAGGTGGGTCAGGGCGCCCCCGTTCTCGTCCAGGCGGCCCAGCGCGCCACCGAGCTGGCGTAGCTCGGTCAGCAGCAGGGGCGAGGTCTCGGGGTCGCCGAGCTCGGCGAATGCGTCGATCGCCGCGTCGGGCAGCTCGCGGATCACCGTGTGGTGCCCGAGCCCCGGCACCGGCTGCTCGGGATCCATGTGGATACGGCAGAGGCCCTCGGCGGGGATCTGGCCGAGCGTGCTCATCATCGGCTCGCCGAGGCTTTCCAGGAGCGGGCCGAAGACCGCTTCGCCCTCGGCCTCGCTGCCGATGCAGGCGCCGTCGATCGTCAGCAGCGGGGTGCCGCGCAGCGGCTCCGGGACGTCGGGAACGTCGGGCGGGCGGAGGAAGCGGACGACCGAGGTGACGTCCTCGCTGACGCTCGCCGCCCAGTCGCGGTAAACGCGCACGGCCTCGGCGCCGAGCGCCGCGGGGTAGAGCAGGGCGCCGGCGTAGGCGTCGGCGATCGGGACCAGGTTCAGGTGCAGCGCGGTGACGATCGCGTAGTCGCCGCCGCCGCCGCGCAGGGCCCAGAAGAGATCGGGATCGTTCTCGCCGTCGACGGTTCGCGCCTCGCCATCGGCGCTGACCAGCTCGATCGCGCGGACGCGGTTGCAGGCGAAGCCGTAGCGCCGGCCCAGCCAGCTGAGCCCGCCGCCGAGCGTGAAGCCGGTCACGCCGACGTCGGGGGAGGAGCCGGGCAGCCAGCTGAGGCCATGGGCCTGGGCCGCCTGGCTCAGCTCCAGCACCAGCACGCCGGCCTCGACCCGGGCGGTCTGGGCATCGGGATCGACCTCGACCCCGCGCATGCGCTCGGTCTTGATCAGGATCGTCTCGTCGAGCGGAGCGAGGGCGACGGCGCCGTGCCCGGTTGCCTGGCCGGTGACCCGGAGCTGGTGCTGGGCGGCGAAGCGCACCACCTTGGCGACGTCCTCGGCGCTCTCGACGAAGGCGACGGCGCTGGGGCGCTGGTCGGCGGCGAGGTTCCAGGCGGCTCGGGCCTGGTCCCAGTCGGGGTCGCTCGGGGTTGCGACGCGGCCGGCGATCGTCAGCTCGGTGAAGTCACTCATATGCGGTCTCCTTTGGAGTTCAACCCAGCGTCAAACGGTCGACGGTGCTCCCGCTCCCCACCAGCACTTCGCTGACCATATCCGGGGGGAAGAGGCCGTGGGCGGCGACGCCGGGGTCGGCCTCGAGCCGGGCGGCGAGCCGCGCCGGGTCGGCGATCGCGCCGCGGTAGTCGGCGATCGCGCCGCCGTCGGGGCTGGGTGGGACGTCGCGCAGCTCGACCTCCGGGCCGAGTCGCTCGAGGGTCGAGGCGATGCCGAAGGAGAAGAGCTCCAGCGGCACCGGCCCGCGCAGGGCGTCGACCGGCTTGCTGGAGTCGCCGATGACGACGAAGCGCTCAGCCGCGGCGGCGACGATCTTCTCGCGCAGGTGGGCGGCGCCGCCGCCCTTGATCAGCCAGCCGTCGGGGCCGACCTCGTCGGTGCCGTCGATCGCGATGTCGAGCCGCTGCAGGGAGTTGAACTCCTCGACCGGGATTCCCAGTTCGCGCGCCTGTTCCTCGGTGGCGACCGAGGTGGCGACGCAGCGAATGCCGGTGACGCCGCGGCGGGCGATCGCCGGCAGCAGGTGGGCGACGGTCGACCCGGTCCCAAGGCCCACGGTCATCCCATCCTCGACCAGCTCCGCCGCGGCCTCCGCCGCGATCCGCTTCTCCGTGTCGGCCTCGCTCACGCACCGCACTCTAACCACGGGGTCGATGGGCCGATATGTCGCATATGGGGCGACATATCGGCCCATCGACCTATAGTCGCGACGGTGGATGCGCGCTTGTGGATCTCCAGCGGTGGTGCGGCGCCGCGGTCGCTGGCGCTCAGCGGCGAGCTGACGATCGTCGGGCGCTCGCCGGAGGCAGACGTGCGGCTGGAGGACGAGGCCGTGTCCTGGAACCACCTCGAGATCGAGCGGCGCGGTGAGGTGCTGATGGCGACCGACCTCGACAGCCGCAACGGCACCGCCCTCAACGGCGAGCCGCTGGACCGGCCGCGGCGCCTGCGCAACGGCGACACCCTGATCGTCGGTGGGCACCGGCTCGAAGTCTCGGTCGGACCGGCGACCCCGGTCGGGGCGACGGTGCCGAGCGACGGGCCCTCGGTCGGGCTGACCGCGGAGGAGCGGGCGACCGCGGCGGCGCTGACCGCTCCGTACCGCAGCGAGGGCGCCTTCGCCGGCCGTCCCGCCACCCGGGCCGAGATCGCCGAGTCGCTGCAGGTCAGCGAGCGCACCGCCCAGCGCCGCCTCGACGCCCTCGCCGCCAAGCTCGGCGTCCCCGGCGACGCCGGCCGCGACCGCCCGCGCCAGATCGCCGCCCGAGTGATCGAGCTCGGCCTCGACCGCTAACTGCCGGCCGACGGGCCGATTTGTCGTCCCAGGCTCGACTTATCGGCCCATCGGCCCTCTTTTTCGCTGGCACGGAGCGGGTCAAAGGTGGCTCGGTGGGGGGCTCGGGTGGCGTTGGTGGGTGCGGGGGCGGGGCGCAGCATTGGTCGGGCAACGTCAACCCGACCGAAAGGGAGCCATGAGCTTTCGACACTCACTGATCTCGCTGTTCGCGCTTCTCGCCCTCGCCGTGCCGGCGAGCGCCGCCGCGGCTCCGTCCTCCGGCGCCGTCGTCTTCTCCCGCATCTCCCAGCACACCGAAACGAAAAAAGTCGAAGGCGAAACGCCGAAACCCGGTGAAACGCCGAAAACGGAAACCAAAGCGATCGTCGAAGGCGGCCTCTTCGCGGTCAAGGACGGGCGCCTCAACCAGCTCACCGAAGAACCGACCGACACCGAACCGGCCTTCTCCCCGGACGGCACCGCGATCATCTTCGTCCGCGGCGGCCACCTCTTCTCGGTCCGCGCCGACGGCTCCGGCCTGCGCCAGCTGAGCAGCGGCACCGCCCTCGATTCGAAGCCGGTGCTCTCACCGGACGGGCGCCTGGTCGTCTTCGAGCGACGGGCCGCGGCCGGTGCGCCGGCCGACCTCTACACGGTCCGCGCCCGGGGCGGTGGGCTGCACCCGATGACCACCAGCGCGGCAGATGACCACGATGCCGACTTCTCGGCCGACGGGCGCACGGTCGTCTTCGTCCGCAGCGCCGGCGGCAACGACGACGTCGTCTCGGCCCGTCCCAGCGGCGCTCGGCAGGTGCGCCTGACCAGGACCAGGGGGATCGACGAGTTCGAGCCCCGCTTCTTCGCCGGCGGCGTCCTCTTCAGCCGCGGCGACAGCAGCGACACCCCGGCCGCCTACGCCGACGTCTACACGATGCGGGCCAACGGCACCAAGCTGAAAGCGCAGGTCCGCGGTGCCGGCTCCGCCTACGTCGAAGACGTCTCCTCCGACGGGCGCACGCTGCTCTTCCGCCGTGACCAGGGACTCTGGGTCAAGCGGATCGGGCCGACCAGGGCGCGCAAGCTCTGCAACCTGCCCGACCAGTCGGAGACCAACGGCGTCTTCTCCTCCGATGGCCGCCGCGTCGCCGCCTTCGTCGCCGCCGACGAGCGCGAGCAGCTGGTCGCGATCGACGTCGCCAACGGCCGCCAGCGCGACCTCGCCCATGGGGCCGACCTCTCCGAAGGGGACGGCACGACGATCGGCCCGGTCATCTCCTGGCAGCCGGTTCGTTAGTGCTCTCTGCCACCGGGCGGGGTATAACCGCCCGGTGGCAGACCTCGTCATCGGCTCGACCCTCGCCGGCTACCGCCTCGACGCGCTGATCGCCCGCGGTGGGATGGGCGTCGTCTACCGGGCGACGCACCTGGGGCTGGAGCGGCCGGTGGCGCTGAAGGTGATCGCCCGCGAGCTGGCCGACCGCGAGGGCTTCCGCGAGCGCTTCCTGCGCGAGTCGCGGCTCGCCGCCAGCCTCGACCACCCGGCGGTGGTGCCGGTCTTCGACTCGCGCGAGGTCGACGGCGAGCTGATCGTGGCGATGCGCCTGGTCGCCGGTGGCGACCTGCGGCGGACGATCGACCGCGAGGGCCCGCTGGCGCCGGCCCGGGCGATCGCCCTGCTGGGCCAGGTGGCGGAAGCGCTCGACGCCGCCCACGCCGCCGGCATCGTCCACCGCGACGTCAAGCCGCACAACGTCCTGGTCGAAGGCGACCGCGCCTTCCTCTCCGACTTCGGCCTCGCCAAGGCGCTCGGCGAGAGCGGCGCTCAGCCGAGCGGCGCCTCGGTGGTCGGGACCGCCGAGTACATGTCGCCGGAGCAGTGGCGCGGCGGCCCGGTCGGCCCGGCCGCCGACGTCTACTCGCTGGGCTGCGTGCTCTTCGAGGCGCTGACCGGGGTCGTCCCCTACGCCCGCAAGGAGGCCGACACCGAGCCGGAGCTGCCGCAGGGGCTGGACGCGGTGATCGAGCGGGCCGTCTCGAAGGATCCGAGCGAGCGCTACCCGAGCGCCGGGGCGCTGATCGCCGCCGCCCGTGAGCGCGAGGGGGCGGGGATGGCGGCGACCCAGGTGCTCTCGGAGCCGCCCGCGTCGGGGCCGCGCGAGCGCGCGACCGTGCCGATCGGC
>JBAQZI010000090.1:0-1684 GCA_049790835.1 Solirubrobacterales bacterium
GCCCGACGCCGGGATCGCCACCGACCCGGACGTGCTCGGCGCCGGCGGCTCGGTGGTGCGGGTGCTCGGCACCGCCTGCGGGCTCGGCGTCGAGGGCTCTGGCTGGGCGGTGCGACCGGGCCTCGTCGTCACCAACGCCCACGTCATCGCCGGCTCGGAGGACTCCACCGTCACCACCCAGAGCGGCGTCGAGCTCGAGGCGACTCCCGTCTACTACGACCCGGGCGACGACCTGGCGCTGCTGCGCGTGGGAGCGAATCTGCCGACCCTGCCGGTCTCCGAGGAGCGCCAGCCGGGAGCCGAGGCCGCCGTCCTCGGCTACCCCGAGAACGGGCCCTACGCGGTCGTGCCGGCGCGCCTCGGCGAGACCCGTCCCACGATCAGCGAGGACTCCTACGGCAACGGTCCCGTCGAGCGCACGATCGTGGCGTTGCGGGGGTCGGTGCGCAGCGGCAACTCCGGCGGCCCGCTGGTCGACGCGCGCGGCCGGGTGGTCGGCACGGTCTTCGCCGCCACCACCACCGGCGCGCCGGGCGGCTTCGCGATCCCGGCCGAGGACGTCCGTGAGGCTCTCGATATGACCTCCCCCTCGGTCTCGACCGGCGCCTGCACGGGCTGAGCCGAAAAGCCCATCACTTACGTTCAGTAAGCTCGGCTTCGTGGAACCGGTCTCTTCGGCCCCAGTCTCCGCTGGCGCTCCCGCCGCGGTCTGTCCGCACTTCCACGCCGCGATCGAGCTGATCGGCAAGCGCTGGACGGGGGCGATCGTCTGCGCCCTGACCGAGCGGCCGATGCGCTTCGGCGAGCTCCGCAAGGCGGTCCCCGGCCTCTCCGACCGGCTGCTCTCCCAGCGGCTGCGCGAGCTCGAGGAGGAAGGCCTGGTCGAGCGCGAGGTCGAAGCCGGCACGCCGGTGCGGGTGACCTACTCGCTGACCGAGATCGGCGAGCAGCTCGGGCCGGCGATCGGCGAGCTTCGTGCTTGGGCGAAGCAGTGGAAAAGCACCGGGTGACGCGCCTGGCGCGGCGCATGTCGGCGTCCTCGGTCGCTTGTGTGCGGAGCACACGGCACTCCATACAGTCTTGATCTGCTTGGCCAGGCGCGCCACCCGGACCGTTAACTAGCCTGGTTTCATGGATTTGCCGGGTCCATTTGCTGTCGGTCGCTACGCGCGCAAGCTCGAGGAAGAGATGCGCCGCAGGGCCAGAGTGGCATTGATTGGCGAGGTCACCGGGCTCAGTCGCAGCAAAAAACAGGCCTATTTCGAGTTGCGTGACACCGAGGGAGCGGTTCCCTGCACGATCTGGCTTAACGATCTGGAGAAACTGGACCTGCCCGAGGCTGGCCTCCGAGACGGCACTGAAGTTGTCGTCTCCGGCGGCCCGGACTACTACCGCGGTGCCGCTCACGCGTCGCCGAGCTTCTCCTTTCGCGCCACGCATATTCGCTTGGCCGGCGAAGGTGACCTGCTGGCGCGGCTGGAGGCGCTGCGCAAGCAGCTGCGCGCCGAGGGCCTGTTCGAGCTGCAGAAGCAGCTGGCGCGGCCGCTGCTGCCGAAGACGATCGGGGTGGTGACGGCGGAGTCGGGTGCGGCGCGGCGCGATCTGCTGGCTGGTCTGCGGCGGCGCGGCTGGGGCGGCACCGTGGTCTGGGCGTTCGCGCCGGTTCAGGACCGCCACGCGGCGC
>JBAQZI010000091.1:0-5027 GCA_049790835.1 Solirubrobacterales bacterium
CGTCGAGCCCGGCGCCGCCGTGGGCGACCAGGGCCGCCCGCGGCGCGGGGGTATCCCCCAACTCAGACCGCGCCGGGGGCTGGGCGAAGAGCGACCCCATGCTGGCCCGCACCGCCTTCGGCGAGAACGGATCGGCACAGCCGGGCCCGAGCGCGACCGGGGCGTCGAGCAGGGCGTGGGCGGTGCGGACGATGGCGCCGACGTTGCCGGGATCGGCGACGCCGTGCAGGTAGACGCAGAGCGACGCGGGCCGCTCGGACCAGAGCAGCGGCCAGACCGCGATCGCCCGCGTGCCCGAGCCCAGCGACGAGGTCGCCGCCAGCAGCTGCGGCTCGACCTCCTCGCCGCCCCAGTCAAGCGACAGCTCATGGCCGGCGGCGGTCAGCAGGAAGCGTGGCTCGGCGCCGGCCGCCAGCCCCGCCTCGACCAGGTCCTCGCCCTCGGTCGCGAACAGCCCCTCGCGCTCACGGTGCTTGCGCTCCCGCAGCTTGCGGACCAGTTTCAGCTTCTCGTTTTGTGGGCTGGCGATCATCGGTCGATCCTGTTCGGGGTGTTTCTTGTCTCTCGTTTCTTCTCCTGGAACGAAAAAGCGGGCCGTCTTCACGGCCCGCCCGGGAAAAGTGGAGTGTCGGCCTGCCTTTAGGCGGCCGCACCCTCCCGGGCTAGCTCCACGAATCGGCGGAAGGCATCGCGATCGCTGACGGCGATCTCGGCCAGCATCTTGCGGTTGACCTCGACTTCAGCTTTGCCGAGGCCGTGGATCAGTTCCGAGTAGCTCATGCCCTCGAGCCGCGCGGCCGCGTTGATGCGGGTGATCCAAAGGCGCCGGAAAGTGCGCTTCTTGTTGCGGCGGTCGCGGTAGGCGTACATGCCCGACCGCTGCACCTGCTCTTTGGCGAAGCGGTACGAGGAATGCTTGCGACCGAAGTAGCCCTTCGCTTCCTTGAGGACCTTGCGGCGCTTCTTGCGCGCATGGACGGAGCGCTTGACGCGGGCCATCTACTTGCCCCCCAACAGCTTCCGCACCTTCGGCGCGTCATTTGGGGAGATCTCCACCGGCCGCGCCATTTTCCGCTTCCGCTTCGGCGACTTTTTCTCCAGAATGTGGCTGGAGTACGCGCGACGGCCGCGGAGCTTGCCCGTGGCGGTCTTCTTGAAGCGCTTCTTGGCGCCGGAATGGCTTTTCATCTTCGGCATCGGGTTCGGTATTGAAGCAGACCATGACGCCTGAGCGGAGTCGCGGCCTCCGCCGTGGGTACGCTGGCGCCGCGATGCGGATTGTCTACGTGGTCGGAACCCGACCGAACTTCGTCAAGACGGCCCCTGTGATCGGGGCTTTGCGGGCGCGCCTGCCCGAGGGCCGACACACGATCGTCCACACCGGCCAGCACTACGACCGGCTGATGTCCGAGGTCTTTTGGGAGGAGCTGGGCGTGCCCGCGCCCGACCACATGCTGGAGGTCGGCTCCGGCAGCCATGCCGAGATGACGGCGCGGACGATGGAGCGCCTGGAGCCGGTCCTGGTCGAGGAGGCGCCCGACCTGGTGATCGTCCCGGGCGACGTCAACTCCACCCTGGCTGCGGTACTGACCGCGGTGAAGCTGGGGATGCCCGTCGCCCACGTCGAGTCCGGCCTGCGCAGCTTCGATCTGACGATGCCGGAGGAGGTCAACCGGATCGTCGCCGACCGCTTCTCCGAGCTGCTCTTCCTGCACAGCGAGGAGGCGATCGCCAACCTGCGCGCCGAAGGCATTGCCGACCAGCGCATGCACATGGTCGGCAACACGATGATCGACACCCTGGTCGCGCTCGAGGATCGCTTCCGGGCCGCCGGCGCCGCCGCCCGGCTGGGAGTCGAGCCGGGCTCCTACGCCCTGGTCACCCTGCACCGTCCCGCCCTGGTCGACGGCCCGCTGCTGCCGCAGACCGTGGAACAGCTGGCCGCCCTCGCCCGCGAGATGCCGGTCGTCTTCCCGGTCCACCCGCGCACCCACAAGATGATGGAGAGCGTCGAGTCCGAGCACCCGGGGCTGCTGCTCACCGACCCCCTCGGCTACCTCGACTTCCTCTCACTGCTGGCCGACGCGGGCGCCGTCCTCACCGACTCCGGCGGGATCCAGGAGGAGACGACCTACCTCGGCATCCCCTGCTTCACCCTGCGCGCCAACACCGAGCGCCCGGTCACCATCAGCGCCGGCACCAACACCCTGCTCGGCCTCGATCCGGCCGCGATCGCCGGCATCCCAGCCGCCCTGGCCGCCCGCGGCGACGCGCCCAGCGAGCCGCCGCCCCTCTGGGACGGGCAAGCGGCAAAGCGAATCGCCGATGTAGTGGTCGCCGGCGCCTAAGCCTAAGCGTCGGCGGGCGCGTCGGCCGAAGCCTCAGCGGGCGCGTCGTCAGCCGTGACCTCGGCCTTGGCTGCAGCGTTGGTTGCCTCGGCGGCTGGTGCGGCGGCCGGAGCATCCTCGCTTGACGTCGAGTCGTCGATCTTGTCGACCTCTTTGCTCGGGGCCAGCAGCATGCTCATGTTGCGGCCTTCCTGCAGCGGCGCCGACTCGATCACGGCGATCCCGCCGAGGTCCTCGAAGAGCTTCTGCAGCAGCGCCCGGCCGCGCTCGGGGTGAGCCTGCTCGCGACCGCGGAACATGATCGTCACCTTGACCTTGTCGTGGTGCTTGAGGAAGCGCTCGACGTGGCCTTTCTTGGTCGCGTAGTCGTGCGTCGCGATCTTCGGCCGCAGCTTGATTTCGCGGATGTTGACCTGCTGCTGATGCTTGCGCGCCTGCTTCTGCTTCTGCTCCTGCTCGTATTTGTACTTCGAGTAGTCGAGCAGGCGGGTGACCGGCGGCTTCGAGCCGGGAGCGACCTCGACCAGGTCGAGGTCGGCCTCCTGGGCGCGTTTGAGCGCGTCGTTGATCTCGACGATGCCGAGCTGCTCGCCATCGGCGCCGATCAGGCGCACCTGCGGCACCCGGATCCGCTCGTTTATCCGAGTCGTGTCGCGCTCTGGTGGGCGCCGATCGAACCTACGCGGGACCGGCACTATCGAAAAGAGCGGTGGAGCTTCAAGAGGACGAGAGGTCGGGACGCAGGCACGGGGCGCTCAGCGGCGGCGGTGATTGAGGTGCCTGCAGTCAAGTCGGGCGGAGTATAGAGGCAGAAGCCTCGTTGGCAAGACAGCCCGGCTCAGCCTGTGCCGGTCTCGGACTTGACCCGGTCGGCGAAGGCGGCCAGCGACATCTCCCCGAGCTCGCCGTCCTCGTGCGAGCGGACGGCGACGGCGCCGGTCTCCTGCTCGCGGTCGCCGACCACGAGCATGTACGGGTAGCGGCCGATCGCCGCGTCGCGGATCTTCCTGCCGACCGACTCGGAGCGATCGTCGATCGCAACGCGGACACCGAATTCGCGCAGTTGCTCGAACGCCTTCTCGCCGTACTCGTTGTGGCGATCGGAGATCGGCAGGACGATCGCCTGCACCGGCGCCAACCAGACTGGGAAGCGACCGGCGTAGTGCTCGATCAGGATCCCCGCGAAGCGCTCCATCGAGCCGAGCAGGGCGCGGTGGATCATCACCGGCCGGTAGGGCGCGTCGTCGGCCCCCGTGTAATAGAGGTCGAAGCGCTCCGGCATCTGGAAGTCGAGCTGGCAGGTGCCGCACTGCCAGGAGCGGCCGAGCGCGTCGGTGACGTGGAAGTCGATCTTCGGCCCGTAGAAGGCGCCGTCGCCGGGGTTGAGCTCATACTCGCGCCCCTGGCGGTCAAGCGCCTCCCTCAGCGCCGCCTCGGCTTTGTCCCACTGCTCCTCGGAGCCCATCGACTTCTGCGGCCGGGTCGAGAGCTCGACCTGGACGTCCTCGAAGCCGAAGCGCGCGTAGAGCTCGTCGATCGCCTCGCAGATGCTCGCCACCTCGTCGGCGATCTGGTCCTCGGTGCAGTAGACGTGGGCGTCGTCCTGGGTGAAGGCGCGCACCCGCAGCAGCCCGTGCAGCACGCCCTCGCGCTCGTTGCGGGATACGCGGCCGAACTCGGCCAGGCGCAGCGGCAGCTCGCGGTAGGAGTGGCGGTCGGAGGAGTAGACCAGGCAGGCGCCGGGACAGTTCATCGGCCGCAGCGCGAAGCGGCGCTCGCCGTCGTCCATGAAGTACATCTCGTCGCGGTAGTTGTCCCAGTGCCCGGAGCGGTGCCAGAGCTGCTCGTCGAGCACCTGCGGCGTGGCGATCTCCTGGTAGCCACGCTTGCGCAGCTGGTCTTGGACCTCGTCCTCGATCAGATGCAGCAGCATCGTTCCGTTGGGCAGCCAGAAGGGCATGCCGGGCGCCTCGTCGCGCAGCATGAAGATGCCGAGCTGGGGGCCGAGGCGGCGGTGGTCACGGGCTTTCGCCTCCTCGATCCGCTCCAGGTGCCGCTCGAGGTCCTTCCTGGAGAAGAAGGCGGTGCCGTAGATCCGGGTCAGGCGCTCGCGATTCTCGTCGCCGCGCCAGTAGGCGCCGGCGACCGAGTTGAGCTTGATCGCCTTGATCCGCCCGGTCGAGGGGCCGTGGGGGCCGCGGCAGAGGTCCTCGAAGGGACCGTTCTTATAGAGGGAGACGGTCTCGACGCCTTCGTCGCGGACGAGGTCTTCGATCAGCTCGACCTTGAAGCTCTGGTCCTGGGCCTTGAAGCTCTCGATCGCCTCGGGGACCGGGATATCGCGGCGGCCGAATTCCTCGTCGGCGCCGATGTGCTCGAGCATCGCCCGCTCGATCTTCGGCAGGTCGTCTTCGGTGATCCTTGTATCGGCCGGGAACTCGAAGTCGTAGTAGAAGCCGGACTCGATCGGCGGGCCGATCGTCACCTTCGTCCCGGGGTACAGATCGACAACCGCCTCGGCCATGACGTGGGCGGCGTCATGGCGAATCAGCTCCAGCGCCTCGGGGTCGCGGTCGGTGAGAATCCCGATCTCCGCCCCCGCCTCGGGCAGCGGCGCCGAGAGGTCGCGCAGCTCGCCGTCGACCCTGATCGCCAGCGCGGCCTTGGCCAGCCCGGGAC
>JBAQZI010000092.1:0-17595 GCA_049790835.1 Solirubrobacterales bacterium
TCCCCACCCGGCCCCCACCTACAGCTGCAGAGACTTGACCTGGAGCAGCTCTTCGAGCCCATACCGCCCGTTCTCACGCCCATGCCCCGACTGCCCATAGCCCCCGAACGGCGCCAGCGGGTTGAACGCCCCGCCGTTGATCTCGATCTGGCCGCTGCGGATCCGCTTGGCGACCCCGATCGCTCGCTCCCGGTCCCCTGACCAGACGCCGCCGGCGAGCCCGTAGGGGCTGTCGTTGGCGATCCGCACCGCATCCTCCTCGCCGTCGTAGGGCTGGATCGCCAGCACCGGTCCGAAGATCTCCTCCTGGGCGATCGTCATCTCCGGGGCGACCTCGGAGAAGACGGTGGGGCGGACGAAGTAGCCGCGGTCGAGGCCCTCGGGTGCCTCGGCGCCACCCGTGACCAGCTTGGCGCCCTCGGCCTCGCCCTTCTCGATGTAGCCGCGCACGCGCTGGCGCTGGACGTCGGAGACGAGCGGTCCGAGCCGGGTCGAGCCGGCAAAGGGGTCGCCGGGGGTGAAGGCCTCCGCGGTCGCCGCGGCGATCTGCTCGGCTTCGGCGAGCTTGTCGCGGGGGACCAGCATCCGGGTCAGGGCGCTGCAGGTCTGGCCGGAGTTGAGAAAGCACTTGGCGACCCCGTCGGGCACGGCCTTGGCGAGGTCGGCGTCGTCGAGGATCACGTTCGGAGACTTGCCGCCAAGCTCCATCGCCACCGGCTTCACCGTCGCCGAGGCCAGCTCGCTGACCCGCCTGCCGGCTCGGGTAGAGCCGGTGAAGGAGACCATGTCGACGCCGGGGTGGGCGGCAATTGCCTCGCCGACGACCGGGCCGGTGCCGGTGACGAGGTTGAAGACGCCGGCGGGGAGGCCGGCCGCCTCGATCACCTCGGCCAGCAGGAAGGCGTTGAGCGGGGTCACCTCGCTGGGCTTGAGGACGACGGTGCAACCGGCGGCGAGCGCGGGGGCGACCTTGCAGGCGATCTGGTTCAGCGGGTAGTTCCAGGGCGTGATCGCGCCGACCACGCCGACCGGCTCGCGCAGCACCCGCGAATTGCCGATCTCCTCCTCCCAGGCGATTTCCTCCATCAGCTTCGGCATCGCCCCGAACTGGGCGGTCGGCAGGCCGACCTGGATCATCTGGCTCAGCTTCAGCGGCATCCCCAGCTCCTGGGAGATCGTCGCCGCGATCTCCTCGCTGCGTTCGCCGAGGCCGGCGGCGATCGCCGCCATGTAATCGGCGCGCTCCCCGCGCGAAGTCCGCGACCAGGAGTCGAAGGCCTGCCGGGCGGCGACGACGGCGCGGTCGGCGTCCTCGGGCGAGCAGGCGGGAACCGTGCCCATCACCTCCTCCGTGGTCGAGTTGACCACCTCGATCGGCTCGCTGCCCGACGGCTCGACCCACTCGCCGCCGATGAAGACCCTGTCTCGAACCTGAAGCTCCGCCGCAGTCGCCATTCCCACTCCTCCTCAACGCTTCGCTCACCCGGTTGGCCGTGCAGCCAACGCTAGCGCGAGGCAGGGGTCGGCGAGCGAGAAAAAGTAATAGCATATAAGAGATAATCGCATATACGCTATATTAATGCCATGACTCCAGGCGACCTCCTGCGCGATGCGCGCCGCCGGCACGGCGTGAGCCAGAAGAGCCTCGCCGCGCGCGCCAGCACCACTCAGTCGGCGATCTCCCGGATCGAGCGCGACCGTGTATCGCCCTCGATCGAGACCCTGCGGGAGCTGCTGTACCTGCTGGGAGAGGATCTCGTGCTCGCTGCCAAGGGCCGGGATGCCGGCATCGACCGGACCCTCAACCAGGCGAACTTGAACCTGACTCCGGCACAGCGCCTGAGGCGGGGCATGGACTTTGCGGATTTCGTTCGCCGCAACCGGGGCGGGACCCCTGAAGCCGGTGGCTTGGGGACTCATGACCGATGACCTCCTGGGTCCTCCGCTGCAAGTCGGTCCCCTGCTGAGGACGCTCGATCGGCATGGCGTCGACTTCGTGGTCGTGGGGGGCATCGCCGGCCTCGTCCACGGCTCCGCGTATCCGACCTTTGATCTCGATGTTGCCTACGCGCGGGACGAAGCCAATCTCGAGCGATTGGCAGCGGCACTACTGGAGCTCGGCGTCAGACTCCGCGGGGCGCCACCCCAGCTTCCCTTCCAGATCGACGCGCGGTCTCTCGCCAACGGGGCCAACTTCACCTTCGAAAGCGAGTTCGGGGGATTCGACATCCTCGGTGAGGTTCCGGGGGTGCGAGATTACGAAGGGCTGAGGGCAGCCGCGCGGGTCGAGACGATCGAGGATGTGACGGTACGAGTCGCCTCCCTGGATCACTTGATCGCGATGAAGCGGGCCGCGAACCGGACCAAGGACAAGCTGATGGTCGAGGAGTACCTGGTCATCGCCGACGAGCAGCGCCGTCTCGCGGAAGCGGACGGCGGGACTTAGTGACTATCCGCGCTGCCGGCCGTTGCCGACAGCGTTAGCGGTGACCCGGGGCCCGGGACCTGGCGGGCGTCGCGGGCGTGGAGCACCTGGCCGCAGTCTTCGCAGATGCCGCGATCGCCGACCAGGCCGCCGCACTCCTTGTGGACGATCAGTTTCGGCGGGCCGCCCGGGCTGGGGGAGTAGCGATCCCCCCAGTTGAGCAGGGCGATCAGGGCCGGCCAGAGGCCGAGGCCCTTCTCGGTCAGGAAGTACTCGTAGCGGGCCGGGCTGTCCTGGTACTGGCGGCGCTCGAGGATGTCCTCGTCAACCAGCCGCTGCAGCCGCGAGGAGAGCACGTTGCGGGCGATGCCGAGCGACCCCTGCAACTCGCCGAAGCGGCGGTTGCCGTTCAGCACGTCGCGCACGATCAATAGCGACCAGCGCTCTCCGATCACCTCCAGCGAATTGGCGATCGAGCAGACCTGGCCCGGGTAGTCGTGGCGCAGCACGAGTGTGATCTTCGCACACATGGTTGCATCAAGCAACTCACTCGATTAGGCTTGCGGGCGTAGTTAGTTGCTTGACGAAACCATGTACGACCGCCCGATTGGAGGCGACGTAATGAGGCTGATCCCAAGACATAGGCACAACCGCGCAAAGGCGCCTCGCATCGCGATAAGCCAGGCTGAGATCACCGCCGACCTCAACTACCCGGCGGCGGCGCGCCCGCCGCGGCAGATGGCTGGCGCCGATAGAGCGGCGGGGAGGCGATGAGCGAAGACGGGCTCGTCCTCGCGCCCGAGGCAACCGCGGCCGACGTCGCCGAGGCCTTCGCCGCCTCCAGTCCCGAGAGCTCCCGAAGCCGCACCCTGGTCTGGCAGGACCCGGTGGCAACGGCCGCTGCCGGGGCGACGATGACCGGGATGGAGTACATGACCGCCGTCGTCACCGGCCAGGTCCCGCCGCCGCCGATCGCGGTGACGATGCGGCTGCGGCCGGTCGAGCTCGAGGAGGGAAGGGTGGTCTTCGAGGGCGAGCCGGGCGAGGAGCACTACAACCCGATCGGCGTCGTCCACGGCGGCTACGCCGCGACGCTGCTCGACTCGGCGCTCGGCTGCGCCGTTCACACCACGTTGCCCGCCGGAGTCGCCTATACCTCGCTTGGCCTCGAGGCCAAGTACGTGCGCCCGATCACCCGCGACACCGGCCGGGTTCTCTGCGAGGCGACCGTGCTCTACCGCGGCCGCAAGCAGGCGACTTCGGAGGCGACCCTGACCGCGGCCGAAAGCGGCAAGCTGCTCGCCTCCGGCACCGCGACCTGCATGATCCTCGGCGGCTGAGCGGAGGCGCCGCGATGGAACTGCATCAACTTATCTATCCAGCAGATGGAGAACTTGATGCAGTTCGCCAGAGGTCAGGGCTGGCCGTCGCCGAAGTGGCGCGCCAGCTCGACCAGCAGGCGGACCCCGAAGCCGCTGGCTTCGTCACCGGTGTACTCGCGGCCGACTTCCCAGGCAGTGCCGGCGATGTCGACGTGCGCCCAGGGCGTCTCGCCGACGAACTCCTCGAGGAAGGAGGCCGCGGTGATGGTCCCCGCCTTGCGCTTGGAGGCGAGGTTGGAGAGGTCGGCGACCTTGCCCTTCATCAGCGCCTTGAACTCGGGGTGGAGGGGAAGGCGCCAGGTCAGCTCGCCGCTCTCCTCGCCCGCCCGCGCGACCGCGGCGGCGAGCTCGTCGTCGTTGGCGACCACGGCGGCGTAGGTGGAGCCGAGGGCGATCGTGACGGCCCCGGTCAGGGTGGCGAGGTCGACGATCCGCTCGGCCCCCAGCTCGACCGCGTAGGCCAGCGCGTCGGCGAGGATCAGCCGGCCCTCGGCGTCGGTGTTGTTGACCTCGACCGTGACCCCGTTGTACTGGGTAATGACGTCGCCGGGCTTGATCGCCGAGCCGGACGGCATGTTCTCGGTCGCGGGCACGACGGCGACGACGTCGATGTCAAGGCCCAGCTCGGCGATCGCCGCCACCGACTCCAGCACCGCCGCCGCTCCCGACATGTCGTACTTCATCTCCTGCATGCCGGCGCCGGGCTTGAGCGAGATGCCGCCGGTATCGAAGGTGACTCCCTTGCCGACCAGGCCCATGGTCGGGCCGGAGCCGCCGCCGGCGTAGCGCAGGACGATCAAGCGCGAGGGCTCGCCACCGCCGCGGTTGACCGCGACCAGCCCGCCCATTCCCTTGGCGGCGATCTGCTCGGGCCCGAGCACGTCGACCGTGACCGCCTCGTGGTCGACGGCGATCTCCTCGGCGCGGGCCGCGAGGAACGTCGGCGTGGCGACGTTGGCCGGCGTGGCCTGCAGGTCGCGAGCACGGTTCTGCGCCTCGGCGTAGACACGCGCCGTCTCGGCCGCCGTGGCCACGGCGGCCGGTGCCAGCAGCGTCAGCGACTCGATCTTCGGCGCCGGAGGGTCCTCGGGATCCGCCGCGCTCTTGCCCTTGAAGCGGTCGAAGCGGTAGGCGCCGAGGATCGTGCCCGTCACCAGGGCCTCCGCCGCCGCGTCGTCATCGCCGGACTCCGGCAGCGCCCAGGCGATCGAGCTCACCTCCAGCCGTCCCGCCTCCTTTGCCGCCAGCGCCGCGGCCACCCTCAGGCGCTCGGGGCTGACCTCCTCGCGCTTGCCGAGACCGACCACCAGCCTCCAGGCGGGACCGTCGGGGTGGAGCAACGTGCACCTCTTGAAGTCGCCCTTGGCCTTGTCGGCGCCGTGAATCGGGCCCGGCAGAATCGACAGCTTCTCGTCCTCGTAAAGACCGAGGACCTGCAGGTCCTCCGTGGTGTCCAGCAGGTCCCCCTGAAGAATCTCGACCTTCATCGGGCGCGAGTCTACGCGTTGCCCCAATTCGGTTCCGCGGTTCCCAATCCACGAAATGCGTGGGAAAGGAACCGCGCAACCGCAAGCCGGTCGGTATCGTCGTCGGCCGGCCTCGGCGCCCACTCGATCGAAACCCAACGACCCGCAGAAGAAAGGCAGTAGATGCCCAGCTCAGTGATCCTTGGAACCGCGCGCACCCCCTTCGGCAAGATGGGCGGAGCCCTGTCCTCCCTCGACGCCACCGATCTCGGCGGTCAGGTGATCGAGGCGGCGCTGGAGCGCTCCGGCGTCGACCCCGCGCAGGTCCAGCAGGTCGTCTTCGGCCAGGTCCTGCAGGCCGGCCAGGGACAGATCCCCTCGCGCCAGGCGCAGATCAAGGGCGGCATCCCCAAGGAGGTGCCCTCGGAGACGGTCAACAAGGTCTGCGCCTCGGGCATGCGCTCGCTCGGCATCGCCGACCTGGGCATCCGCGCCGGCGACACCGAGGTCGCGGTGACCGGCGGCATGGAGTCGATGAGCCAGGCGCCGTACCTGCTTCCGGGCGCCCGCTTCGGCTTCCGCATGGGAGACGTCAACGCGATCGACGCGATGACCCACGACGGCTTGACCAATCCCTTCACCGAGAAGCAGATGATCAACGAGGCCAGCGAGGTCTCCAACGAGCTCGAGATCACCCGCCTCGACATGGACCGTTTCGCCGAGCGCTCGCACCGGCTCGCCGCCGAGGCGACGGACGCCGGCCGCCTCGCCGAGGAGATCGTCGGCGTCACCGTCAAGTCGCGCAAGGGCGAGAACACGGTCGAGGCCGACGAGGCGATCCGTCCCGACACGACGCTGGAGACGCTGGCGAAGCTGAAGGCGATCGGTGGCGAGGACGCCACCCACACTGCCGGCAACGCTCCGGGCGTGAACGACGGGGCCGGCGCGATCGTCGTCGCCTCCTCCGACTGGGCCGAGCGCGAAGGCCACGCCCCGCTGGCCCGCGTCCTCTCCTACGGCACCGTCGCCGACGACTTTTCCTACCTGGCGAAAACGCCGGCCAACGCCGCCAAGCAGGCGCTGGAGAAGATCGGCAAGAGCGCCGACGAGGTCGACCTCTGGGAGATCAACGAGGCCTTCGCCTCGGTCGCCCTCAACTCGGTGCGGATGCTCGGCATCGACGAGGACAAGGTCAACGTCAACGGCGGCGCGATCGCCCTCGGCCACCCGATCGGCGCCTCCGGCGCCCGCATCGTCGGCGCCCTCGTGCACGAGCTGCGCCGCCGCGGCGGTGGTCTCGGCGTCGCCGCGATCTGCTCCGGCGGCGGCCAGGGCGACGCGATCGTGATCGAAGTCCCCGGGAACTGACTTGAGCCGCGGGGCGGCGTTCTTCGACCTGGACAAGACCCTGATGGCGGGGTCCTCCGGGATGCAGTTCGCCCGCGTCGCGGCCCGGCACGGCATCGTCAGCCGTCGCCTGCTTGGCAGGTGGGGCCTGGAGCACCTGCGCTACCGCCTGCGCGGAACGACCGACG
Source organism: Solirubrobacterales bacterium (assembly GCA_049790835.1). GTDB lineage: Bacteria > Actinomycetota > Thermoleophilia > Solirubrobacterales > 70-9 > VAYN01. Next base: position 6,809 of record JBAQZI010000092.1, read on the forward strand.
AGCGCACGGGGGAGGTGCTGCGCGTCGCCCGCGAGCTGATCCGCGGCGTGCCGGCGAAGACGGTCGACCGGATGGGGCCCGAGGTGATGGCGGCGGTTCTGCCCCGCGTCTTCCCGCAGATGCTGAGCGAGGTCCATGCCCACCAGGACGCCGGTCGCCCCACCTTCATCGTCAGCGCCGCCGGCAACGACGTGGTCGAGTCGCTGGCCCATGTGCTGGGCATGGAGGGCGGCATCGGCACTCGCTACGAGGTCGACGCCGACGGCAGCTTCACCGGCCGCTTCGAGGGCCCGTTCGTCTACGGGCCCGGCAAGGTTGAGGCGATGCAGTCCTTCGCCGACCGCCACGAGATCGATCTCGAGGCCTCCTACGCCTACTCGGACTCGCTCTCGGACCTGCCGATGCTGCGCGCCGTCGGCAACCCCGTCGCCGTCAATCCCGACCCGCCGCTGGCCGCTATCGCCCGCGAAGAGGGATGGCAGACGATGCGCTTCGAGCGCCTCGGCCGCCGCCTCGTCGCCCTCATGGTCACGCTGCTGGCGAGCGTCGCCGGCTTCGGCGCCTCCCGCGTCGCCGCCAGTCGCCGCAGATCGCCGCCCCGCCGCTTCGCCGTCCGGCGCTAGTACCCGCCGCATCTAGACTGCTCGCATGGCAGCCGAACCAGGGTCCAAGCCCGAGTTCAAGCAGCGCGAGGCGAACTTCTCGACCATCTCTGGCCAGGAGATCGCGCCGCTCTACACCGAGGAGGACCTCGAGCCGGGTCTCGAGGAGCGGGTCGGACGGCCCGGCGAGTACCCGTTCACCCGCGGGCCCTACCCGTCGATGCACCGCGGGCGGCTCTGGACGATGCGCCAGTTCGCCGGCTTCGGCACCGTCGAGGAGACCAACGAGCGCTTCCACTACCTGCTCGACCACGGCCAGACCGGGCTCTCGACCGCCTTCGACATGCCGACCCTGATGGGCTACGACTCCGACCACGAGCGCAGCCTCGGCGAGGTCGGCCGCGAGGGCGTCGCCGTCGACAGCCTCGACGACATGGAGGAGCTTTTCGCCGGCATCCCGCTCGGCGGCGTCACCACCTCGATGACGATCAACGCCCCGGCGGCGATCCTGCTCGCCTACTACGTGCTCGTCGGCGAGAGCCAGGGCGTGCGGCCGGAGAAGCTGGGGGGGACGATCCAGACCGACATCCTCAAGGAGTACATCGCCCAGAAAGAGTGGTGCTTCCCGATCGAGCCGGCGATGCGCCTGGTCACCGACATGATCGAGTGGTGCACCGAGACGATGCCGCGCTGGCACCCGGTCTCGATCTCCGGCTACCACATCCGCGAGGCCGGATCGACCGCCCAGCAGGAGCTCGCCTTCACGCTCAAGGACGGCTTCACCTACGTCGAGCGCGCGCTCGAGCGCGGCCTCGACGTCGACGACTTCGCCCCCCGCCTCTCCTTCTTCTTCAACGCCCACGTCGACTTCTTCGAGGAGATCGCCAAGTACCGGGCGGCGCGCCGGATCTGGGCGCGGGAGCTGCGCGACACCTACGGCGCCAAGCGCGAGGAGTCGATGCGGCTGCGCTTCCACACCCAGACCGCCGGCGTCTCGCTGACCGCGCAGCAGCCGCTCAACAACATCGTCCGCACCTCGCTGGAGGCGATGGCGGCGGTGCTCGGCGGCACCCAGTCGCTGCACACCAACTCCTACGACGAGGCGCTGGCGCTGCCGACCGAAGAGGCGGTGCGGGTCGCCCTGCGGACCCAGCAGATCATCGCCGCGGAGTCCGGGGTCACCGCCACCGCCGACCCGCTCGGCGGCTCCTGGTTCGTCGAGAAGCTGACCGACGAGATGGAGGCCGCCGCCTACGGCTACTTCGCCCGCATCGACGAGCTGGGGGGGATGGTCGAGGCGATCCGCCGCAACTTCCCCCAGCGCGAGATCGCCGACGCCTCCTTCACCTACCAGCAGGAGCTCAACGACCGCGAACGGATCGTCGTCGGCGTCAACGACTTCGTCCAGGAGGACGAAGAGCCGACGCCGATCCTCAAGATCGATCCGTCGCTCGAACGCAAGCAGACCGACCGCCTGGCCGCGACCCGAGCCCGCCGTGATGGCGCCGCCGTCGAGAGCGCCCTGGCCGAGCTCAAGCGGGCCGCCACCGGCGAGGCCAACCTGATGCCGCCGATCATCGCCGCCGCCCGCGCCCGCGCCACCGAGGGCGAGATGATCGCGGCGATGCAGGAGGTCTTCGGGACCTACACCGAGTCGCCGGTCTTCTGAGCAGCCGCTACGCTTCCCCGCCCTGATGGCCACCGCAACCGCCCGCAAGATTCGCGTCGTCGTCGCCAAGCCCGGCCTGGACGGCCACGACCGCGGCGCCAAGATCATCGCCCGCGCCCTGCGCGACGCCGGCATGGAGGTCATCTACACCGGCCTGCACCAGACCCCCGAGCAGATCGCCGAGACGGTGATCCAGGAGGATGCCGACGCGGTCGGCCTCTCGATCCTCTCCGGGGCCCACATGACCCTGGTCCCCCGGGTCGTCGCGCTCCTCAACGAGCAGGGCGTCGACGATGTCCTGGTCACGGTCGGGGGGACGATCCCGGCCGACGACATCCCGGAGCTGAAGAAGCTCGGCGTCGCCGCGGTCTTCACCCCGGGCGCGGGCACGGAGGAGATCGTCGACTTCATCCGCGCCGGCGCCATCGAGCGCCACGAGCGCGGCGAATAACGCTCCGTCGGCAAGCTGGATAAACTGCCCGCCTCACCTGACTGACTGGTCAATCAACCAGCCCAAGGAGGCTTCACTTGAAGATCTGCGTCCTGGTCAAGGAGGTTCCGGACGCCGCGGTACAGAAGCGCATCGATCCGAACACGATGCGCCTGGACCGTGGCGGCGAGAAAAACCTCAATCCCTTCGATACGCACGCCCTCGAGGCGGCCATGCAGATCAAGGAGGGTGGAGCGATCCCGGTCGAGGAGGTTGTGGCCGTAACCATGGGCCCCGGCTCCGCCGTCCGCGCTCTGCACAAGGCCGTCGCCCTCGGCGCCGACCGCTCCGTGCATCTCTCCGACGACGCCCTGCAGGGCTCCGACGTCTGCGCCACCGGCTACTCGCTGGCCAAGGTGCTCGAGTCCGAGAGCCCCGACCTGGTCCTGCTGGGCCAGCAGTCCGATGACGGCGAGTGCTACACGATCGGCGCCGTCGTGGCCGACCACCTGCAGATGCCCTCGCTGACGCAGGTGATCAAGATCGACGTCAACGACGGCAAGCTGCGCTGCGAGCGCCAGGCCGAGTACGGCTACGACACCGTCGAGATCGAGCTGCCCGCCGTGATCAGCGTCGGCGACGCGATCAACGAGCCTCGCTACCCAAGCCTCAAGGCGATCATGGGCGCGAAGAAAAAACCGCTCGACACCAAGGCCACGGGCGACGTCGGCATCGACGGCGGCATGGTCGGCACGGCCGGCTCCAAGACCGCGGTTCTCGCGCTCAACCCGCCCCCCGCCAAGGTGGCCGGCGAGATCATCGAGGACGAGGACACCAACGAGACGGTCGAAAAGATCGTCGCCTGGCTCGACGAGAGGAAGCTGATCTAGATGGCAGGCATCCTGGTTTACGCCCTGCACGACGACGAGGGCAACTTCAACAAAAACTCACTCGGGGCGATCTCCGAGGCGGCCAAGCTGGCCGCTGAGATCGGTGGCGAGGCTGCCGCGCTGGTAGTTGGCGACATCGCCGACGACGCCTGCGCTTCGCTCGGAAACTGGGGCGCGGCCAAGGTCTACCGGGCCAAGACCGTCCCCGAGGGCCTGGCCCAGCCGATCGTCGACGCGATGGCCAAGGTCATCACCGAGAACGACATCTCCTACGCGCTGTTCGGCGGCGGACTGCTCGGCTTCGAGATCGGTGCCGGCCTGACCGCCCGCCTCAACGCCGGCGTCACCATGGAGGTCACCGAGGTCAAGGTGCAGGACGGCAAGCTGGTCGCCGAGCGCCCGATCCTCCAGGACTCCGAGATCGCCGACGTCGGTTACGTCAGCGAGCCCGGCATCATCATCAGCCGCCTCAACGCGTTCGACGCGAAAGAGAGCGGTGGCATGGCTGAGGTCGTCGACGTCGACGTCGAGCTCTCCGCCTGGTCGACCAAGGCGACGATGGTTCAGCGCGGCGAGCAGCGCGGCGCCGACGTCAACATCGAGGACGCCGACATTCTCGTCGGCGGCGGTCGCGGTCTCGGCGCGGCCGAGGGCTTCAAGCTCGCCGAGGAACTGGCCGAGTCGATGGGCGGCGCCGTCGCCGCGACCCGCGCGGTCGTCGACGCCGGTTGGTACCCCTACGCGGCTCAGATCGGTCAGACCGGCAAGACGGTCGCGCCGAAGCTCTACCTGGCCGCCGGTGTCTCCGGCGCGATCCAGCACAAGGTCGGGATGCAGAACTCGGAGAACATCCTTGCGATCAACAAGGACCCGAACGCGCCGATCTTCGAGTTCTCCGACCTCGGCGTGGTCGGCGATCTGCACAAGATCGTCCCCAAGCTGACCGAGGCGATCAAAGCGAAGAAGGGCAGCTAGGCCCATGCCCGCCGTCGCACCGAGTGAGTTCCCACCGCCGTTCGATTCCGCCGACGTAATCGGTCCTCCGACCGATCCCGTCGATGAGCGGATCGAGGTGGGGGTCGCGATAGTCGGCGGCGGGCCCGCGGGGCTCGCCTGTGCCAACAAGGTCATGCAGCTCCTGGAGGACGAGCCGGAGCTGACCGAGAAGCTGGGCGAAGTCCCGGTCGCGGTGGTCGAGAAGGGCAAAGTCGCCGGTGCGCACCTGCTCTCGGGGGCCAACATGCGGCCGTCGGCGATGGAAGAGCTGTTCCCCGACCTCGACAAGTCGGAGTGGCCGGTCTACCAGGAGGTCACCAAGGACGCGGTGTACCTGCTGACGCCGAAGAAAGCGCTGCCGCTGAAGCCGATGCCGCCGAACTTCAAGAACCACGGCAACTACGTCACCTCGGTCTCCAAGCTCGGCCGCTTCCTCGCCGACAAAGCCGAGGAAGCCGGCGTCTACATCCTCTCCGAGACGGCCGCGACCAAATTGCTGGTGGAAGACCGCGTGGTCAAGGGCGTGCGCTCGGGCGACCGCGGCCGCGGCAAGGACGGCGAAGAGCTCGGCAACTTCGAGCCCGGCTCCGACGTCGTCGCCAAGGCGACGGTCCTCGCCGAGGGCACCGTCGGCCACCTCACCTACGCCGCCTACGACTACTTCGACCTGCACGGTGCGGACCCGATGCGCTGGGAGCTCGGGGTCAAAGAGGTCTGGGAGGTCAAGGAGCCGCTCGACCGGGTCATCCACACGATGGGCTGGCCGCTGCGCAAGGCCGCCCGCCACAACGAGTTCGGTGGCAGCTTCATCTACCCGATGGGCGAGGACAAGATCTGCATCGGCCTCGTCGCCGGCCTCGACTACACCGACGCCACCTTCAGCGTCCACGACGCCCTGCAGCTGCTGAAGACGCACCCCTTCATCAAGAAGATGCTCGACGGCGGCAAGCGGGTTGCCTGGGGCGCCAAGACGATCCCCTCCGGCGGCTACTTCTCGATGCCCAAGCGGCTCGCCGTGCCGGGCATGATGATCGCCGGCGACGCCGCCAGCATGGTCAACGTGCCGACCCTGAAGGGCGTCCACTACGCGATGCACGCCGGCATGTACGCCGCGGAGACGATCGTCGAGACGCTCAAGCAAGACCCGGACTCGGTCAACTTCGAGGCCTACGACGAGAAGGTCCACAACTCGACGATCGAGAAGGACCTCTACGAATCGCGCAACATGCGCCAGCCCTTCTCCAAGGGCTTCTTCCTCGGCGGGGCCTTCGCCTCGGCGATGACCGTCACCAAAGGCAACTTGCCCGGCGGCCACTGGAGCCAGGAGGACGACGCCGAGCACGAGATGAATATCGGCAAGGCCGGCGACATGTACGTCAAGGCCGACAACGAGCTGACCTTCAACAAGCTCGACTCGGTCTTCCTCTCCGGCAACGCGACCCGCGACGACGCCCCCAACCACGTCCGCATCCAGACCAAGGTGCCGAGGGAGATCGCCCAGACCTGGGTCTCGATGTGCCCGGCCCAGGTCTATGAGATCCCTGACGAGCAGCTCGAGAGCCAGGCTGCCACGGTCGACGTCCACGTCACCGCCTCCAACTGCGTCCAGTGCGGCGCGATCACCGCCAAGGGCGGCAGGCTGACGCTGCCCGAGGGCGGCGACGGGCCGCTGTACCAGGAGACGTAGGAGCCGGTGCTCGTTACCGCTGCGGCCATGCTCGGGTTAAGCATGATCAACGCAGGCGGTACGGCGATATTCCTTGGCGTGATCATTCCGCTCATTGTCGGATCGCATCTCTGCTCGCGGGTGGTCATTCACTACGGCGCCCCGGGCCGGCACCACCACTAGACAGCGATCACTTCCATAGGCTCGCCGCGTGCTCGCCCTCGGGATAGCCGCGGCCGTCGGGGCCTCGGTTCTCTACAACGCCTCGATCGCGCTGCAGGCGCTGGAGGTGCGGGACATTCCGCACAAGCACTCGTTGCGGGTCTCATTGATCGGGAAGCTGATCCGCAACCCAAAGTGGCTGGGGGCGACGGCATTGGGGCTGGTGGGCTGGCCGCTGGAGATCGTGGCGCTGCTGCTGGCGCCGCTGACGGTGGTGCAGCCGTGCTTGGTCAGCGGACTGGTCGTCTTGCTATGGCTGGGGGCGACGAAGCTGGGGGAGGCCCCGGGCAGGCGGGAGCTCATCGCCGTGGGAGCGATCGTCGCTGGGGTCGCTGGGGTCGCCTGGGCGGCACCCGACCGTACGACCGATCACGCCGGCACGGCCGCCATCGCGGTCGCCCTGGGGCTGGTCGCGATCCCGATCGTCGCTCCCTATCTGCTGCGACGCCGGGCCGCCACGCTCAGCCTTCTGGCGGTCCTCAGCGCCGGCTTCGGCTATGCCTGGACGGCGATCGCCAGCAAGCTGCTGACCGACGAGTTGGCCGCGGGGGCACTGCTGGTCGCGGCCGCCTGGCTGGCGACGGCGCTGGCCTCGGAGGGGCTGGCGCTGCTGAGCGAGATGAGCGCCCTGCAGCGGCGGCCTGCCACCCATGTGGCACCGGTGATGTTCGCGGTCCAGGTGCTGGTGCCGGTGATCCTGGCACCGCTGATCTTCCAGGAGAGGTGGTCGACGACTCCGCTCGGCGGCGCCGTTCTCGTCGCCTTCATGGCCGTGGCTCTTGCCGGCACCATGTTGCTCGCCAGCTCCAGGGTGGTTGGCGCCGTGATCGAGTCCGCCCACGCGGGCGACTGAGCTTCGTCTGGCTCGGGGGGCCCGGTCCGGGTTCGCTGGTAGCGTTGCGCCCGCCTTGGTGAAACGAGCTGTCAGCTCCCGCCAGCGCCAGCCAGTCACGCCATCAGAGGAGCCACCGTAGGGCCCGCAGAGACAACCAGGCCCGATGCGACCAAGTTCGCGATCGGGTTCGACCACCGCGACCGCACGCGCCTGCTCGAGCTATGGAACGAGGTGCTCGACTCCGAGCAGTGGTCGGAGGGGGCCAAGCTCGCCGCCTTCGAGCAGCGTTGGGCCGAGTGGAACGGACTGCCGTCCCTGGGCCTCTCCAGCTGGGCCGGGGGAGCCCTGGCCGCCTTGGAGTTCGCCGGGGTCAAGGGCGAGACCGTGCTCTGCCCTTCCAACACCTTCATGGCGACGCCGCTGGCCGCGCTCGGCGCCGGCGCCAGGGTCGAGTTCGTCGACTGCAATCGCGAGGACCTCTGCATGTCCTTCGCCGACTTCGAGGCCAAGGCCGAGCGGCACCAGCCGCGGGCCGCGATCCTCGTCCACATCGGCGGCCACATCGCCTTCGACGCCGAGCGCATTGCCGCCTACTGCCGCGAGCACGGGATCTTCCTGCTGGAGGACTGCGCCCACGCCCATGGGGCCGATTGGAGCGGCGGCAAGCCGGGCGGCTTCGGCGACGCCGGCGTCTACTCGCTCTACGCAACCAAGACCGTCTCCAGCGGCGAGGGCGGCGTGCTCGTCTCCTCCAACCAGGAGCTAATCGAGTTCGCCGCCAAGTTCCGCAACTACGGCAAGTTCGAGCACGAGGTCGACGGCCTCAACTTCCGCATGAGCGAGTTCACCGCCGCCCTGGCGCTGGTCCAGGCCGAGCGGATGGAGGAGATCGTCGCTTGGAAGAACGAGCACGCCCGCGAGCACCTCGACCCGGTCCACCCGGCGCGGCTGGAGCTGCCCGAGGGGATGACCTCGGGCCTCTACAAGTACATCGTCTTCGAGCAGATCGAGAAGTCCACGGGTCGCGTCTACGACCAGCCCTGTCACCGCATCATGGGCCGCTCCGACGAGCTGCCGAACACCGACTGGGTGGCCGAGAACCACTGGTGCGTGCCGCTGTATTACCGCCCCGAGAGCCGCGCGGCGGCATTATCCACGGAGGAGGAGGCATGAGGGTCCTGGTAACCGGAGGCGGAGGCTTCATCGGCTCCCACGTGGTCGATCGCCTGCTCGATCGCGGCGTCACACCGCGCATCTTCGACCTCAGCGCCTCGCCGTATCACTCGCCGCTCGAGGTCGAGACCTTCACCGGCTCGATCACCGACCCCGCCAACCTCGATCTGGCGATGCGTGACTGCGACGCCGTCATCCATCTCGCCGCCGTCGCCGACGTCGGCCACGTCCTCGCCGATCCGGTCCTGGCCGAGGAGGTCAACACCCGCGGCACCCTCAACGTGCTGGAGGCGGCCGCCGGCGCCAAGGTCGGCCGCGTCGTCTACGGCTCGACCACCTGGGTCTACAGCGACTGCGTCGAGCAGAACGTCGATGAGGAAACGCCGATCCCGGCCCCGCGCCACATCTACACCGCGACCAAGCTGGCCGGCGAGACCTACTGCGCCGGCTACGCCGAGCTCTACGGCCTCGAAAGCACCGTCCTGCGCTTCGGCATCCCCTACGGCCCGCGCGCCCGCGCCGCCGGCGTCGTCGCCAAGTTCACCGATCTCGCCTTCGAAGGCAAGGCGCTGACGATCGCCGGCGACGGCAGCCAGACCCGCAGCTTCATCTACGTCGAGGACCTCGCCGACGGCATCGTCGCGGCGCTGGCGCCCGAGGCCGCCGGCCGCACCTACAACCTCTCCGGCGAGGAGGTCGTGACGATCCTCGAAATCGCCGAGCGGGTGCAGGAAAACACCGACGGCTGCGAGATCGTCCACACGCCACCGCGCCCCGGCGACTTCCCCGGCAAGGCGATCTCCAACGAGCGCGCGCTCGCGGAGCTCGGCTGGAAGGCCGAGACCAGCTTCCGCGAGGGAGTGAGGAAGTACGTCGAATGGGTGCGCGGAAGCATCCGCCCGCCCGACCCGGTCCCGGGCAAGCAGCCCTCGCTGAACGGCAACGAACACGCCGCCGGCGCCCTCCTCTCCGGCGCCGCCCGGGCCGAGCAGCGCCCGCCGCGGGTGCTGGTCCTGACCGCCGACATCGGCGAGGGCCACGACCTGCCGGCGCGGATCATCAAAGCCGACCTCGAAGAGGAGGTGCCCAATGCGGAGGTGGAGATCGCCAACGGCCTCGACGCGATGGGCAGGATCTGCGCCGCGGTCCTGCGCAACGGCTCCAAGGTCACCTTCCGCTGGATGCCCTGGCTGTTCGACGTCCAGTATTGGCTGATCACCAAGTTTGCGCCGACCCGCTGGCTCTTCCACCACATCGGCTACGTGATCGGCGCTCGCGGCCTGATCAAGCTGATCGCCAAGCACGACCCGGATGCCGTCATCTCGACTTACCCGGGCGTTACCGCGGTGCTGGGGATGCTGCGCGAGAACCGGCGCCTGGAGATCCCGGTGCAGTCGGCGATCACCGACCTGGCCGGGCTGCGCTACTGGGCCCATCCCGGTGTCGACCTCCATTACGTCACCCATCCCGAGTCGATCGAGGAGGTCGAGAAGCTGGTCGGGCCCGGCACCGTCGAGTGGGTGCGGCCGCCGATCTCGCGCGACTTCCTGATGCCGCGCACCCGCCGCGACGCTCGCGAGGCACTCGACGTACCCGCCCACGCGCGCGTTGTCCTCGTCTCGGGCGGCGGTTGGGGAATCGGCGACCTCGAGGGCGCGATCCGCTCGGCGCTGGCCGGCGACGACACCCTGGTCGTCTGCATCACCGGCCGCAACGACGCCGCCCGCGAGAAGCTGGAGAAGGGCTTCGGCGACAACGACCAGGTCCGCATCCTCGGCTTCACCGAGCGGATGAGCGACTGGATGGCGGCGGCCGACGCGATGATCCACGCGACCGCCGGACTGACCGTGCTCGAGGCCCATATCCGCGGCTGCCCGGTCGTCTCCTACGGCTTCTCGGCCGGGCACCTGCGGGCCAACAACGCCGCCTTCGAGCGCTTCGGCCTGGCCGAGGTCGCCCGCTCCAACCACGAGCTGGAGTCGGTGCTGCGCCACGTCACCCGCGAGCGCCAATCACCGGATTCCTCGTTTGCCTCGCTGCCGTCGATCGCGTCTCGTGCGCTCAGCGTGCGGCCGCGAGTGAAGCCACAGCCGGTCTGGCGACTGCGCTCCGAGCGCGTTGCGACGGCCGTCGCCATGGCCATCGTCGCGGTTGTGCTGGCTCTCGCGCTGGTCCAGCGGGAGAGCCCACTGAAGGTTGCCAAGCCGGTTACCAGCCGCATCCACTTCGGCCAGGAGACCGAGCCGAGCACCGCGGCGAAGCCGGCGGCGCAGGCCACTGGCAGCGCCCAGGCAGCGGCAGCCG
>JBAQZI010000093.1:0-8705 GCA_049790835.1 Solirubrobacterales bacterium
GCGACGAGCATCGCCATGGCGCCGGCGAGCAGGCCGTAGGCGGTCGCGCGCGGCCCACCCAGGCGGCGCTCGATCGGCCGCTCGAGGGTGTAGCCGACGATCGCCGCCGGCAGGAAGGAGAGGCCGAGCAGCAGCGCCCGGTGGCCGTCGAACCCGCGCAGCTCCGCGAGGATCTCGCGGCGCTGGCCGATCAGCAGCGCCGCCGCCGCGCCGGTGTGCAGCGCCACCTCGAAGCTCTTGCGCAGCTCCGGGTCGATCGAGTCCCAGTCCCAGCCGGCCAGCCAGGGGACGAGGACGATGTGGGCCGAGCTGGAGACCGGCAGCAGCTCCGCCGGCCCCTGGACGATGCCCAGCGCGACCGCGCGCCGGACCGGAAGTCGCCCCTCGCCGGCTTCGCTCAAGCGCCGCTCGAGCCGGCCGGCTCGGGGGTGGCGGTCGCCTCGTCCTCGCCGCCACCGCCACCGCGGCGCCGCTTGACCAGCAGGTAGGCGCCGAGCACGAGGACGGCGACGACCACCAGGTAGTCGAGATAGTGAAGGTGCCCGCGCCACTCTTCCCAGTTGTCGCCGACGCTCTTGCCGACCAGCGCCAGCATCAGCACCCAGGGGATGCAGCCGAGCGTGGTCAGCACGGTGAAGCGCCAGAACGGCATTTTCGCCACCCCGGCAGGCAGGGAGATGAAGGTGCGGACGATCGGCAGCATGCGCGAGAAGAAGATGATCGGATCGCCGTGGCGCGCGAACAGGTCATCGGCCCATTTCAGGTGCTTGGGATTGACGTGGATCAGCTTGTTTTTTTCCAGCAGGTCGATCCGCCCGTAGTAGCCGACCGCGTAGGCGATCCAGGAGCCGACCAGGTTGCCGAGCACGCCGGCGGCGACGACCCCGAACAGGGTCAGTTCGCCGGCGGCGACGCTGGAGCCGGCGAAGAGCATGATCGCCTCGCTCGGCACCGGCAGGCAGGCGGACTCGAGCGCCATCAGCACGAACACCGCCGGCAGGCCGGTGGCGCTGATGAAGTCCGTGCCCCAATTGACGATGGGGTCGAGGAAGAAATCGGTGACGCTGGCGTATAGGAGGGCGTGCATCGAGCGGCACATCGTAGGGAAAAAGCGCCTGCCCGCACCGGCCACCCGTAAACTGCCCGATCTAATGGGCCGGTTGAATCACCCCGTCTATCGCAACCGGATGCTGCAGGTGGCGGCCGACGCGGCGCTCGTCGCGCTGGCCTACTTCCTCGCCTTCCAGCTGCGCTTCCTCGACGAGCCGAACGGGCTGCCGCACCGCTATGAGGTGCTGTTCGCGCAGTCGGTCGGCTTCGTGATCGTCGGCAAGCTGGCGATCTTCGCCGCCTTCGGCCTCTACCAGAAGTGGTGGCGCTACGTCAGCGGCCGCGACTTCCTGCTGATCTTCCGCGCCGTCGCCGTCGCCAGCGCGATCCTGGTCGTCGTCTTCGCCGTCGCCAAGCCCTTCGCGCACACGCTGCCGCGCTCGGTCGAGATCACCGACTTCGTGCTGACGATGATGCTGATCGCCGGCGCCCGGCTGGCGGTGCGGCTGATCGTCGAGCGCCCCTCGCGCGGCTCGCGGCTGCCCAAGCACGAGGTGCTCGTGGTCGGCGCCGGCTCCGGCGGTCAGATGGTCGTCCGCGAGCTGCAGCTCAACCCCAACCTCGGCGCCACCGCGATCGGCTTCGTCGACGACGACCCGCGCAAGCGCGGGATGCGGATGCTGGGGCTGAAGGTGCTCGGCTCGACCAAGGAGATCGTCAAGATCCTCGACGAGACCGAGCCCGACGAGGTCGTGATCGCGATCCCCTCGGCGCCGGGCCAGCTGCGCGGCCAGGTCGTCTCCGCCTGCCGCGAGCGCGAAATCCGCGTCCGCACCCTGCCGACCGTGTTCGAGCTGCTGCGCGGCGGCGTCCAGCTCAACAAACAGCTGCGCGAGGTGCGGGTCGAGGACGTGCTCGGCCGCGACCCGATCGTCCGCGAGCTGGACCGGGTCGGCGCCTACCTGCGCGACCGCATCGTCCTCGTCACCGGCGCCGGCGGCTCGATCGGCTCCGAGCTCTGCCGCCAGATCGCCCAGGTCAAGCCGCGGCTGCTGGTGATGCTCGACCACGCGGAGGACAACCTCTTCGAGATCGACCGCGAGATGGTCGAGCTGCGCCACTTCACCAACGTCGAGTCGGTGCTGGCCGACTGCAAGGAGCCGCACCGGATGCTGGAGGTGATGCAGCGCTTCAAGCCCGAGGTCGTCTTCCACGCCGCCGCCTACAAGCACGTGCCGCTGATGGAGGCCAACCCGCTGGAGGCCGTCCGCAACAACGCGATCGCGACCCGGATCACGGCCGAGACCGCGGCCGCCTCCAAGGTCGAGCGCTTCGTCCTGATCTCGACCGACAAGGCGGTCAACCCGAAGACGGTGATGGGCGCCTCCAAGGCGATGGCCGAGTGGATCGTCGAGGAGGCGGGCAACAAGCACCCCGGCACCCGCTTCGCCTCGGTCCGCTTCGGCAACGTGCTCGCCTCCTCCGGCAGCGTGGTGCCGATCTTCCGCAACCAGATCGAGCGCGGCGGCCCGGTCACCGTCACCCACCCGGAGATGACGCGCTACTTCATGACGATCCCGGAGGCGGTGCAGATGGTGATCCGCGCCGGCGACATCGGCGCCGGCAAGGGCGAGGTCTTCGTCCTCGACATGGGCGAGCCGGTGAAGATCGTCGACCTCGCCCACAACATGATCCGCCTCGCCGGCTACGAGCCGGAAGAGGACATCGCGGTCGAGTTCACGCAGCCGCGCCCCGGCGAGAAGCTGCACGAGGAGCTCTTCGGGGTAGCGGAGCAGCTGCAGCCGACGGCGGCGCGGCGGATCAACCGGGCGGTGCGGGCGGTGCCGATCGACTCCGCCTGGGTGGAGTCGACGCTGGCCTCGCTCGAACACCTGGTGATGGCCGGCGACGAGGCCAATCTGGCCGAGCGGGTGGTCGAGCTGATCGCGTCGCCGGGTGGCGACGCGGCGGCAGTCGTCCCCGCCGAATAACCTCACGCAGCCACTTTGGTCCGGGTTATCGAACAAATAGGCGCGTTCGCCGGCCTCGCCGCTTTCCTCGGCCTGGGCGTCCTTGCGCTGCTCTCGTTCACGCATGGGCGCGACATCCGCCGACTGCGCGAGTGGGCCGGCTCGGCCCCGGAGCGCGACGCCGAGCGCAAGGAGACGACCTCGACGATCGCCGCCCAGCGAGCCGAGGAGCTGCGCCAGCTGGAGCAAGCCCGCACCGCCGAGCACGAGGCGGTCAGCCACCGCGAGGAGCGCCGCCGCCGTCGCGACGCGGGGCTGCCGGAACTGACCCGGCGCGAACGCTTCAGCCAGGGCACCTCCGACATCGGCGCCCGGCTCGCCGAACCGCGTTGGCTGGCCGCGATCTTCGTCGTCCTGGTCGTGGTCGTCGGCGGGGTCGCCTACACGGTGTTGAGCGGTTCCGACGACAATGCCAGCGGCGAGAAGGGCAAGCAGGCCGCGGCCCAGGTGCAGCCGGACGAAATCGACGTCACCGTCCTCAACGGCACCGCCACCGCCGGCCTCGCCGCCACCTACGGCGACAAAGTCGAGGGCGAGGGCTTCAGGCTCGGCGCCGTCTCCAACACCGACCAGAGCTTCGCCACCAGCGTCGTCATGTTCGAACGCGGCCACGCGCCGGAAGCCCGCAGGGTCGCCAAGCAGCTGGCGATCTCGAAGCTGCAGTTGATGAGCAACGAAGTCAAAGCCGCCGCGGCCGGGGCGGACGTCGCGGTAGTGGTCGGCGAGGACAATGCCGCGGCGGCGGGTTAACGCGGCCGCACTGGCCTTCGCGCTGCTCGTCCTCGCCACGGTTGCCGCCTTCGGCTGGGCCCAGCGCCTCAAGCGCGACCCGCTGGTGCTGGACCTGGTGACCTTCGTCGGCGCGCCGGTGCTGCACCCGAGGAATCCGGTTCCAAGCTTCACGCCGAACGGGGACTGTCGCTATGACCAGATCCGGATCAAGTTCCGCGTCACCCAGTCCGACGACGCCATCGTGCAGGTGATCAAGCCCGGCGGCCGGGTCGTCATCACGCTGGCCCGCGACCGCTTCCTCAAGCGCTACCGCTACTTCAGCTTCTACTGGGACGGTCGCCAGCGGGGCGGTGGGATTGCGGCGCCCGGCCGCTACAAGCTGCGGGTGAAGCTGCTGGGGCAGGAGCGCAACCTGGTCCCGCCGGGGGTGATCCGGCTGCACCGGGCGCCGCCCCGGCCGACGGACGCGTGCGAGCCGGCGAAGAGGCAGTCGCCTTGAGCGATTTCCTCGCGGCCGCCGGCGTCCTGCTCGCGGCCGCCGCCTGCGCCGCCGCGATCCTGCTGCCGCCGGGCCGCTTGCGCTCGCTGGCGATGCTGCTGGCGATCGGGCTCTCCCCGGTCCTGATCCTCGGCGACCAGTGGCACACCACCCAGATCGTCGACCTGCGCCACGACGACGGCCGCATCGCCGTGCTGCTGGCGATCGCGGCGATCGCCGTCGCGGCGCTCACCTACGTCTTCCGCCGCTGGCCGATCCTGCTGCCGCTGGCGATCGTCGCCGCGCTCCCCTTCCGGGTGCCCCTCGAGGCCGGCGGCGACACCGCCAACCTGCTGGTCCCGCTCTACCTGGTGATCGCGGCAGGGGTAGTTGTTCTCTTCGCCCGAGACTGGTCGGCCGCCGCCTGGATAGACGGAGCGGAGGGGGAGTCCGAGAACGGAGCCAGTTTGCCCCGCCCGCAGGACTCCCCCTCCGCTCCGTTCGCCGAGCGCCCGCAGGACTCCCCTCCGGTGCCGCGCCCCGCCGTCTGGCTGACCCGGCTGCTTGCCGCCTTCGTCGTCCTCTACGCGATCCAGACCCTCTACTCGGGCGACTTCTCGAAGGGCCTGCAGAACGTCTGCTTCTTCCTCGTCCCCTTCACGGTCGCCTACCGGCTGCTGCGCGAGGTCGAGTGGGACCGCCGGCTGCTGACCCTGGTCCTGATCGTCGTCGGCGTCGAGGCGACGGCGTTCGTCCTGATCGGCTCGGTCGAGTACCTGACCCGCAGCCTCTTCTGGAACGACCAGGTGATCCGCTCGAATGAATTCCACACCTACTTCCGGGTCAACTCGGTCTTCTGGGACCCCAACGTCTACGGGCGCTACCTGGCCCTGGTGATCGTGGTCGCGATGGCGGCCCTGCTCTGGGTGAAGGAGCGGCGCGGCTTCGCCCTGCTGGCCGTCCTGGTCGCGGTCCTCTGGCTGGGGCTTGCCCAGACCTTCTCGCAGTCGAGCTTCATCGCCCTCCTCGCCGGCCTGGCGGTGCTGGCGGCGATTCGCTGGAGCTGGAGGTGGACGCTGGCGGCGGTGGTCGCCGGGCTTATCGGCGCAGTACTGACCGTGACCCTGGTGGGTGGAAGGGCCGATATCGGCGACATCTTCGGCCGCGCCAACATCGAGACCAGCGGCCGCGCCAACCTGGTCTCCGGCGGCCTCGACCTCTTCGCCGAACGCCCGCTCCAGGGCTCCGGCTCCGGCTCCTTCCAGGACGCCTACCGCGACCACCGCGAGAACAAGGACGTCCCCGTCTCCATCTCCCACACCGAGCCCGTCACCATCGCCGCGGAGCAGGGCCTCTTGGGTCTCGTCCTTTACGTCGCTCTCATCATGGTTGCGCTGTGGACCATGACCTCAGGCATCCGCGGGCCTCCGATGGGTGGGACGGGAGGGGAGTCCGAGAACGGAGCCAGTTTGCCCCGCCCGCAGGACTCCCCTCCCGTCCCGCTCGCCGGCAACCCGCAGGACTCCCCCTCCGTGGCCGGACGCGCGGGCGTCCTGGCTGCCTTCGTAGCTCTGCTGGTGCACACGATGGCCTACGCCGGCTTCTTTGAGGATCCAATTACGTGGGTGCTGCTGGCGGTCGGTGCGTCGCTGGCGAGTACGTCGCCGGTCCGCGGCGCGCCGTAGGCTCCGCCCGTGTCGGGATACCTGCGCCGACTGGCGACGACCGGGGCCGCCTACACGGCGGCGAGCATCCTCTCGAAGCTGATCGCGGTCGCGCTGCTGCCGCTCTACACGCGCTACCTGACCCCGGCCGACTACGGCGCCGCCGAGGTCATGTTCGCGGCGATCGTCACCGCCAGCATCCTCGTCCGCTTCGGCCTGATCGAGGCGGTGCTGCGCTTCTATTACAAGGACGACGAGGATCCCGACCGCGTCCTCGCCAGCACCTTCGCCGGCCTCTTCTGGCTGGCGACGTTGGGGGCCCTGGTCGCTCTCCCCTTCGCCACCCCGATCTCCGAAGCCCTGCTCGACCGCCCCGCCCCGGACCTGGCACGGATCGCGATCGGCGGCCTCTGGGTGTTGACCATGCACGAGTACCTGCTGACGCTCTTCCGGCTGGAAGAGCGCGCCCGCGCCTTCTTCGTGACCACGATCCTCAACGTCGTGGCGGCGATCGGCCTCACCGTCGTCCTCGTCGTCGGCGCCGGCGAGGGTGCCCGCGGGCTGCTGCTCGGCAGCTACGCCAGCGGCGCCGCCTTCGTGCTCGGCTTGATCGTCCTGCACCGCCGCCGTCTCTCGCTCTTCTTCGACCGCGCCCTGCTGCGGCGCCTGCTGCGCTTCGGATTGCCGACGATGCCGGCCGAGGCCTCGCTCTACCTGCTCAACTTCGTCGACCGCATCATCATCGTCCGCACCGTCGGCCTGGCCGAGGCCGGCCTCTACTCGCTGGCGATCAAGTTCGCCCAGGCGATCAACGTCCTCGTCCGCGGCTTCCAGCTCGCCTGGCCGCCGCTGGCCTACTCGATCCGCGACGACGACGAGGCCCGCCGTGCCTACGCCACTGTCGTCACCCTCTTCGTCGCCGGCTCCGCCTTCGTCGTCACCGGCATGTGGCTGTTCTCGCGCTGGATCGTCCGGGCGCTGGCCGCGCCGAAGTTCTTCGACTCCTACGAAGCGGTCGGCCTGATCTCCGTCGCGGTCACGCTCTACGCGATCTACATGGTGCTCGTCGTCATCCTCGGCCGCACCGGCCGGACCGAGTTCAACCTGCCGGCGACCCTCGCCGCGCTGGCCGCCAACGTCGTCCTCAACCTGATCCTGGTGCCGCCGCTGGGCATCGTCGGCGCCGGCCTCGCCCTGGTCGCCTCCTACGTCGTCGTGCTGGCGCTGATGTACGGCTTCACCCAGCGGCTGTTCCCGGTCCCCTACCAGTGGGGACGCCTGGCCCGGGTCGTCCTCACCTGCGCCATCCTCGTCGGCGCCGGCGAGCTGCTGATGCCGACCTCCGGAGCCGCTGGCCTGCTCGGCCGCGCCGCCCTCTTCGCCGCCTATCCACTCGCCCTCCTCGCCAGCGGCTTCTTCACCCCGGGCGAGCGCCTCTGGCTGGCCCGCCTGCGCCACCCCCGCGAGCTCGCCGCCTCGTTCCAGCGCCTGCGCCGGCAGCCCGCGGCGGTCGACGGCAGGCTGCCCGAGACCTACGAGGCCGAGATCATGGACGAAGACTCGCGGCTCTAGGGTGCCCTGACTCCAAGTTCTCCCGACACTTCCCGGGAGATCGATAGCCCTTCAAGCGAGACAGCCCCCGACCCAGCTGGGTCGGGGGCTGTCCGCGCTGCGACTCAGGCTCCTGGCTTCACGCCAATGAAGTTCAGAAAGGGAGTCGCATGACCAAGGATGACGTGCTGTTCGGCTACCGCCAAGCGCTCTTCGCCGAGGCCGCGCGCACCAGCGTCGCGCAGGCCTGCCGGCGCTTCGGGGTGCACCGCTCGACCTACTACGCCTGGAAGCGGGCGGTCGACCGCCACGGCCTGGAGATGCTGCGCCCCAGGGAGCGGCGGGCGCCACGGATGCCCAACCAGCTCTCCAAGATGGTCGAGGAGCGGATCGTCGCCTTCTCGCTCGGCCATCCCGGCCTGGGCCCCAAGCGGGTGGCCTCAGAGCTAGCGAGGGAGAAATGGGGAGGCATCCTCGTCTCGCCCAACGGCGTTTGGAAGACGCTCTGCCGCCACGGCCTCAACACCCGCGCCAAGCGCCTCGGGTTGATCGCCGGCTACGCCGCACCTTACGAGCCTCCCCGCGATCCCGGCCCAGAGCAGCACATCGACGTTTCCCGCCCAGGAGAGCTGGTCGGCATCGACTGCTTCTACGTCGGCCGCCTGCAGGGAACGAAGGGCTCGATCTGGCAGCTGAGCGCGATCGACGTCGCCTCCTCTTTTGCCTGGGCGGAACTGGTGGTCTGCAAGGAGGGAAAGCCCGCCAACCCCAGCGCCAAGCAGACCTCCAAGCTCGCCAAGCGGGTTGCCAAGGAGCTGCGCGAAGCAGGCTGGCGCCTGGAGCGCTTCCTCTCTGACAACGGCAACGAGTTCAAGGGCGGGTTCTCAACGACAGTCGGACAGCTGAAGGCCAAGCACACCCGAATCCGCGCCGGCCGCCCGCAGACCAACGGCAACGTCGAGTCCCTCCATCGCACGATCCTCGACGAGTGCTGGCGGCCCTCCTTTGCTCGCTACCTGCACCCAGCTCTGTCGAGCTTGAGGCGCGACCTCGAGGAGTACCTGCGCTTCTACAACTTCGACCGCGTCCACCACGGCCGCCTGACGGCCGGGCAGATCCCCGCGGACATCGTCTACGGTGCCCGCAAGATGGAGGTCAGATGAGCCGCCGGGAGTGTCGGCACATCTTGGAGTCCGTGCA
>JBAQZI010000094.1:0-6279 GCA_049790835.1 Solirubrobacterales bacterium
GGTGAGCCGCGGCGGCCTGCTCGAGGTCGAAGACGCGGTCGACCTTGACCTGCAGCTGGCCGGTCTCGACGAGGTGGGAGAGGCCGGCGAGGCCGACCGGGTCGGGCTCGACCAGGAAGCCGGTGGCGCGGCGCCCGCCGCGGGCGGCCAGGTCGAGCACCTGCCGCGGCACGCCGCTGGGAACCGAGACCAGCATCCCGCCCGGCCGCAGCACCGGCAGCGAGCGCTCGCCGTAGCTGCCCGGGAAGTCGATCACCGCGTCGAGGTCGGCGACCAGCTCCTCGAAGCGCTCGTTCTCGTAGTCGATCGTCTGGTCGACGCCGAGCTCGCGCAGCCAGCCCGCCTGCTCGGCCCGCGCCGTTCCGATCACGTTGGCGCCGCGCGCCTTGGCGACCTGCACCGCCAGGTGGCCGACACCGCCGCCGGCGCCGTGGACGAGGACGTCGGCGCCGGCCTCGAGTTGGACCGTGTCGACGATGATCTGCCAGGCGGTCAGCCCGGCCAGCGGCAGCGCCGCGGCTTCCTCGAGCGAGAGGGCATGGGGCTTGGCCGCGAAGTGCCGCGAGGGCGCCGTCACGTACTCGGCATAGGCCCCCGCCTGGCGCGGGAACCACGGCATCCCGAAGACCTCCTCGCCGACCTTGAAGCGGGTCACCCCACCGCCCACCTCGCTGACGACGCCGGCGACGTCCCAGCCAAGGCGGACCGGCGGCTCACCGAGCAGCCCCGCCATGCCATTGCCCGCGCGCGTCTTGAAGTCGACCGGGTTGACCCCCGCCGCGTGGACCCGCACCTGCACCTCGGTCGGGATCGGCTCCGGCTTCGCCACCTCCTCCAGTCCCAACACCTCCGGCGGCCCGTACTCGCGCAGGACGACGGCGCGCATCACCAGACGACCTCGATCTCGTAGCGGCGCAGTGCCGTGTCATCGGAGACGAGAGGGAGGTCCTCGAGAGTTGCTTGCGCGACGAGCAGGCGATCGAAGGGATCGCGGTGATGGAGGGGGAGCGACGCGACGAGATCGGCGTGGCGAGCGGTTATCGGCAGCAGCTCGACCCCAGCGCCTTCCAGCTGGGGCAGGAGATCGCCGGGCGAATCCAGCTTGCCGAGGCCACGCTTGACGGCCGCCTCCCAAATCGTGACCGTGCTGACGATTGGTTCGATGCCATCGGACCCGAGGGCGGCAAGCGCCTTCTTGCTGATGCGACTTGCTTCGCCGGCCATCCACCACAGCACCAAATGGGTGTCGAGCAGCAAGGTCACGGCCGCATGCCGAGAGACTCGGCGAGGTCGTCGGGCAGCTCGTCGAAGTCGTCGGCGATTCGCACACGTCCCCGCCAAACACCAGCCAGCGCCGCGAAGCCACCGGCGGTGCGCTCGGGAACCAAACGCACCGCTGGCTCGCCGCGCCGGGTCAGGACGATCTCCTCGCCCTCCAGCGCCCGCTCGACCAGCTGCGAAAGATGGGTCTTTGCTTCATGCATGCCCACGCGCGCCATCGCCGCATTATAGGGATCTAGCTAGATATCTAGCTAGAAGCGTTCTCAGGCGCGCGGACCCCGCGCCTCACCGCATCGTCGTAGTTGATCCGCAGCAGCGCGATCACGTCGCGGACGTCGTCGCCGCTCTCGATCCGACGCGATGCCGGTCCCTCGCGGTCGGGGAAGACCGGGTGGTGCTCGATCCGGCCTTCGTCGTGCAGCTGCTTCCAGGTCGCCTTGGGGAAGAAGAGATGGGCGGCATGGTCGCCGTGCAGGTGACCGATTTCGCGCTTGCCGAACTTGAAGGAGAACTCGCCGCGCTCACCGGGGCCGGCCTCCACGCCCGGCCAGGAGGTCACCTCCGCGGTTATCCGCTCGCTCGCCGTCGTCGTCGTGGTCATCTCAGGCTCCTTGTGGGAATTGGGGGCGAGCAGCCAAGGTACAAGTTCAAGTGAACTTGAAGTCAAGCCCGGATCGTGATTCCCTTTGCCGGTGGCTGAGCTGCTGAGGATCGGCGAGACGGCCAAGCGCAGCGGCGTGGCCGCTTCGGCGCTGCGCTTCTACGAGGAGCGCGGCCTGATCTCATCCGAGCGCGCCGGCTCCGGCCACCGCCGCTACCCGCGCCCGGTCCTGCGCCGGATCGCCTTCATCGTCTTCGCCCAGCGGGTCGGCCTCAGCCTCGAGGAGATCGGCGAGGAGCTGGCGAAGCTGCCGCCTCAGCAGGCGCCCAGGCGCCGCGACTGGTCGCGCCTCTCCGCCACCTGGACCGCCCGCATCGACGACCGCATCGCCGAGCTGGAGCGGCTCAAGGCCGGTCTCACCGAGTGCATCGGCTGCGGCTGCCTCTCGCTCGATCGCTGCAAGCTCGCCAATCCCGGCGATCGCGCCGCCGGCCTTGGCGCCGGCCCGCGCTACTGGATCGGCGATCGCCCACCACCGCCAGGCGCCTGAGATAGGGGCTCATATGACTGAAGGGTTTTGGCCCCTATCGGGGCACCAATGCTTCAGCCGCGCGGCGGCGCATTGGTAGCGGCCGACACGCCGGACGGCTATTCTCGCTGGCCGGAGTACGCAGCACACATCAGCAAGGTCCAGTCGGCCTTTCGATCGCTTCGGCCTGCCGGACCACCTGGATTGAATCGGCGGCGATGAGTTTTCGCCCGCCCCGCAGTCTCAACTCGCATGACTACCGCTACCGCTGAGCAAAACCAAGACCGCACCCGCTGGCTAGCCCTCTACGTGCTCTGCGCGGGGATGCTGATGATCGTCCTCGACGCGACGATCGTCAACGTCGCCCTGCCGACGATCCAGGACGATCTCGGCTTCTCCCAGAGCAAGCTGGCCTGGGTGGTGAACGCCTACATGATCCCCTTCGGCGGCCTGCTGCTGCTGGCGGGACGGATCGGCGACCTGGTCGGCCAGCGCCGCGTCTTCCTCGTCGGCCTCTTCGTCTTCACCGTCGCCTCGATGGTCTGCGCGATCTCGGTGAACCAGGAGATGCTGATCGCGGCGCGCTTCGTGCAGGGGATTGGCGGGGCGCTGGCCTCGGCCGTGATCCTGGGGATGATCGTGACCATGTTCCCCGAACCGGCGGCGCAGGCGAAGGCGATCGGCGTCTTCGGCTTCGTCGCCTCGGCCGGCGGCTCGATCGGGCTGCTCGCCGGCGGCGTCCTCACCGAGGCGATCAGCTGGCACTGGATCTTCCTGATCAACCTGCCGATCGGCATCCTCGTCGCCTACCTGGCGATGCGACTGGTCCCGAGCCGGGAGGGCCTCGGTCTGCACGAAGGCGCCGACTTCCCGGGCGCCGCGCTGATCACGAGCTCGCTGATGATCGGCGTCTTCACGATCCTGCAGATCACCGAGTGGGGTTGGGTCGACCCCAAAACGCTCGCGCTCAGCGCCGTCTCGGCGGTGCTGCTGGCCGCCTTCATCCACCGCCAGGCGACGATCGCCAACCCGCTGATGCCGCTGCGCCTGTTCCGCTCCCGCAACGTCGCCGGCGCCAACGTCCTGCAGGCGCTGATCGTCGCCAGCATGTTCGGGATGTTCTTCCTCGGCGCCCTCTACCTGCAGCGGGTGCTCGACTACAGCGCCCTCGAGGTCGGCCTCGCCTTCCTGCCGACGACCGTGGTGATGGGAACGCTCTCGCTCGGCTTCTCGGAAAAGCTGATCATGCGCTTCGGGCCGCGCCGGACGCTGATCCCCGGCGTCTGCCTGACCGTCGTCGCGCTGCTGCTCTTCGCCCGCACCCCGGTCGACGGCAACTACCTGACCGACCTGCTGCCGCCGTTCCTGCTGATCGCCGTCGGCATGGGCTCCTCCTTCCCGGCGATCATGACCCTGGCGATGTCCGGGGCGACGCCGGAGGATTCCGGGTTGGCCTCGGGCCTCGTCAACACCAGCATGCAGGTGGGCGGCGCGATCGGCCTGGCGGTGCTGGCGACGCTCTCGACCGAGCGCACCCAGAGCCTGCTCGACGAAGGCGTCTCCAATGCCTCGGCGTTGACCTCCGGCTACCACGTCGCCTACCTGATCGGGGCGGGGCTGGCCGCGATCTCGGTGGCGATCGCGGTCTTCGTCCTGCGCGATCCCGACCCGGCCAGCGCGCCCCATGGTGCGCCCGCGCCGGATAGCGAAGACCGCGCCGGCGAACCCGCCTACTCCGAGGCCGGCTGACCTATAACCGGAGTTCAATAGTCAAGGATTTCCTTGCTCGCGCCGATGGATTGCCGTGGCGACGAGCTCCCTCGACAAGCACCGGGTAGGCGGTTTCTCCGAATCGCCCGACGAGCGGGTCCGCATGGGCCGGATCTCCGGCTGCCTCTGGATCGTCGCGGCGCTGGTCGGCGTCGCCGCCGCCTTCATTCCCGGCGCCGATCATCAGGGGATGGGATGGGTCCTCGGGCTCGGCGCCCTGGTCTTCCTCTACGGCGTCGCCAGCCTCACCGCCGTCCTCTCCTGGCAACGCGCCTCGATCGACGGGTTGGCGATCGGCATGGTGGTGACGATTCCGATCGTCGGCGTCGCCCTCTACCTCACCGGTGGCTCGCTCAGCTATATCGAGCCACTGCTCGTCTGCCTCCTGCTCTACGCCGCCTTCTTCTTCCCCTCCCGCTGGGCCTGGCCGCTCTCGATCGAGCTGATCCTCGTCGCCGGCACTCCCCTGCTCTACGACGAGCAGGCGATCGAGAACGCCTTCCTGCCGCGCTATGTGGCCTTCGTGGTCGCCTACCTCGCGGCCACCTGGGTCATGGTCGGCCTCAAACGGCGCCTGCTCGCCGCCGAGGCGCGCCAGCGCGAGATCGCCAACCGCGATCCGCTGACCGGCGTCGGCAACCGCCGCGCCTTCGACGCCACCCTGCACCGTGAGCTCGCCGCGCGCATGGGCCCGGCCGGCCGTCGCGAGGCCGACGACAGCCCGCTGGCGCTGCTGATCCTCGACCTCGACGACTTCAAGGGCATCAACGACGAGCACGGCCACCAGGTCGGCGACGCGGTGCTCCGCGAGGCCGCCCGCCGCGCCGGCGCGATGCTGCGCTCGACCGACAGCTTGGCGCGGATCGGCGGCGACGAGTTCGCCGTGGTCGCCCCCGGTGCGCACGGCGAGGGAGCGCAGCGGATGGCGGAAGCGATCCGCTGCGCCGTCGGCCTGCGCGAATCCGACGCCCGCTGCCCGGCCCCCGGCGCCTCGGTCGGCTGGGCGGTCTTCCCCGAGGACGGCGTGGACTTCGAGACGCTGATGCATGCAGCCGACGAGCGCATGCTGAAGCTCAAGGGCAACGGCAGGCAGCAGCTCTCCGCCGCCGAAGCCGCCGCTCGCTAGCGCTGGATCGAAGCCGACTCGAGCACGCCGAGCAGCTGGGTGACGCGGCAGACCAGCAGGCGCTCCTCGTCGATCTCGACCCAGGCGCCGGCGGCGGCCGGGAAGACGACGTGGTCGCCGGGCTGCACCGGCATCTCCACTCCCGCCTGTGCCCACCAGTCGAGGCCGGGCCCGACGGCCAGCACGATGCCCTGCTCCGGCGGCGGCTCGTGGGTGCCGGGAGGGACGACCAGCCCCGAGCGCCGCACCCGATCCTGATCCAGCTCCTTGATCACGATCTGGTCGAACAGCGGCCGCAGCTGGTGGCGGACCGACTCGGTCGGGTCGGGTCTCTGCGCGGTGCCCATCCCGACTTTGTAGCCGATCGTCCTACCCCGCGTTTAGAGCGCAACTAAATCGAGCATTGGAGGGGGAGGGAACGGGGCAGGGACAACCAGCGCCGATCCATCCCAACGAAGCGGGAATGGTCGGTGGAGCCAACGCGCTGGTGGCGGCGGTGAAATAGTCGACGCATGCGTATCGCGAGCCTCGTCCCGTCGGCGACCGAGATGCTGTTCGCGCTCGGTCTCGGCGGCGACGTGGTCGCGGTCACGCACGAGTGCGACCATCCACCGGCGGCGCGGGAGCTGCCGCACCTGACCGCGACCGTCCTCCCCGAGGGGCTCAGCGCCGGCGAGATCGACGCAGCCGTGAAGGCCGTCGTCGGCGAGGGCGGGGCGCTCTACAGCCTCGACGAGGAGCGGCTGGCGCAACTGGCTCCGGACCTGATCGTCACCCAGGCGGTCTGCGCGGTCTGCGCGGTCTCCTTCGACGATGTGGTCGAGGTGGCGGCCCGGCTGCCGGGCGAGCCGCGGGTGGTGCAGCAGGACCCGAGCAGCCTCGGCGAGATGCTGGAGGACGTGACCCGGCTTGGCGAGGCGGCGGGGGTCGAGGCGCGGGCGAGCGAGCTGCGCGGCGAGCTCGAGGCTCGCC
>JBAQZI010000095.1:0-12969 GCA_049790835.1 Solirubrobacterales bacterium
TATAACGGACGTTTCAGGCCCATCGACGAGAGGGCTAGGTGTCGAGGTCGGTCATCAGACCGAGCCAGTCGCACAGCAGCCGCGGCGAGAGGAACTCGCGGCGGGCATGCTCCTTGCCGGCCCGGCCCAGGCGCTTGCCCAGTTCGGGGTCGGCGAGGATCTCGAGGCTGCGCTGGGCGCACTCCGAGGGCGAGTTGACGAGGAAGCCGGTCTCGCCGTTTGTGATCTGCAGGGGGATGCCACCGACGTTGCCGCCGATCGTCGCCCGCCCCTTCCAGAGTGCCTCGGTGACGGTCAGGCCGAAGCCCTCGCGGATCGACTTCTGCAGGCAGACGTCGGACTGCGACTGAAAGGCGTTGACCTCGATCGCGCCGACGTTGTTGAGGTTGCTGAGGATCTTGATGTCGGGATCGTTGTCCGCGTATTCGTAGGTCTTCTGGAAGTACTCGCGGCCCTCGGGATCGTCGCTCGCCATCGAGCCGACCATCGCCAGCTGCGTCTCGGGGACCTGCTCGGTCACCTCCCGGTAGGCGTCGATGACGCCGATCGGGTCCTTCCACGGGTCGAAGCGGGAGACCTGGGTGAGCAGCGGCCGGTCGGGGTCGATGCCGAACTGTTTGCAGACGAAGGCCGCGTCCTCGGGCGAGAAGGCCATGTTCTTCGGCGAGAGCGGGTCGATCGCCGGCGGGATGATGTTGACGCCGCCGCGACCCTTGCTGTCCATCCCGTTCGGCACGTACTGGGGCAGGTGCCAGACGCTGGCGTCGTATTCCTCGATCAGCGGCAGCAGCCGCTCGATCGGTGCCGGGTTCGGCGTCGAGAGGTCGATGTGACAGCGCCAGATCCAGCGCTTGCCCTTCGCCAGGGCGCCACGGCGCAGGCCGATCGGCTGCGGGTCGTGGACGATCACCGCGTCCCACTCGCCCTGCAGCCCCTCGGCGTTGATCGTGTTGATCTCGTCGAAGATCGCCCACTGCTCGTCGTTCAGCGTCTCCTCCGCCCCCTGCAGCGAGTTGTGGAGGAGCTTGGTGGCGTTGAAGAACTCCTCTTTGCCGAAGATCACGTGCCAGTGGGCGTCGAGGCCGATGTCCCGCATCAGCGGCACGATCGTGTAAAGGATCTCGGAGACACCGCCGCCGAACGCCGTGGCGCTGACGTGGAGGACGCGCTTGCCCTTGAGCGGCTCCGCCAGCTCGCGGATGCGCTCGATCGTCTCCTTGCCGACTATGTGCTGGTAATCGGTGAGTGACTTCTGGCCGAGTGCGATTTCCTGGAGCAAGGCCGGAGTTCTACACCTCCGGGCGGCGACGCGCTGACTAGCTGCCGGCGACCGAGTCCGGGCGCTCGCCCAGGGTCACC
Organism: Solirubrobacterales bacterium; assembly: GCA_049790835.1. Classification (GTDB taxonomy): domain Bacteria; phylum Actinomycetota; class Thermoleophilia; order Solirubrobacterales; family 70-9; genus VAYN01. The sequence goes on from JBAQZI010000095.1 coordinate 1,360, forward strand.
TCGATCTCCCTCTTCTCGCCGTCGCGGAGGACAGTCAGGGTGACCGCTTCCCCTGGCTTCTTGGTAGCGACCAGGCGGGCGAGATCGTCGGGCCGGATCACCTTGTGGCCTTCGACCTCGAGGATGACGTCGCCGCCGGCCCTGTATTCGCCGGCCTGGAAGCGCAGTTTCTCGTCGCCGCCCTTGAGGCCGGCCTTCTCGGCGGGGCCACCGGGGACGACTTCGGCCAGCAGGCCGCCGAAGGTGGTGTCGAGGCCGAGCTTGGCGGCGAGCTGCGGGTAGAGCGCCTGGCTGGAGACGCCTATATAGGCGTATTCGGGGCTGCCGTCCTGCTCGAGCTGGGCGACGGAGCGCTTGATCGCCGAGACCGGGACGGCGAAGCCGACGCCGCTGTTGCTGCCGGAGCCGGTCTCGATCTGCTGGTTGATGCCGATCACGCGGGCGCCGGCGTCGAGCAGGGGGCCGCCGGAGTTGCCGGGGTTGATCGAGGCGTCGGTCTGGATCGCCCCCTCGATCTGGAAGTCGGTCAGCGATTTGACCGAGCGGTCGGTCGCGGAGACGATTCCGCTGGAGAGCGACTGCTGCTCGCCGAAGGGACTGCCGATCGCCGCCACCGGCTGGCCAACCTGGAGATCGGCATCGTCGCCGAGCTCGAGCGGGTGCAGGGTGAAGCCGTCGGGGTCGACCTCGAGCAGGGCGACGTCGACGAAGGGGTCGAAGCCGACGATCTTCGCCTCGACCACGTTGCGGTCGGGGAACTCGACGAAGACTTCCTTGGCGGGAACCCGTTTGCCGCTGGATTCATCGGTGACGACGTGGGCGTTGGTGACGATCTCGCCGTCGTCGTTGAGGACGAAGCCGGAGCCCTCGGCAGCGCCGGCGCTGGAGCCGAAGATCGAGCGGATCGTGACCACCCCGGGGGCGGCCTCGCGATAGACCTCGGCGGCGTCGAAGCCGCTGGCGGCCGTCTCGACGATCACCTGTGGCGCTGGCTCGGACTGCGCGGCGGTGCCGCTGGCGGACGTCCCGTCGCCACTGTCACCGGATCCGCAGCCGGCCAGCAGGGCCAGGCAGAGCAACAGCGCGGCCAATGCCGCGCGCGGCCTCACGCCGGGACCTTGGCGAGGACGCCCGTGGGACGGTCCCCGGCGGCCACCAGAGCGGGTGGCAGGTCGAGCGTGAAGGCGGTGAAGCGGCGGCTGGAGCTGATCGTGATGCGACCGTTCATGCGCTGGGCGAGCTCGCTGGCGATCGCCAGGCCGAGCCCGGAGCCGCCGGCCTTGTCGGCGGTGTAGAAGCGCTCGAAGATCCGGCTCTGCACGCGCTGGGGTATTCCCGACCCCTCGTCGGAGACGGTCAGCTCAGCTCTGCGGTTGACGGAGTAGGTGGTCACGGTGACCTTGGTGCCCTCGGGGGTGTGCGTGAGGGCGTTGTCGAGGAGGATACGGATGATCTGACGCACACGATCGGGGTCGCCCTCGGCGATCGCCGGTTGCTCGGGCGTGCGCAGCTCCAGGCGCGAGCCGCGCAGTTCGGCGCGGGCGCCGAACTCTCGCGTCACCTCCCGCGCGAGGGCGCCGAGGTCGACGCTGCGGGCCTGCATCTCCATCGCCCCCGCGTCGAGCTGGGAGAGGTCGAGCAGGTCGACGGTGAGCTTGGTCAGGCGCTCGATCTGCCGCCGCATCGTGCGCACGAACTCAGCCCGCTCCTCCGGGCTGGGGTCCTCGTCTTCGAGCAGCTCGACGAAGCCGCCGAGGCTGAAGATCGGCGTGCGCAGCTCGTGCGAGGCGTTGGCGATGAACTGCTTGCGGGCGCTGTCGAGCTCGGCCAGCCGCCGCTGCATCTCGTTGAAGGTGCGGGCCAGCTGCCCCAGCTGCCCGACCGCGGCGACCGGGATCGTCGTCTCGAAGTTGCCGTCGGCGACTTTGCGGGCAGCGTCCTGGAGGCGGCTGATGTTGCGGGCGGCCAGCTGCGCGTGGTAGACGCCGACGGCCGTGGCGACGCCGACGGCGATCAGGCCGCCGACGAGGATCTGGCCCTTGACCGCGGAGAGGCCGCTGGCGGCACCGCCGAAGGCCACCGTGTAGAGGTAGACGATGAAGACCGTGCCGACGCTGATCGCCACCGCGATTACGGTGATCCGGTTGCCCAGATTGGTGAGCCTGGGGCGCGGCACCGCTACTCCTTGAACCGGTAGCCGACCCCGCGCACGGTGAAGAGGAACTCGGGTTCCTTGGGGTCGCTCTCCAGCTTCTCCCGCAGGTGCCTGATGTGGACGTCGACGGTGCGCGGGTCGCGGTACTCCGAGTCGCCCCAGACGTGCTCGAGCAGGGTCTCGCGGGTGAGCACGCGGCCGGGCGAGCGGGCGAGGGCGCCGAGGATCTCGAACTCGACGTAGGTGACGCGGACCTCCTCCTCGCGCAGGGTGACCATGCGGCGGTCGAAGTCGATCGTCATCTCGCCGCACTCGATCGACTCGTTCGCGGGCGTCTCGCCACCCATCCGCGAGCGCCGCAGCGCCGCTTTGACGCGGCTGCGGAACTCGCGCATCGAGAAGGGCTTGGTGATGTAGTCGTCGGCGCCGACCTCGAGGCCCGCGACCTTGTCGGTCTCGCTGCCCTTCGCGGTCAGCATGATGATCGGCACCTGGCTGTGGGTGCGCAGCTGGCGGCAGACTTCGACCCCGTCGAGGCGGGGCAGCATCAGGTCGAGGATGACGAGATCGAAGCGTCCCTCTTCGAAGCGCTGCAGCGCTTCGCCGCCGTCGAGCGCGGAGGTGACGTGGTAGCCATCCTTGCGCAGGGGGTAGCTCAAGAGCGTCTGAATCGACTGCTCATCGTCGACGAGGAGAATGCGGGCCGTCCCGTTAGCCACTCCCTAAGAGTAGTGCCGCGGGAAAGTTGGACGCATGTGCGAGTACCCAGAACTAAGGATCTGAGGCACCGGGCCGATAAAGGGAGCGATGCAGTCGCAGGAGCTCAAAAGCCTGGTCGAATCCGGCCGCTACAAGCCGGATCCCGCGCAGATTGCGGCGGCGATGCTGCAGCGGCGCGGCGTCCGCCGGTTGCTGATCGGTGGCCTCACACTCAGCCCAGCTGGTCAAACCCCCTCGGCGCCGCAGTCCCCCCCCGGGGCAGCCTGATCTCGACACCCTCCCCGGCGCGGATCTCGCCGATTCGCGTCAGCCCGGTTCCAGCGCTCTCCTCGATCTTGTCGATCGCCGCGGCGAGGCCCTGCCGCGACAGGGCCGCCAATAGCTCGTAGTCCTCGCCCCCCGAGGCGGCGAGCTCCAGCGGGTCGCGACCGGCCGCCGCGGCCACCTCGGCAACGCCTGGCGCCAGCGGCAGCTTGCCGGCATCGATGCGGACGCCGACCCCGCTCGCCGCGGCGAGATGGGCCGCGTCGCCGCCAAGGCCGTCGCTGACGTCGAGCATCGCTCGCGCTCCGGCCGCGGCGAGCGCCTGACCGGCGGCGAGCCGCGGGGTCGGGTCGAGCTGGCGCCCGCGCAAGCGCTCGGCGGTCTCCGCGGGCACGGAGCGCCCCAGCTCCGGGTGCTCGAGCAGCAGCAGGCCTGCCGCGGCCCCGCCGATCTCCCCGGTCAGGACCAGCTCGTCGCCCGGCTCGGCGCCGTCGCGCCTGACCAGCCGCGCCGGGTCGGCGGCGTGCCCGACGACGGTGACGGCGAGGGTCAGGACCGGCGCCCGGGTGACGTCGCCGCCGGCCAGGGTCGTCCCGGTCTCCGCGGCCGTTGCGGCGATCCCGTCGATCAGCTCCAGGCAGCCCTCCTCGCTGAGGTCGGCCGGCACGCCGACGGCGACGTAGGCCTCGCCGGGCTCCGCCCCCATCGCCGCCAGGTCGGAGAGGGCGGTGGCCAGGGCCTTGCGGCCGATCTGGCTCAGCGTCGCCGTCTCGCGACGAAAGTGAACGCCCTCGACCAGCGCGTCGATCGAGGTCGCCGTGGCGCCGCCGGGAACGGTGACGGCGGCGTCGTCGCCGCTGCCGAGGAGGACTCGCGGGCCGGCCGGGGGCAGTCGCTCCCGCAGCCTCGCCAGCAACTCGAACTCGCCCATTGACTGACTATCCCAAACCGACCCCGCTGGGCCCCGGGGGCATCGCGAGCGGTCGGCGCTGCCCTCGTCACTAAGGTGGGCTGGACGTGGAGCGCCGTCAGCCATTTCTGCACCGGGTCGGTGAGGCCGGAGCGAAGTTCGGGACGCGTCCGCCGCGCAGTCGCCGGGTCCGCCTCGCCCTGCAGGTCGGCCTTGCCTTCCTGATCTTCGGCTTTCTGGTCCTGACCGTCATCGACCAGTGGTCGGAGATCCAGAACCAGGGCGTCCACTTCCACGTCGTCTGGCTGATCCCGGCGATCGTCATCCTGCCGCTCTTCTACGTCTTCAGCGCGCTCGGCTGGGACTTCATCCTGCGCTTCCTCGGTCACCGCATCGGGGTAGGTCGCGCCCAGGTCGCCTGGGGCCAGCCGATGCTCGCCCGTTACGTGCCGGGCAGCATCCTCTACGTCCTCGGCCGGGTGCTGCTCTCCGAACGGGCCGGCGTGCCGCGCCGGACCACGATCGCCAGCATCGTCTACGAACAGGCGATCTCGGCGACGTCGGCGATCGTCGTCGCCTCCTACTTCATCATCAACCACCCCGACCTACAGGGGCAGCCGCTGCGCTGGGTGGTGCTGCTGCTGATCCCGGCCGCGATCGCGGTGCTGCAGCCGCGCGTCTTCGGTCCGCTTGCCAACCGGGCTCTCAAGGCCTTCGGCCGCGAACCGCTGCCCGCCCTCGTGCCACTACGCGGAATCGTCGCCCTGATCCTCTACTACTCGCTGAACTGGGTCGTGGTCGCGTTCGGCATCTACTGCGTCGCTCGCTCGGTCACCTACATCCCCTTCGACGACATCCTCCTGGTCGGCTCGGCGCAGGCGATCGGCTACTTCGCGGCGCTGGTGACGCTCGTCGCCCCGGCCGGGCTCGGCGTCCGCGACGCCGCCTTCGCCTGGGGGCTGAAGGCGGCGCTGCCGAGCAAGAGCTTCGCGCTCGGCTCGCTGATCGCGATCGCAGTCCGCGGCGTGATGACGGTTGGCGAATTGATCTACGTCGGCGCCGTCACCCTGCTCGGCCGCCGCGAGGGCTGGAGCGTGGCGACCGGAATCCTGCACCCTTCTCCCGAGGAGGAGAAGGCGGGTGCGGAGGCCGGCGGCCACTCGCCCGAGATCCTCTGACGTCATAGGAGCGACTAGAGCGGGATGCGGGCGCCCAGCTGGTAGGCGGTTAGGGCCAGGGTGAGCAGTTGCAGGGGGCGGTCGCGGGAGATCGCCGCCAGCGGCAGGAGCCAGACGAGGTACCAGGGGAGGAGCCAGGAGCTGGCGAGGAGGAGGCCGGCCGCGGCCCAGCCGGCGGCGCGGACCCAGTCGAAGCCGCGCCAGGTCCAGAGCAGGAGCTCGAAGAAGAGCGTGAGGAAGAGGGTGAGTGCGAGGATGCGAACCGCGTCCGGGTCGAGCCCGGTCAGACGCGCCACCGTGATCGGCAGGCTCATGTAGCTCGTGCGCCCCTGGTTCTCCCCCGCCAGCCCAAACGCGTGCACCCAGTCCCAGCCAAAGCCGAAGTAGGCGCCGCCCCCAATGACCGCAATCCCCATCGGCCGGCTGTTTGCGGCGGCGAGGAGGGCGAAGGGGGGGATGAAGGCGGCGGAGGCCTTGGTGGCGACGGCGGCGGTGAGGGCTGCGCCCGCGCTGAGCTCGCGGGCGCTGAGGGTGGCGGCGACGGCGAGCATCGCCAGCAGCATCGTCAGGCCGTCGTTGTGGGCGCCGCCGACGACGTGGACGAGGACGAGCGGGTTGAGGGCGACGAAGGCGGCGGCGCGGAGCGGGTCGACGCCGCGCCAGGCGGCGAGGCGGGAGACGACGAGGGCGAGGCCGAGGACGGAGAGCGCCGCGAGCGCCTTCAGCAGCGCGATCGCACCCCCGACCGGCAGGTAGGCAAGCGGGTAGGTGGCGAGGGTGAAGAGCGGGCCGTAGGCGCTGGTCGCTTCGGTCCAGGTGACGTCGGCGTAAGCCGGGTCGCCGGGCGCGGCGAGCGGGGGGTGGACGTAGGGGTCGAGCCCGTGGACGACCCCGAGCCGGGCGTAGTCGAGGTAGCTGTAGACGTCGTGGGAGAGCAGGACCGGTGCGATGGCGAAGCCGGTCACGGCGACGGCGATCGCCGTCCAGACGAAGCGCCCGCCGAGCACCGGCGCCGCGACCAGGACGCCGAGGTAGGCCGCGAAGCCCACCCACATCAGCGCATAGGCAAGCGCCGGGTCGATGGGCGGCTACCCGCTAGCGGCTGAGCCGCCACCGGCGCCACCACCGCCACTGACGGAGGGCGGTGGCGGCGGCAGCGGGGCCGGTTCCTGGCCGGCCCCGGGCGCGTAGGCGTCGGGGTCGTATTCGCCCGGGTCGTAGCCGCCGACCGCGGCGCTGCCGGGTGGCGGTGGCTCCTCGCTCCCAGTGCCACCGGCTTCGGCCGTGTCGCTTGGGCTCGCCTGCGAGAAGCGCCCGTAGTAGGGCGCCCAGCTGACCGACTTCTCGGGCTGCTCGAATTCGTCGCAGGGGACGCCCCCGTTGGCGTAGAGCGAGTGCCAGATTTCGGCCGGGAAGGTGCCGCCGAAGACGGTGGTCCCGTGCACGCTCGTCATCGAGATGTCATTGGACTCGGGGTAGCCGACCCAGACCGCCGTGGCAAGGTTGGGCTGGTAGCCGGCGAACCAGGCGTCGGTGTATTCGTCGGTGGTGCCGGTCTTGCCCGCCTGGCCGGCGCAGCCGGTGTAGGCGGCGGTCCCGGTTCCTTCGGTGATGTTGTCGTGCAGCAGTTTCGTCACCTCGTAGGCGACCGGCTCGGGGAGTACCCGCGTCGGCTCGGACTTCTGGGGCCGGTCGATCTTGCCGCTGGGGAAGGTCACCTTCTCGACCGAGACCGGATCGTGGTGGACGCCGCCGGCGGCAAGGGTCGCGTAGGCGTTGGTCAGCTCCAGCGGCGTCACGCCGAGGCGCAGTCCGCCAATCCCCTCGGCCGGGATCCCGTCCAGCGGCGTCGTGATCCCCATCGACTTCGCCGTCTGGGCGACGCTCCTGGGGCCGACGTCGAGGTCGAGCTGGGCGAAGACCGTGTTGTCGGAGCTGACGGTCGCCTGCTGCAGGTTGACCGTGCCCTGGTAGCCCTCGTCGGCGGTGGCGACGCTCCAATGGCCCCAGTGCGGCAGGTCGAGGTCGAGCGGTTTCGACGTGTAGTAGGTCGAGTAGGGATCGATCCCCTGCTTGATCGCGGTGGTGAGGACGAAGGCCTTGAAGGTCGAGCCCGGCTGGCGCCGGCCCTGGGCCGCGAGGTTGAACTGGCTTTCGGCGTAGTTGGAGCTGGAGGCCATCGCCCGGATGTGGCCGTTGCGGGGGTCGATCGAGACCAGCGCCGAGGAGGGGTCGGTCGAGTAGGGAAGGGCCGAGCGCATCGCTTCCAGGCCGACCCGCTGCAGGTCCGGGTCGATCGTCGTCCGCACCTCGAGGCCGCCGCGGCGCACCGTGTTGACTCCGTACTCGCTGATCAGGTCGTTCTCGACGTAGTCGAAGAAATAGGGCTGGCGGTGGTCGAAGTAGTCGCTGGAGACGTCGAGGCCGAGTCCCGAAGCGGCCGCGGCCTCGGCCCGATCGCCGGAGACGTAGCCGAGCTTGCCCATCTGCCGCAGCACCTGGTCGCGGCGCTCGCGGGCCTTGTCCGGGTTGAGGATCGGGTTGTATTCGGAGGGTGCCTGCGGCAGCCCGGCCAGCAGCGCCGCCTGCGGCAGGCTCAGCTTCCAGACCGGCCGGTCGAAGTAGATCCGCGAGGCGGCCTGCACGCCGACCGCGGTGCTGCCCTCGATCGTCCCGTAGGAGGCGATGTTGAGGTAGGCGCCGAGGATCTGCCGGCGCGAGTGGCGCTGCGCGTACTCCATCGCCAGCTTCGCCTCGACGATCTTGCGCTCGAGGTTCTGCTGCGGGTTGGCGATGCAGAGGTTGCGGACCAGCTGCTGGGCGATCGTCGAGCCGCCCTCGACCACCTTGCCGGCTTCGAGGTCCTTGACCGCGGCACGGAGGATCCCCTCGGGGTCGACGCCGCCGTGCTCGTAGAAGCGCTGGTCCTCGATCGCCACCGTCGCCAGCCGCATGCTCTTGGGGATGCGCTTTATGGAGACGGGGGTGCGGGCTTCGTCGGAGGCGATGACGCCGAGCTTGCTGCCGTCGGCGGCGTAGAGGGCCGAGTTGCCGCCTTTGTCGATTGCCTTGCAGGTGGCGAGCGAGGGCGCGTCGGCGGCGACGTCGAGGACCCAGGAGGTGACGGCGATGGCGGCGATCGCGAGCACGGCGAGAACGCCGCCGCCGACCAGCAGGAGCTTGCCGCCGATCCCACCGCGGCGTCGCTGGCGTCGCCGGTTGCGCTGCGTCATCGAGCAGAGACTACGCCGCCTGGGCGAGCGTTCAGGCCTGCGTGTCTTCGGTCGAGTGGTTGTGGACGACGCCTTCGACCAGGAGCTGGTTCGGGATCACGAAGTGGCTGCCGTCGCCGGGGTCGATGTAGGTGTAGGAGAGGGTGATGTCGGTGACCCGGCCCTCGTTCTCGTCGAAGGTGATGCGGTCGCCGATCCGGAACGGCTGCGAGACCGCGATCTGAACCCCGGCGACGAGGTTGCCGATCGTGTGCTGGGCGGCGAAGCCGACGACCAGCCCGAGCACCGCGGTCGAGGCGAGGATGCCGCCCGCCAGCCGCTTCAGCTCCGTGAACTGGCTCAGCGCGATCATCGCCAGGACGATGAGGACGACGGCGAAGGCGAGGCGGCGCAGGAAGCGCAGGCGGGTCTTGGTCGAGCGGGAGACCTGTGAAACTGCCGGCGACATGGAGGCCAACCTAGCCGTCGCGGGGGTCGAGCAGCAGCCGCAGCGGTTCCCGTACTCGAACTGGGGACCGTGGGTCGCCGTGCTGGGCGTCGTCCTCGCCCTCGGCACCGGGATCGTGATGGGAGTCCCGGCGGCGATCATCGGCAGCGAGTCCGACGGCGACCTGACCACGTTCGGCAACGTCGGCGTGCAGCTGGCCGCGGCGATCGGGTTCCTGCTGGTGCCGATGGCGATCGCCGCCCAACGCGGCGCGGCGACGCTGGGAGAGGTCCTGCGGCGGCTGGGAGTGCGGCGCTTCAAGGCCTCGACCGCGCTGAAGTGGACGGCCGCGGCGATCGGCGCCTACCTGCTCTTCGCCCTCCTCTACTCCTCGCTGGTCGTCGTGCCCGAGCAGGAGGACATCGCCGACGGCTTCGGGCCGATCCCGATCCAGATCCTGTTGATCGTCTTCGCGGCGTCGATCAGCGAGGAGATCTGCTTCCGCGGGATGCTCTACGGCGGTCTGCGCGAGCGGCTGCCACGGGTGGCCGCGGCGCTGCTCGCCGGGCTGATCTTCGGCGGCCTGCACGCGTTGACCGGAGTGACCGCCGTGCCTCCGCTGATCTTCTTCGGCTTCGTGCTGGCCCTGCTCTACGAGAGGACCGGCTCGATCGTGCCGTGCATCCTGCTGCACATGCTGAACAACTCCGTCGCCCTGCTCGCTCAGTAGCATCCGGCCCGTGAGTCGTCGCCTCGCCCTTTTCGTCGCCCTGCTCGCGCTGCTCGCGATCCCCGCCACCGCCCTGGCGGCGCCCGCGGGGTCGAAGAAGAAAGCCCCCACCGCGGTCGTCCCCGGCGCGACCGTGAAGATCAAGCTCGGCAAGCTCGACGACGGCCGCGCTCAGATCTACAGCAAGGTCCCGGTTTTCGGCACGGTCAAGCCTTACGTGCCCGGCCAGCGGGTCGAGGTCACCTTCTTCCTCGACGGCAAGGAGCTGGTCAGCCACAAGCTCCCCGTCGGCAAGGGCAAGGGCAAGGGCAAGACTGGGACCTTCCGCAGCAGCGTCATCGTCCGCGAGGACGGCAAGTACGCGGTCAGCGCCAGGCACGAGGCGACCGCGGTCCTCGGCGCCGACAGCACCGTCCGCAAGAGCTGGAAGGTCAGCTTCCCGTCCCTGCGCCAGGGCCAGTGCGGCGACGTCGTCGTCGGCTTCAAGAAGGCGATGCGGGAGATGGGCTACATCGCCAACAGCGGCAATTGCTTCGGCGGCAAGACCGCCCGCGGCGTGCTCGCCTACCGCAAAGTCAACGACAAGAGCCGCAGCATGCGCGCCGGCAAGGGCCTGGTCAAGAGCGTCTTCGCCGGCAAGGGCGCCTACGAGGTCCGCCACCCCGGCGCCGGCCAGCACGTCGAGGCACCGCTGTCGAAGCAGATCCTCGTCTTCGCCAAGGGCGACAAGCCGGTCGCGATCTACCCGATCTCCTCCGGCAAGTCCTCGACCCCGACCGTCACCGGCCACTACGAGTTCATCCGCACCGAACCCGGCTACAACTCCCACGGCATGTACTACTCCTGGTACTTCTACGGAGGCTATGCGGTCCACGGCTACGAATCCGTCCCGGACTATCCCGCCAGCCACGGCTGCCTGCGCACCTTCATCGCCGATCAGCCCGAGATCTACGAGCGGATCAACTACGGCGAAGACATCTTCATCTGGTAGAGCCCCGGCTACCCCGGCAGCCGCACGCTCTCGAACGGCAGCACCGTGGCGAGCAGGTCGAAGTGGCGGTCGGAGTGGAGGACGCCGAAGCCACGCTCGGCCGCGGCGGCGGCTATCAGGTAGTCGGGGGCCGGCAGCCGCCGGCGCGCTCCGAGCTCGCGCATCGCGGCTAACGCTGCCCGGCATACCGACGCGGTCACGGGTGCCTGCGGAAGTGCGCCAAGGGAAAAGTCCGCCAGCGCGTACTCCTCTTCGTCCCGAGCGCTGCCGAGGATCTCAAGGGTGGCCATGGGACAACTAACGAGCAAGCCGGCTCTTGCCGTCGCTTTCCACCGGTTGATCACCTTGGGCTGACTCTGTCGGGCCCAGGCGGAGGGGTCGATAACCACGGGCACGACCGCGCTGAAAGGCTCGGTGCTCATCCCGACTCGTACTTGAAGGGCGAGCGCTCGCGTTCGGCGAGAGCCTCATTGAGGGCATCGAAGTCATAGGGGACCTCGCCGTCCGCAATCTTGCAGAGGATCTCAATGGCTTCATCGTGCTTACGCCGCTCCTCGGCGGCGACCTCGGCTCCGCGCAGGGCGAGGTCGCGAATCAGGCGAGAGCGACTCTTCGGATGAGCGTCAACTGCCGCCATCGCCGCTCCCAACTCTGGATCCACGGTCACCTGCACACGAGGGTGTTTCGTCGCCATCCGGTGAGTGTACCGCCAAGGTGATACACCAATTTCGGACAGCGATAGACGAATGCACTCCGGTCCAAGTCGTGGCAGCGGCGAACTCTGCCCCCTCGTCGTAGGATGGCCGCCGTGACCGACCTCGACGCCGCCAAGGGGACGCTGCTCGCTGAGCTGCGCGAGCACTCGCTGGTGCTGGGAGAGGTGACGCTGTCCAGTGGAGCGGTTGCCCAGTACTACGTCGACGCCCGGCGGGCGCTGATGCGCCCCGCCGGCTTCCACGCCGCCGGCGAGCTGATCGCCGCCGCCGCGGCCGAGGTCGGGGC
>JBAQZI010000096.1:0-19243 GCA_049790835.1 Solirubrobacterales bacterium
CGCCAAGGCCTCGACCCGGGCCCGCGTCGAGGCGCTCCAACGCAGCGTCGAGCGCCGCGGCGACGTCGAGTCGGTGACCGGCTACTACAACACCCGCTCCCGCGCCTTCGTCTCCCGCGACGGCGACTCGACCTACTTCGTCGTCGCCCTGAAGCCAACCGGGGACAAGGAGTGGCAGGAGACCGGCGCCGCGATCGCCGACCAGCTCTCCGAGCGTCCCGGCGTCGTCGTCGGCGGCGCCGCCGTCGCCCAGGAGCAGGTCAACAAGCAGGTCGAGGAGGACCTGAAAAAGGCCGAGATGCTGGCCTTCCCGCTGCTCTTCCTGCTCTCGCTGCTGTTCTTCCGCAGCCTCGTCGCCTCGGTGCTGCCGCTGATGATCGGCGGCCTGGCGATCGTCGGCACCTTCCTGATTTTGCGCGTAGCCAGCGAATTCGGCTCGATCTCGATCTTCGCGCTCAACCTGACCACGGCACTCGGGCTGGGCCTGGCGATCGACTACAGCCTCTTCATCGTCTCCCGCTACCGCGAGGAGATCGCCAAGAGCGGACCCGGCCTGGTGGCGATGCGCCGGGTCCTCGCCACCGCCGGGCGGACGGTCTTCTTCTCCTCGCTGACGGTCGCCGCGGCGCTGGCCTCGCTGCTGGTCTTCCCGCAGCGCTTCCTCTACTCGATGGGCCTCGGCGGCGCGCTGGTGGCGCTGTTCGCGGCGCTGATCTCGCTGACCGTGCTACCGGCGGTGCTGACGCTGCTCGGCACCCGCGTCAACGCCGGCGCGCCGAAGTTCCTGCATCGCCGCGCCGCCTCCGATTCCGAGGTCAACGAGAACGGCTTCTGGTACCGGCTCTCGCGCTTCGTGATGCGCCGGCCGCTGCCGATCGCCACCCTCAGCGCGCTGCTGCTGATCGTCATGGGCCTGCCCTTTTTCGGGATCAAGTTCAACACCGTCGATCCCACCGTCCTGCCGGAGTCGGCCAGCGCCCGGCAGGCCTACGACCAGGTCAGCACCGAGTTCCCGCCCTACCGCGAGACCCCGATCTGGGTCGCCGTCGAAGGCGGCAGGCCGCAGGCCGCGGCGGCGATGGCGGCGCGGGTCAAGCGCGTGCCGGGCGTCGCCGCCGTGCTGCCACCGCAGCCGCTGCGCGGCAAGGTCACCGCGCTGCAGGTGATCTCGGCCAACCCCTTCGTCTCCGACGCCAGCCAGACGACCGTGAAGGAGATCCGGGAGATCCCGCCGCCGCCGGAGACGACGGCGCTGGTCAGCGGCGCCACCGCCGACTTCATCGACTTCCAGAGCAGCCTCGGCGAGCACATGCCGATCGCGCTGGCGATCGTGATCGTCGCCACCCTGGTCATCCTCTTCCTGATGACCGGCTCGGTGATCCTGCCGATCAAGTCGCTGATCATGAACTTCCTCAACCTCAGCGCCGTCTTCGGGCTGCTGGTCCTGATCTTCCAGGACGGCAGGCTGGAGGGCACCCTCGACTACACCTCTCCTGGAGCGATCGAGCAGACGATGCCGATCCTGCTGTTCGCGGTCGCCTTCGGCCTCTCGACCGACTACGCGGTCTTCTTGCTCTCGCGAATCAAGGAGGCGCGCGACAACGGCGCCTCGGACTCGGAGTGCGTGGCGATCGGGCTGGAGCGGACCGGCCGCATCGTCACTGCCGCGGCGCTGCTGTTCGCGGTCGCGATGGGCGCCTTCGCGACCTCGGAGATCATCTTCATCAAGGAGAACGGCGTCGGCACGGCGCTGGCGGTGCTGATCGACGCCAGCATCATCCGTGCCCTCCTCGTGCCCTCGTTGATGGAGCTGCTGGGCAAGTGGAACTGGTGGGCGCCGGCGCCGCTGCGGCGCCTCCACGACCGCTTCGGGATCAGCGAGGGGGCCGAACCGATCTCCGCTTCGGTCTCCGAGGAGGCGAGAGCATCGTGAACGAGGAAGCGAGCACGGTCTCCCTCCCGGGGTTCGAGGCCGACACGGCCGTCGAGGATCTCGGCGGCGGCCGTTTCGGGGCCGAGATGAGCGAACGCTGGTGGGTCGGCAAAGGTCCCAACGGCGGCTATGTCGCGGCGGTGATCCTGCGGGCGATCCAGGCGAGCGCCGCGGCCGAGCGGGCACCGCGCTCGCTCACCGTCCACTACCAGCGGGCGCCGCTGGCGGGCCCGGTCGAGATCCGCGTCGAGGTCGAGCGCGCGGGCGGGCGGGCGACCTTCCTCTCGGCACGGATGACCCAGGAAGGCAAGGTGCAGGCGACCGCGCAGGCGGTGCTCTCGGAGAACTGGAGCGGCGGCGGCTTCTCCGAGCTGACGATGCCCGACGCCGGCGAGCCCGGTGAGCTGCACGCATTCGATCCCGGCGCCGTCGCCGGAGCGCCGCGGATGCTGCAGAACTACCGCGCCCGCCCCGCCCTCGGCGAGCACGCCTTCTCCGGCGGCGCCCCCCACACCGGCGCCTGGATCCGCAGCCGCGAGCCGCGCCTGCTCGACGCGCCGCTGGCGGCGGCCTTCCTCGACACCTGGTTCCCGGCCCCATTCGTCCGGCTCGAGCGCCCGGTCGCAGCGCCGACGATCGACTACACGGTCCATTTCCGCTCGCCGCTGCCGCCGGCGGGGGCCAGCGCCGAGGATCCCTACCTCGTCTCCTTCAAATCGAACCTGGCGCGCCACGGGTTCTTCGAGGAAGACGGCGAGCTCTGGTCGGCCGACGGTGTCCTGCTGGCGCAGTCGCGGCAGCTGGCGCTGCTGCTCGATCCCGCGGACTAACGTCGATCGCACCGCTAGGCTGGGCCGCCAGTGAACGAGGTCCACCTCTTCGATCCGCAGACGCTCTACCGCCACTGGGAGGCGCAGCAGTGGACGCCGTTCGCGATCGACCTCGATCGCGACCGCGAGCAGTGGCGCCAGCTCGGCGAGGAGGACCGGGGCCTGATCTTCTGGGTGCTCTCCTCGCTGATGGTCGCCGAGGAGCGGATCACGACCAAGTTCTCCGGCCTGGTCGGCGCCTACGGCAGCGAGGAGGAGGTCACGTTCCTCGCCACCCAGCAGGTCGACGAGGCGCGCCACATGCAGTTCTACGCCCGCTTCCAGGACGAGGTCGTCGCCGACCCGGCGGCGATCGCCGCCCACGTCGAGCGCGCTCGCGTGCAGATCTCCCCCGCCTTCCGCAGGATCTTCGACCAAGCCTTGGTCGAGGCGCACGAGCGGCTGGTCGCCCACCCGGGAGACGCCGAGGCCAAGGTTCGCTTCGTCACCCTCTATCACCAGGTCCTCGAGGGAACGCTCGGCCTCACCTCCTTCAACTTCGTCACCGGTTACCTCGAGCGCGAGGCGCTGCTGCCGGGATTCGTCGACGGCTACTCGAAGATCCACCACGACGAGCAGCGCCACATCGGCTACGGCACCTGGTACCTGCGCCAGGCGGTTGCCGCCGACCCCGCGCTCGCCGACGTCGTGCGCGCCACCCTGCGCGAGCTGCTGCCCTCGGTGGCCGAGTCGCTGACCCCACCCGACCGCGAGGGGACCGACTGGGACGCGCTCGGGGCCAGCGCCGAGGAGATCCGCGAGTTCGCGCTCGGTGGCCTCAGCCGGCGGCTGAACGTGATCGGCGTGCCGCTGGCGACGCTCTGAGCGTCTGGAGGCCTAGGCGAAAGCCTGGGCGGCGCGGCGGCGCAGGTCGGCATTGAGCATGCCGGTGACCTGGCTTGGCTTCTCCCCCGCGGAGGGGACGGCGGCGCCGATCAGGCCGGCGGCGCGGAAGCCGTAGAGCGGGGCGACGAAGCCGAGCTCGCGGATCTTGCGGACCAGCTTGACCGCGTCCTTGGTCTCGGCCCCGGGGCCGCAGAGGACGATCGCGGTCGGGTCGAGGGCGCCCAAGGCGCGCTCGAGGCGCTCGTCGCCGAGCTCGTTGGAGAGGACGAGGACGCGGAAGCCGGCGCGGCGCAGGGCGAGGTCGAGGGCCTGGGTGTGGACCTCCTCGGCGTCCTGGCCATGGCTGGAGTCGAGCAGAAGGATTCCGGCCGGGCGCGAGGCGGCGGAGGCGAGGCGGCGGGCGCCGTGCAGCCAGCCGGTCGCCCAGCGGGCGGCGAACTCGAGCTCGGCCTCGCGATCGGGGTCGGCGGCGAGCTCGTCGATCGCCGGCAGCAATAGCTCCTCGACCGTGCGCTCGAGCGGCCGCAGCGCCAGGCTCTCCTCGATCGCGCGGTCGGCGGCGGCCTCGTCGAAGCTCTCCAGCGCGGCGAGCATGTCGCCGCCGCTGGCCGGCGCCGACTGGCGCTGGCGGGCGAGCTCGATCGCCGAGGAGATGTTGCCGGTCTGGGCGAGGGCGTCGCGCAGGGTCTGCAGCTCCATCAGCTCGTAGTTGCGGTGGTTGCCGACCGTGCGCTTGGGCACGGGGTAGCCGTAGCGACGCTCCCAACTGCGAAGCGTGTTGGGGCTGACGCCGAGCACTTCGGCCGCTGCGTTGGTTCGGATTCCTGACATGAGGGAGTTGGTGGTGGTGCGCGATTGATTCGACGCGCGTACGCCAGTCTCCCACCGCTGGCGCGGGTTTACATCAGTTATGGACAAATTTCCGGAATCTGTCAGCGATCTTGCAAAGCGCCGACGCCCAGGGGCTGCCCGACGGCGCGGGCGCGCCACATCGCCGCGTCGGCCTCGTGCAGGAGCGATTCGACGTCGGCGCCATGGTCGGGGCAGGCGACGACGCCGGCTGAAACCGCGATCCGCAGCCCCCCCGCCCGCTCCAGCTCGTCCAGCTGGCCGAGCAGCCGCTCCGCCATCTGCACTGCTTCGACGGTTCGCAGGTTCGGGGCGAGGACGCAGATCGCGTCCTCCTCGAGGCGGAAGGCTTCGTCGACGATGCGGATGCTGTCGCGCAGCGCCGCGGTGACGATCGCCAGCACCGTCTCCTGGCCGCCGGTGTCGCCGTTGCGCGTGTCCGGCCCGGAGGCGTCGAAGACCGCGAGGGCGAAGGGATGGCCGTAGCGGCGGTGGGTCTCGGCCATCTGGTCGAGCCGGCGCCGCATGTGGCCGGGCTGGTAGAGGCTGGCCAGTTGACGATGCTCGTCCGTCGCGACCGCCGGCTCCTGGACCGCCACCGCGGCCGAGGCGGCGTCGCCGGGCTCGAATGCCGCATCGACCGCGGTCGCGGTGACCGAGCCGAAGTCGGCGGCCAGGCGCTCGGCCGCTTCGGCGAACTGCACGGAGCGCCCCGTGCCCAGTTCCTCGCGCAGCGAGGCCAGCAGCGACGCCTGCAGCGAAGAGACCTCGCGGGCGATGCGACCCGCCGCCAAGCGCCCTTCGGAACCGTCGTCACCTGAATCGAGTTGGCCCGCCACATGCTGACCTTGGCGAAAGCGGCGGACGTCAGCGGCGCCGAAATCCGCTATTTGCGGGCTGACACCCGTCCAGGACGAATGTTCAGTGCGCTGGGAACTAATCGAGGGTGCGTCGACCGGCGAGCGCCTTGCCGAGCGTCACCTCGTCGGCGTGCTCGAGATCGGCGCCGACCGGCAGGCCGCTGGCCAGCCGGGTAACCGCCACCTTGCCGCGCAGGCCGTCGGCGATGTGAAGGGCGGTTGCCTCGCCCGTCGTCGTCGGGTTGGTGGCGAGCACGACCTCGGTGACCCCGCCGCGATCGACCCGCGCCAGCAGCTCGGCGATCTTCAGATCTTCCGCGTCGACGCCGTCGATCGGCGAGAGGGCACCGCCGAGCACGTGGTAGAGGCCGCGGTATTCGTGGGTGCGCTCGATCGGGATCACGTCGGCCGGCTCCTCGACCACGCAGATCGAGGAGCGGTCGCGGTTCGTGTCCGCGCAGATCCGGCAGAGCGGCCCCTCGGCGAGGTTGAAGCACTCCTCGCAGAGGCCGACCTTCTCCTTCACTTCGCGGATCGCGTCGCCGAGCGCGAAGGCCTCTTCGTCAGGCGCCCGCAGCAAATGGAAGGCGAGCCGCTGTGCGGTGCGCTGTCCGATCCCCGGTAGTCGCGAGAGCTCGGCGACGAGGCGCGCGAGCGGGGCCGGGCCCTCCGTGCTCAACCGCCCAGGGCTCCCCCGAGACCGCCACCGAGCCCACCGGTGATCCCGCCCATTTTCGAGCTGGCCAGCTCCTGCGCGGCGCGCAGGCCCTCGTTGACCGCGGCCTGGACCATCTCCGCCAGCATCTCGGCCTCCTCGGGGTCGATCGCCTCGGGGTCGATCGCGATCTCGCACAGGGTCAGGTCGCCGCCCATCTTCACCTTGACCATGCCGCCGCCGGCGCTGGCCTCGACCGTCTCGTCCTTGAGCTGCTCCTGCGCCTGCAGCATCTGGTCCTGCATCTGCTGCGCCTGCTTCATCAGCGCGTTCACGTCGAACCCACCTGGACCGCCGCCTCCTCGAGCCACCTAACTGACCTCCTCCGCGTCGAACTCGCTCTTCAGCCGCTCCAGCAGCTCTTCCTCATCAAGTCCCTCGTCCGCTTTCGGCGCGGGAGCCTGCGCCTCCACCGGCGCCTCACTCTCCCCGTCGAGCAGGACGTAAGTCGGCTTCAGGCTCTGCCCGGTGACGGTCGCCAACGATTCAGCAACCCGCTCCCGATTCTCCGGCGTCTCGGCCTTGCGCTTGTTGAAGGTTGCGCCGGCGGGAAACGAGATCTCGACGACGTTCTCGGCCGCCTCGAACCCAACCGGCCGAGCCTCCTCGAAGAACGCTGCCAGCGCCGGCGCCGCCGTAGACAGCTGATCCAGCACCGCCGGCCACACCTGCTTCAGCTTTTCGAGATCAAGCTCGTCCTGGACAACCGGCTCCGGGCTGTCCACTTCCGCGTCCTCGGGCGCGCTCGGCTCTTCCGCCTCTGACTCTTCTTCGGCGACCGGAGCAGGCTCGTCCTGCGGCGGCGAATCTGCCGCGGGTGGCGGGGTAGGGGGGCCCACCCCCGAGGAAGCTTTAGCTACCGCTGGGGGTGGGGGGTCCCCTGCCGTGACAGGACCCGCGGCCTGACCGCCCCCGTCCCTCAGCTGTCCCTCGAGTCGCTCGATCCTGCGCAGCAGCCCCTCGGTGCTGGGATCCAGATCCGGGCGCGCCGCTTTCAAGAGCGCGATCTCCACCGCCATCCGCGCGTCGTCGCCCTCGCGGACGGCGGTGAGCGCCGTCGCCAGCTCGTCGATCGTGCGGATCAGCGACGCCGTTCCGATCGCCGCCGCCTGGCTCTGCAGCCGGGCCGAATCCGTCGCCGTCACCACGAAGGAGGTCGGGACCTCGCCAGTCGTCTGCGTAACCAGGAGAAAGCGCAGGTGGGCGAGCAGGTCGCGGGCGAACTGGGAGGGGTCGCGGCCGGAGCGGGCCATCTTCTCAACCCCGAGCAGGACCGCCTTCGGGTCTTCGGCGACGACCGCGTCGACGGCTTCGAAGAGCAGCTCGGCATCGGCGGCGCCGAGCATCTCCAGCACCTCGTCGAGGCCGACCTTGCTGCCGCCGTAGGCGACCAGCTGGTCGAGCGTGCCGAGGGCGTCGCGGAAGCTGCCGGAGGCGGAGCGGGCGATCGTCGCCACCGCGCCCTCGTCGACCTCGATCGACTCGGTCGCGGCGACCCGGTTCAGGACCTCGGAGATCTGCTCCAGCGAGGGCCGCTGGAAGTCGAAGCGCTGGCAGCGGTCGGCGATCGTCGCCATCACCTTGTGCGACTCGGTGGTGGCGAGGACGAAGACCGTTTTCGGCGGCGGCTCCTCGAGCGTCTTGAGGAAGGCGTTCCAGGCCTCTTTGGTCAGCATGTGCGCCTCGTCGAGGATGTAGACCTTCCAGTGGCCGCCGGCGGGCGCGTAGGCGACCCGCTCGCGCAGGTCGCGGACGTCGTCGACCGAGCGGTTGGAGGCGGCGTCCATCTCGATCACGTCGATCGAGGTGCCGCCGGCGATCGTCACGCAGGATTCGCATTCCCCGCACGGCGTCACCGTCGGGCCACCGCGCTCGCAGTTGAGCGAGCGGGCGAGGATCTTCGCCATCGAGGTCTTGCCGGTGCCGCGCGAGCCGACGAAGAGGTAGGCGTGGTGGACCTTGTCCTGCTCGACCGCGTTGCGCAGGGTGCGGACCACGTGCCGCTGGCCCACGACCTCGTCGAAGGAGCCCGGGCGGTGGCGTCTATATAGAGAGGTCGACTCGGTCATCAGGGACTGAGGCCAGTGTATCCACGGCCCCGCGCCGCCCGGGGAGGGGTGTCTGACCTTAGGGCCCCTATATAGCCGGTTAAGTCAGACACGCCCCTTGGAGGCCCCACCGATACCGTGCGCCGGTGCCATCGAGGCTCTCCAGCTGGCTGACGCCGGCCGCCTGGGTCGCTGCGGTGACGGCGGCGCTGCTGCTCGTCTTCCCGGTCGGCTTCCCCAACTACGACACGATCTACGCCCTCGTCTGGGGACGCGAACTGGCGCACGGGATGAGCCCGGACGTCGGCTCGGCGCTGCCGCCGACGCCGCATCCACTGACCGAGCTGCTCGGCCTCGTGACGACGCCGCTGGGCGACGGCGCGATCACGGTGACGATGGTGATCGCCTACGCCTCGCTGGGTCTGATCGGGTTCTTCGTCTACCGGCTCGGAGCGATCTGGTTCGACCGCTGGATCGGCGCCGTCGCCGCGGCGATCGTCCTCACCCGCGCCCCTTTCCTCTCCAACGGGCTGCGCGCCTACATCGACCTCCCTTACATCGCCTTCTGCCTGGCGGCCCTGCTGGTCGAGGCCAGGCGCCCCCGCGCCGGCTGGCCGGTCCTCGCCCTGCTGGCCCTGGCCGGCCTGCTGCGCCCGGAGGCCTGGCTCTTCGCCGTCATCTACTGGCTGTACTTGGCGCTCGACCTAAAACCGGGGTCGATGGGCCGAAAAGTCGACCCCGACTCGACATTTCGGCCCATCGGCGGGGGAGCCGGGTGGCGCGGCGAGCGTTCGCCTCGCGAGCTGGCCTGGCTGGGCATCCTCGCTCTCGCCGGGCCCATCCTCTGGCTGCTCTTCGACGCGATCACGACCGGCGATCCGCTCAATTCCTGGACCGGGACCAAAGAAACGGTGGAGACGCTGGAGCGGCAGACGGGGCCGGTCGATCTCATCCTCTACGGGCCGCGGCGGCTCGGCGAGGTGCTGCAGTGGCCGGGGATGGTCGGCGCCGTCGGGGGCGTCGTCTTGGGCCTCGTCTTCCTGCGCCGGCGCTCCGCCCTCGGCGTCGTCGCCGCTGGCCTCGCCCTCGCCGCTTTCGGCCTGCTCGCCTGCGGCGGCCTCGCGATCCTCCCCCGCTACACGATGCTCGCCGCCGCGGTGCTGGCGATCTTCGCCGCCCTCGCCCTGCTCGGCTGGCGGCTGCTGGAGCCGGGCCACCCCTGGCGCCGGCGCTGGCAGCTCTTCGCCGGCCTGGTCGCGCTGATGTTCCTCGCCTGGCTGCCGAACCAGTGGGACCTCGACTCGCGGGTCGACACCGATCTCACCAACCAGGCCCGCATCGAGGGGGACCTCAGCGACCTCGTCGATGCGGGCGCTTTCGAGCCGCTCTGCGGCCCGGTCGCCGTCCCCAACCACCGCGCCGTCCCCCGCCTCGCCTTCGGGCTCGACGTGCGACCGACCCGGATCGTCAGCGCCAGCGAGGAAGAAGTCCCCGCCCGCGGCTACTTCGTCGACCCGGCCAGCGAGTTCGTGATCCACAACTTCATCCTCGACCCCAACGACCCGACCGACTTCGACCTCGACGTCCCCCCCGGCTTCCGCGAGGTCGCCTCAAACGACTCCTGGGTCGTCTACCGCCGCTGCTAGTCGAACTGCATCAAGTTCTCGTCCTTCAGGATTAAGAAGTTGATGCAGTTCGGGAAGGGACCGTCGCTAGCCACCCTCTGCCCGTTCGATCGCCGCATGGGTGGCGGCGGCCAGGTCGGGGTCGGCCAACTCGATTCGCGGTGGCAGCTCGACGTGGAGGTCGTTGGAGGGGTCCAGCCGGGCGCGCAGCTCCCCGGCGGTGTGAGAGTCGAGGACGTGACCGCCACGCTCGCGGTCTTCGCTGATGAAGTGGAGGTGGTATCCGCCGACCTCGATCCCCTCGACGTAGGCGGGAAAGCGGAAGCCGAGCATCGTCCCCTCGACGTCCTCGAGCTCGAAGATGTGCTGATCGGCGACGACCTCGATCAGCGGCCGGTAGGGCGGGCTCTGGGCCGGGACGGAGCGGGCGCGGATCAGCTCGAAGCGGCCGTCGAGGCGGATCGCGCAGGAGGAGGCGTTGGGCGGAGCCAACTCGTCGAGCCGCGCCAGCAGCCCCTCGTGGGAGAGCTCGCCCTCGATCCGCTCGTCGACCTCCGGCTCGAACTTCGTCACCACCGCGAACGGCGTCTTCGCCGTGGCGCCGATCGGGCTGACCTCGCCGTCGACGTCGGCGCGGAAGAACTCGCCGTCGAGGGCGATCATCTCGCCGTCGAGCCGGTTCAGCGTCCCCAGGCCGAGGTCGCCGTGCTCGGCCAGCTCGGCGAAGCTGAGGTCGCCGTCGAAGGCGCCGTCGAGCAGGGCGCCGATCGTCGAGGCCTGGAAGAGGACGTGCGGGTCGTGCTCGGCGTGCAGGTCGGCCCGCCGCATCGACTCCACGTGCAGCGATCGGATCCAGCGCTCGTCCAGCACGGCGGCAGTGTCCCACGGGCCAGGCTGCACGCCTGTCTGGGGCTTCAAGCGTTCGGGGGTCACTGGCTCTGCGATCTCTGGCTGGCCGGGCACCTCGCTGGCGCCTGAGCCACCGCGACGAGGCCGAAGCGGCTCTCATGAAACCATCAGCGCCGATGGCTGCGATCGAACTCAGCGGCGTGGTCAAGCGCTTCGGCTCGATCACCGCGGTCGACGGACTCGACCTCGACGTGCCGCAGGGCATCTGCCTCGGCCTGCTCGGGCCCAACGGCGCCGGCAAGTCGACGACGATGCGGCTGCTGACCGGCCAGGCGATCGCGGACGAAGGCGAGTTGCGGGTGCTCGAGCACGAGCTGCCCAAGGACTCCAAGGCCGCCCGCGCCGAGATGGGCGTCGTCCCGCAGCTCGACAACCTCGACGTCGACGTCACCGTCGAGGACAACCTGGCGGTCTACGCTCGCCTCTACAGGGTCAAGGACGTCGGCGCCGCCGTCGACCGCTGCCTCGACCTGGCCCGCCTGCGCGATCGCCGCGGCGATGCCGTCGACGAGCTCTCCGGAGGGATGCGGCGACGGCTGCTGCTGGCCCGCGGCCTCGTCCACGAGCCGCGCCTGGTCCTGCTCGACGAGCCGACCGTCGGCCTCGACCCGCAGATCCGCACCGAGCTCTGGACCCTGATCGGCGACCTCAAAGCCCGCGGCACGACGATCCTGATGTCGACCCACTACATCGAGGAGGCCGAGCGCCTCGCCGATGAGGTCGCGGTGATGCACCAGGGCAAGATCATCAGCCGTGGCCGCCCGGCGGAGCTGATCGTCGAGCATGCCGGCCGCCAGACGGCCGAGATCTACGCGCCTCCCCAGCGCCTTGCCGAGCTGCGGATCGAGGCCGAGGCAAGCGGCCTGCGGGTGCGTCCGGCCGGCCCGGCGATCGCGATCGTCGGCTCTGAGAAAGCCGACGATGGCTTCGTGCCCGAGGACGCCGTTCTCCGCGCCGCCACGCTCGAGGACGTCTTCGTGCTGCTGACCGGCGAGGAGGCCGAGTGAGCGCCCAGCCCCACGCCGCCCCGCGCAGGATGCGCCGCCTGGAACCCGCCGCGATCGCCGGCGTGATGAGCCGCGAGGTCGCCAACTTCCGCACCTACTGGAAGGGGACGACCTTCTCCAGCGTGCTCGAACCGATCGTCTACCTGCTCGCCTTCGGCCTCGGCCTCGGCGCCACGCTGATCGACCAAGTCGAGGGGATTCCATACATCCAGTTCGTCGGCACCGGCATGGTCGCGACCGCCGTCATCTTCTCCAGCGCCCTGCCCTCGATGTTCGGCACCTTCGTCAAGCACCGCTTCCAGAACACCTACGAAGCGATCCTGGCGGCGCCGGTCGACGTCGAGGAGCTGGTCAGCGCCGAGATGCTCTGGATCGCCGGCCGCTCCGCCGTCTACGGCTGCGTCCCCCTCCTCGTCACCTTCTTCTGGGGGCTCGACCCGGCGCCGGGGATGCTGCTCGTGCCGATCTTCTGCTTCGTCACCGCGCTCGGCTTCGCCGGCTTCGGCGTCGCGATGGCGGCGACCGTGGCCAAGATCGACCAGTTCAACTACGTGACGGCGCTGTTCGTGACGCCGCTCTTCCTCGTCGCCGGCACCTTCTTCCCGATCAGCGGCCTGCCCGAGGGAGTCCAGGTGGTCGCCCAGGCCAATCCGCTGCACCAGCTGGTCGAGCTGGTGCGCGGCGGCGCCTTCGGCTTCGAGGCCGTCGACCTCGCTCGCTTCGCCTTCCTCGTCGCCTTCGCGCTGCTGACCTGGCGCGTCGCCGTCAGCCGCATGAGCAAGCGCCTGATCGACTGAACGCGCTTTGACACTTGCCCCACTCTGGTGGGGAAAAGCGTCAAAGCGAAGAAATATGGACCGTGCACCGCCTTCGAAGCGTGGTCACCGGGCGTGTCCGTCGTTTTTGGCTCCTGCCGGGCTTACCTGCGGCACCCGCGGCATCCGCTTAAGGCTGCTTCCTTCCGGACCTGACCTGATTCGCGTGCCCACGTCGCGCAGGACCCGGCCGTCAACGCCGCCGCGACGCACTGACCCCGACGGCCAGCTCCTCGGAACGGGATTCGGCCCCGCTAAAGCGGATTGCGGGTGACAAGGCACCGCTAACTCCCCGCCTAGCACGGTCCACTGACGATCCTACTCTGCTCGCCATAGGATCACCGCTCTTGCTCGCTCTGCCGATAGCCGCGATCGAAGTAGACACCGGCTCCTTCTTCGCGATCGTCGTCGTCGCCGCGGTCGCGGCGATCACCGCGGTGGTGGTGCCGAAACGGCTGGCGCCCCCGGTCGTGGTGCTGGAGCTGATGCTGGGAATCGTCGTCGGGCCGGAAATCCTCGGCCTCGCCCACAGCGACGAATTCATCGAATTCTTCTCCAACCTCGGGCTGGGGATGCTCTTCTTCTTCGCCGGCTACGAGATCGACTTCCAGCGGATCAAAGGCCGGCCGATGAAGCTGGGCGCCTTCGGTTGGCTGCTCTCGGTGGTGCTCGCTTACGGCATCGGCGGCATCCTGGCGGCGGCGGGGGTCGTGGTCTCCTTCCTCTACGCCGGCTCGGCGATGGCGACGACGGCGATCGGCACGCTGATCCCGATCCTGCGCGACAACGGCGAGCTGAAGACGCGCTTCGGCACCTACCTGCTGGCCGCCGGCGGCGCCGGCGAGTTCGGCCCGATCCTGCTGGTGACGCTGGTCCTCTCGACCGCCAACCCCCTGCACGAGTCGGTGATCCTGCTCGCCTTCATCGCCCTCGCCCTGGCCCTGGCCCTGCTCTCGGTGCGCTACGCCTGGCGCGGCTGGCCGGCGCTGGAGCGGACCTTCGAGTCGAGCAGCCAACTGGCGGTGCGGGTCACCGTGGTGCTCGTCTTCGGCCTCGTCCTGCTCGCCGGCAAGCTCGGCCTCGACATCCTGCTCGGCGGCTTCGTCGCCGGGATGATCGTGCGCGTGGCGCTGAAAGGACAGGAGCTACAAGTATTCGAGTCGAAGCTGACCGCGGTCGGGTTCGGCTTCTTCGTGCCCTTCTTCTTCGTCGCCAGCGGCATCGAGTTCGACCTCGCGGCGCTTGGCTCGCTCGGCGCGCTGGCGAAGCTGGCGCTGTTCTTCGTGCTCTTCCTCGTCGTCCGCGGCGCCCCGGCGCTGCTGCTCTACCGCGGCGTGCTCAGCGCTCGCGACCGCGCCGCCCTCGCCTTCTACTCGGCGACCGAGCTCCCCCTCGTCGTCGCGATCACCACGATCGCGATCGAGACCGGGGACATGAAGACGTCGACCGCCGCCGGCCTGGTCGGCGCCGCAATGCTCTCGACGCTGATCTTCCCCTTCGTCGGCCTCGCCCTGCGCAAGGGGAGCGCCGCAGGGGAGGAGCTGGAGACCGGCCCGCCAGGCGAGGGTCCCTCCCCACTTGGAAAGGGACCCGTCGCCGTAGCTTGAGCCGCGCCGCGCCTAGTCCTGCTTCTTAATCAGCTTCAGGCGCTTGAAGAGGGTCGCCTTAGCCGGGCCGGCCTTGACCGTCTCTTTGAAGAGGAGGCGGTTGCGCGAGGTCACCTTGCCCCGCGCCTTCGGCTTCACCTTGAGCACGATCCGCTTCGTCTTGCCCTTGGGGACCTTGACCACGCGCTTGGTCGTCGCCGCCTTGCCCTTCCCCAGCAATCCCTGCAGGGTGACCCGGCAGGCATGACCGATCTTGGCCGGGCACTTCGCCTTGACGAAAAGCCGCTGGCCCTTCAGGGTCGCCGGCGCCACAAGGCTGTCTTTGAGTGCTGAGAGAAGCAGCGCATTGGTGAGGCCGCTGCCTCCACCACCGCCGCTGCCATCACCCGCTTTGCCGCCACTACCCCCGCTGCCGTCGCCGGCCGTCCGAACCTGCAGCCCGACATTGTCGAAGCGCACGGCCGTGGTCCCGCTGAGCAGGGACAGCGCCAGCGTGCTCTGGGCTATCACGCTCTCGATCGAGAGCTGGTAGGCATGGCCGCTGACGACGCTGGCCGAGCCGCCGCGGGTGGCGAACGTGGTGTCGGCTTGCGTCAACGCCTCACTCAGCGGCGTCGCGCTGGTGCCGGCGGTGAGGTCGCGCAGGGTGACCGTGTAGGTGCCCGTCGGCCCCACGGCAAGCAGGCCGCCAGGGCTGAAGGCGCGGTCGAGCCGCACGCTGGCTCCGGTCACGGCACCGACCGGAACCGTGAACTGCGGCGAGTTCCAGATCACGGTGCCTTTGAAGAGATCGAGCAGGTTGATGGTGACGGTCGTCTGAGCGGCGATCGACCCCGGCGGGTTGCCGGCGCTCGAGTCGTGGACGGCTTCCGGCGTACAGAGGATGGCCAGCGGTGCGCACGACGCCCCAGCCGGGCTCCACCCTTCGGCGCCGGCGTCGAAGCCGCTCCCCCCGGATGGGTAGACGGTATTCGCGGCCCGCGCCTGGCCCGCGGTCAGTAGCAGCAGGGCCACCATCGAGAGGCAGAGGGCGACCGCCCACTGAATTCGAGTTTCGATAGATCGAGTCATTGCTTCCTTTCTAGGTCCTGCCGTGCAGGATTCTCGATCCATAGAAGACTCTTTACTTAAAATTCTCAACCTCTCTACCTACTTTTGTGGACCAACGTTCGACTCGCTGGACGGATCGCCAGGCGTGCCCGCGCCTGCGACGACCAAACCAGCGTCCGCGTAAGATGGCCCTCTCCCGGGCGCGTAGCTCAGTGGGAGAGCGCTCGCTTCACACGCGAGAGGTCGCTGGTTCGAAACCAGCCGTGCCCATGCCGACTCCCGCTCGTTTCCTCGGCCAATCGTGGTACCGCGCTCATCCCTCAGGCGGCTCGGCGAAGGCGATGGAGTGCCGTCCGGATCAGGGATTTTCGCGTGGCGGACTCCGTTCGAGTAGGTCTCGATCGGTCGGTGCTCGATGCCTTGGGCGGAAAGGCGCTCGAGGAGCGCGTCGAGGCCAGCGACGGCGAAGGTGATCCTGCCCGCGCCCGCCTGCCCGGCATTTGGCTCGATGAAGAGGGTTGCGTGCTCGTCGACATCCCAGAGGATCTCGTCCCCCACGCGAAGGTCTGGCGGTCGCCCCAAGAACCGCGTGTACCAGTCGATGCTGGCGTCGAGGTCGGACACCGGGACGCCGGCGATGAGGTGGGTGATCGCACCCTCGGTCATCGGCGACGGTAAACGAGGTGGGTGACGTGGGGCGTGGTGCGGCTGCTCATCGGAGTCAGCTCCACGCCCGCGGCGTCGGCGAAGAGCCGCTCTCCGCCCCCGGCGACGAACGGCGCCACGTGGACCCGCAGCTCGTCGACAAGCCCGGCCGCCAGGTACTGGTCGAGGACGCTGGGGCCGCCGGCGATCGAGACGTCCTTCTCGCCCGCCGCCTCCCGGGCTCGCTCGAGCGCCGCCTCGATCCCGTCGGTGACGAAGTGAAAGACGGTGCCGCCCTCCATCTCGATGCTGGCGCGCGGGCGGTGGCAGAGGACGAACGTCGGTGCGTGGTAGGGAGGGTTGGGTCCCCACCAACCGCGCCAATCGAGGTCCCACTCGCCCTGATCGGAGGCGAACATCTTGCGCCCCATCACATAGGCCCCGGCTGCGGTAGTGGCCGCTCTCTCCGCGGCGTTTTCATCGACGTGATCGAACATCCAGGCGTGCAGCCGGTCCGCGTCGAGGTCGCCGAACGGCCGCGCCCGGCTCTGGCCCTCGCCGCTCGCGTAGCCGTCGAGGGTGATCGTCATGTCTGCGGTGACTTCGGACATCGCTCCTCCTTGCGCTGTGATCCACTTGCGAATTGCAACTGGTCTGGACGCCATCATGAACTGCTTGCAGAGTGCGAGTGGACTGAGCACACCGGCCACGATTCACGAGACCGTCCGCAAGACGGAGACCGCGCAGGACCAGCGGTCAGAGTGCACAGGCAGCGGCCTCCTAGACGTTCAGTACCCGCAGGGCAGGGTGGGCCTTGGCGATCTTTGGATAGTCGCCGTCCTGGGTGACGATCGGCAGCCCGTGCTCGATCGCGGTAGCCGCGATCAACGCATCGGTGAGCTTGATCGCGCGCTGAATGCCCGCCGCCCGGCAGTCGGCGACGAGCCGTGCCCAGGTCACCATCACGGCCTCGCTGACCGGGATCGGATCCGCCGCTCTGGCAAGAGCGAGCGTGTCGGCACGGCGACTGCGGGTGTCGTCGTCTACGGCGTTGAGGACGCCCAATTGAAGCTCGCCGATCGTCACCACCGAGATGGCGACCCGAGCGGGAAGCGCTCCAAGGGGTCGCTCGCCCTCCCTGGCGATGAAGACCGAGGTGTCGAGCAGTCCCACTCCAAGCAGGCTCACAGCTCGTCCAGAGTCTGGCCGGCGAGCTCGTCGAGCTCAGTGCGAAGCCCGGGGTCGGCAGCGCGGTCGAGAAGTTGGTCGCGCAGCGCTGTCCCGCCTAGCCAGCGAGTGCGTTCGCCGTGCGGCACGATGTCTGCGGTCGGCTCGCCATTGACGGTCAGCACGACCCGCTCTCCCGCCCTGACCGCGTCGATCACTTGAGCCGTCCGGTTGCGTAAATCACGAACCCCGATCTCCATGTGCGACACCGTAGCATCAGGCTCCCTTCAGATAAGGCGTTCGGAGCGCAACTGCTCGACGAAGGCCTCGAGTTCGAACCGTGCGACCACGCCTTTCGCGTTCTGCCAAGCGCCATTTTGGATCAGGTCGCCGCCGTGGTCATACCCGGTCAGGGCAATTGCGACGAGCGCCTCATCGATCACTTCGTCGAAGTACTCCGAGCCGGCCAGCCACTGGAAGTGATCGATGAGGTCGCGGCGGTAGATCATCCTGCGGGAGCCTAGGCTGCCGCGACGCAACGATGGCACGCTAATCGCGACAGCTCTGTGAAGGGGCTTCAGCGAAATTCCAACGCCAGCTAGCGTTCCTGCAACACAGCGAGCGTGTTCCCCGCCGGGTCTTTGAACCAGGCGATGTAGGGGCCGCCCTCGCGCATTACGCCTTTCTCGTCCTGGGGCATCTCGTCGTTGCCGTACTGCTCGAAGCTGATGCCGCGGGCCACCAGCCCTTCGACTGCCTGGTCGATGTCGTCAACCGGGAAGTTGAGGATCGTGTAGCTGGGGGGAGTCATGTCAGGGCTCAGGTACATGATCGTGTCGCGGTCGCCGGTGAGGTGGAGGGTGAGCAGGCCGTTCTCCTCGTCGAGCACCTCCAGGTCGAGCCCCAGGGTCTCGCCGTAGAACTGGCGGGCCCTGTCGAGGTCGTCGACCGCGAAGCCGCTGAACGCCTTGGAGTTGGCAAGCATGATCGGTTCCTTCCGTTCGCTTTCAATCCGTCTACCTATTAGACCGCGCGGGGACTCCCATCTCATCGGTCCGCCCCTACTCCCCTTCCCCGCCCGGCCGGCGCCGGCCGCGCTTGCGTTCGCCGAGGCGGCGCTTCTGCTCGAGGCGGCGGGAGCGCGAGGCCTTGGTCGGCCTGGTCGGACGGCGGCGGCGCGGGGTCGCCAGGCCGGCGGCGATCTTCCGCGCCAGCCGCTGCAGGGCCAGCTCGCGGTTGCGGGACTGGCCGCGGGCGTCCTGGGCGACAGCGGTGACGGTGGCGCCGGCCCGTGCCAACAGGCGCTGGCGCTGTGCCTCGTCGAGCGCCCGCGAGGCGGCGACGTCGAACACGGCTTCGACCCGCGAGGCGGTGACGTTGGCGTGCTGGCCACCCGGTCCCGAGGAGCGGCTGGCGCGCAGCTCGATCTCCGCCAGCGGGATCGCCAGGCGGTCGTCGATGCGCAGCTCGTCGGCCACGGTCATCCAGCCAGCTCGGGGATGTGGCGCTCGACGTGCTCGTTCAGCGTCTGGCGCACCCAGCGCTGCGTCTCGGCGTCGGCCATGCGGTAGCGCCCGAGCAGCAGCTTCTGCTCGGTCAGCGGCAGGCCGGCGATCTCCCAGCGCACCGCCAGACGCTCGAACAGCGCCTCCGAGCGGCGACGCCAGGCGTCCTCCAGCGAGGCCGCGTCGCCGACCGGCGGCTCGCCGATCTTGGCGATCGTGGCGGCGCTCAGCGACTGCCGCAGGGTCAGCATGTTGCCGTCGGGGTCGACGTAGTCGAAGGTCGGCGCCTTCTGCCGGTTGCGACGCTGCTTCTTGCGCTTTGCCATCGCCGCCGAGTTTGACACCACCGGCGTGGGGTTAAAGTCGGCAGCGATGAAGCCGTTTGCCTATATCGGCGTTCCGATCGACTCGGTCGGTCGGGGCGGCGGCGCCGAGCTCGCCCCCGCGGCACTCCGCGAGCTGGGCCTGCCCAGTGCGCTCGGCAATGACGACCGCGGCGAGCTCGAGCTGAGGATCCGCGGCGAGGAGCGTGATCCGGCGACCGGCATCCTCGCCAGCGGCGCCGTTCTCGAGGCGACCGCGACGATCCGCGCCAGCGTCGCCCGCGCGGTCGGCGCCGGCAGGCGACCGTTCCTCGCCGGCGGCTGCTGCGCCGTGCTGCCGGGGGCGCTGGCGGGAGCGAGGGACGCTCTCGGCGACCTCGGCCTCGTTCACCTCGACGGCCATCTCGACCTCTACGACGGCCGGACCTCGCCGACCGGCGAGGCCGCCGACATGCCGGTCTCGGTCGCCC
>JBAQZI010000097.1:0-2312 GCA_049790835.1 Solirubrobacterales bacterium
CACCACGGCGCTGCTGCGCGAGGGCGGCGCCGGCCGCGGCGCGCTCGCGGCGGAGCGGGACGCGTGATAGGAAGGGTGGGATGACGCGCGAGGAAGTCCTCACCCTCGTCCGCGAGCACCTCGCCGAGGAGCTCGAAGTCGAGATCGAGAAGATCGACGAGCAGACCCGCTTCAAGCAGGACCTGGACGCCGACTCGCTCGACCTCTACGAGTTGGTGATGGAGCTGGAGGACCGCTACGGCGTGGCCATCTCCGAGGAGCAGGCATCGCGGATCGAGACCGTCGGCGACGCCGTCGGCTTCGTCGTCGAGCACGCCCCGGCCTGAGGTGGCTGCGAACCCGGAGCCGGTCGCGGCCCTCGCGGCCCTGGTCGAGGAGCTTCCCGACGACCTGCGCGAGCAGGCGCTGACCCACTCCTCCTGGACCGAGCGCCGGGTCGACTCCTTCGAGCGCCTCGCCTTCCTCGGCGACAGCGTGCTCGGGCTCGCGGTCGCCACCGACGTCTTCGCGCGCTTTCCCGAGATCGCCGCCGGGGGCCTGACGAAGATCCACAACCAGGCGGTCAGCGGCGTCGCCTGCGCCGAGGTCGGCCGCCAGCTCGGCGTGCCGGAGATGCTGCGCGGCAACGAGCCCGACGGCATCACAGGTGCGATCCCGGCCGCGATCCTGCTGGACGGTGAGCGCCCGCTGCCCGAGGCCACCGAGGCGCTGATCGGAGCCTGTTACCTGGCCTTCGGCTTCGAGCGCACGGCGGCGGCGGTCGCGGCCGCTTTCGAGCCGCGGATCGAGCACGCCGTGGAGACGCGGATCGACTTCAAGTCCGCTTTGCAGGAGCTTTTGGCGCGTCGCGGGGCGCGCGTAAGCTACGAGGTGACCGAGGCCACCGGTCCGCCGCATCGCCGCACCTTCGCGGTCGAGGCGATCGTCGATTCGAAGCCGGTCGGCGCGGGCACGGGGCGCAGCAAGAAGGCGGCCGAGCAACTCGCCGCCGAGCAGGCCCTCAAGCAGCTCGGGGGCTAGGCCGGTGACGAGTGTCGCGTCCGACTCAACCGCGAGCCTAGGCAGGGCCGAAGTGAGGAGAGCATGTATCTGAAATCGATCACGATGAAGGGGTTCAAGTCGTTCCCCGAGCGGGTGAACCTCGAGTTCTCGCCCGGCGTCAGCGTGATCGTCGGCCCCAACGGCTCCGGCAAGTCGAACATCACCGACGCCGTGCTCTGGGCGCTCGGCGAGCAGAGCCCGGGGGCGATTCGCGGCGCCTCGATGCAGGACGTGATCTCCGCCGGCGGCAAGGGGATCAGCCAGCGCCGCGCCGCCGAGGTCGAGGTCGTGATCGACAACTCCGACGGCCGCGCCGCCACCGAGTTCTCCGAGATCGCCGTGCAGCGCCGCCTCGACCGCTCCGGCGACGGCGTCTACCGCCTCAACGGCGCCCGCTGCCGGCTCGCCGACGTCACCGACGTCCTCTCCGACACGAATCTGGGCAGGGAGATGCACTCGGTGATCAGCCAGGGGCGAGTAGAGACGATCGTCCACTCGAAGCCGCGTGAGCGCCGGCTCCTGGTCGAGGAGGCCGCCGGCCTCGGCAAGCACCGCAAGCGCCGCCGCCGGGCCGAGCTGAAGCTGCGCGCCGCCCGCGACAACCTCGACCGCGCCCTCGACGTCGAGCGCGAGGCCCGCGCCCGCCTGCGGCCGCTCAAGCGCCAGGCGCAGGCGGCCGAGATCGGCGCCCGGATCGAACGCGAGGAGCTCGGCCTGCGCGGCCAGATCGTCTCCGAGGAGCTGCGCTTCGGCGCCGACCGCGCCACCGCGGCAGAGAAGGCCGCGGCCAAAGCGCGGGCGACCCGGGCCGAGATCGAGCAGCAGCTGGCCGTGGTCGGCAAGCGCCGCCGCGAGGCCGAGGAGCGCTTTGCCGTCCGCGACCGCGAGCGGACCCAGGCCTGGGGCCTGGTCACGAAGCTGCGCGGCGAGCAGGAGCGCGTCGCCGTCCGCGCCGCCGGCCTCTCCAGCCGCGAGATCGAGGTCAATGCGAGGCTCGAGTCGCTGCGGGCCGAACTGGGGCCGCTGACCCTGGACGTCGGCTCCGGCAGCGCCCCCGCCGAGCGCGCCAGCAAGCTCGCCGAGGAGCTGGGCGAGATCGACGCGGGACTGACGACCGCCGTCGACGCGCTCGCCGTCGCCCGCTCCGACGCGGCTGCCGAGTCGGCCCGCGAGGCCGCCCTCGGCGACGTCCACAGCGGCGCCGAGCGGGCCTCGCGCCACGCCCGCCGCGCCGAGGGCCTGCTGGGCGAGCGCCACCGTGAGGCGATGCG
>JBAQZI010000098.1:0-38600 GCA_049790835.1 Solirubrobacterales bacterium
CGCCAGGGCCGCGTCCGCCACGATCGCCGCCGGGCCCACGTCCACCGCGATCGCGACCGCCGCGCTGGCCGCCCTGCGGCTCGTCGTCGGTCGAGGCGAGGTCGGAGCGGAAGCCCTCGGGCATGACTTCGCCCTTGTTGATCCAGCATTTGACGCCGATCCGGCCGGTCGTCGTCTTCGCCTCGAAGAAGCCGTAGTCGATGTCGGCGCGCAGCGTATGCAGCGGCACGCGACCGTCGGAATAGCTTTCGGTCCGCGCCATCTCGGCCCCGCCGAGGCGACCGGAGACCTGGACCTTGACGCCCTTGGCGCCGGAGCGCATGGCCGAGGTGAGAGCGCGTTTCATCGCGCGGCGGAAGGCGACCCGGTTCTGCAGCTGCTCGGCGATCGACTGGGCGACCAGCTTGGCGTCGAGCTCGGGGCGCTTGACCTCGCGGATGTTCACTTTCACCGGGCTGCCGGTCAGCTTGTGCAGCTCCTTGCGGAGCGCGTCCACTTCGCTGCCCGACTTGCCGATGACGATCCCCGGCCGCGCCGTGTGGATGTCGACGGCAACCTCGCCGCGGCGCTCGATCGTGATGTTCGAGAGCCCGGCATGGGAGAGCTTGCCGACGATGTGATCGCGGATCTGCAGATCTTCCTGAAGCACGTCGGCGAAGTTCTTCTCCTCGAACCAGGTCGACTTCCAGTCGTGGATGTAGCCGACGCGGAACCCCTCCGGGTGGATCTTCTGGCCCATCAGATGCCCGCCTTTCCGACCCAGTGCGACTGGGGAGGTGACTGGTCGAGCAGATCAAGGACGCGGGGCGAAGCCTTTGGTGGTGCCAAAGGCGAGCCCGAGGACGCAGAGATGCGATGCGCCAGGCGCGTCATCCAGGCGTGCTGGGTCGGAAAGGCGGGCATCTCTAGTCCTCCACCGGGGTTAGCGCCACGGCGATGTGGCTGGTTCGCTTGTGGATCGGGGTCGCCCGTCCCATCGCCCGAGGCCGGAAGCGCTTCAGCGTCGGCCCCTCGTCCACGGTGATCGAGGAGACGCGCATCTCGTCGCCGATCAGGTCGTGGTTGTTCTCCGCGTTGGCGGCGGCGGAGTCGATCAGCTTGTGGATGTCCTCGGCGGCGCCGCGGGGCGAGAACTGCAGCAGCGCCCGCGCCTTTTCGATGTGCAGGCCGCGGACCTGGTCGGCGA
This sequence comes from Solirubrobacterales bacterium, assembly GCA_049790835.1. Lineage (GTDB taxonomy): Bacteria > Actinomycetota > Thermoleophilia > Solirubrobacterales > 70-9 > VAYN01. The sequence continues at coordinate 1,187 of JBAQZI010000098.1, forward strand.
TCAAGCGCGCCTTACGCGGCGCGATCCGCACGTAACGGGCACTGGCGCGAACAACCGGCGGGGCCGCCGGAGCTTTGCGCGCTTTCGGAGCGGCTTTCTTCGCCGGCTCTTTTTTCGCTTTCGCGGATTTTTTTGACTCTTTCGGAGCGTCTTTCTTCGCCGTGGTTTTTTTCGCGGCTTTTGGCGCGCTCTCTTTTTTCGCGGCGACTTTCTTCGTCGGCTCTTTTTTGCCTTTGCCCTCGGCTTTGGCTTTGCCGTCGGCTTTGGTGCTGGCTTTCTTCTCGAGGGCCATCCCTATTCACCCCTGCCGGTACCGGTGTGGGAGCGGAAGGTGCGGGTCGGGGCGAACTCGCCGAGCTTGTGCCCGACCATCGACTCGGAGATGAAGACCGGGACGTGTTTTTTGCCGTCGTGGACGGCGATCGTGTGCCCGACCATCTCCGGGAACACGGTCGAGGTGCGCGACCAGGTTTTGATCATCTGTTTTTTGCCGGCCTCGTTCATGGCGCCGATCCGGGCCATCAACCGCTCTTCGACCCACGGGCCCTTTTTCGTCGAACGTCCCATCAGCGGCCACCCTTCTTCTTGCCGCGGCGCCTGCCGCGCACGATGTAACGATCGGACTGCTTGCCCTTCTTACGGGTCCGGTAGCCGAGCGTCGGCTTGCCCCAGGGGGTAACCGGATGGCCACCGGGGGTGTGGTGCGCCTCGCCGCCACCGTGCGGGTGGTCGACGGGGTTCATCGCGACGCCGCGACTCTGCGGCCGCTTGCCCTTGTGCCGGTTGCGGCCGGCCTTGCCGATCTTCATGTTCTGGTGCTCGGCGTTGGAGAGGGTGCCGACGGTGGCCCGACACTCGGCGCGTACCAGCCGCATCTCCGAGGACGGCAACCGCAGGGTGACCATCTCGCCCTCCTTCGCGACCAGCTGGATCGCGGTGCCGGCGGAGCGGCCGAGCTTGCCGCCCTGGCCGGCGATCAGCTCGACGTTATGGACGATGGTGCCGGTCGGCATTTCGCCCAAAGCCATGCAGTGACCCGGTTTGACGTCGGCCTCGGGGCCGGACTTGACCTCGTCGCCGACCTCGAGCTGGGCCGGGGCGAGGATGTAGTCCTTGTGCCCGTCGACGTAGTGCAGGAGGGCGATGTAGCAAGTGCGGTTGGGGTCGTACTCGATCGTCGCGACCTTCGCGGGCACGCCGTCCTTGAGTCGCTTGAAGTCGATTTTCCGGTAGCGCCGCTTGGCGCCACCGCCGCGGTGGCGCGCGGTGACGCGCCCGTTGGCGTTACGGCCACCGGACTTGCGCAGACCCTCGGTCAGCTTCTTTTCCGGCTCGGTCGCGGTCAGCTGCTCGCGCAGCGGGTAGGTCGCGAAGCGGCGGCCGGGGCTGGTTGGCTTGGTTTTGCGATTCGGCATCTTTCAGGCTCCCTACGCGGTCTCCGCGCCCTCGAACAGCTCGATCCGTTCGCCCGGGGCGAGCTGGACGATCGCCTTCTTCCAAGCACGGGTGCGGCCTTTGGAGAGGCCGCGTCGCTTCGGCTTGGAGCGCACCTTGGAGGTCCGCACCTGTGCCACCTGGACGCCGAAGACCTCGTGCACGGCCTGGGCGATCTGCGTCTTGTGGGCGCGATCGTCGACCCGGAACGTGTACTTGCCTTCGGCGATCAGGGCGTAGCTCTTCTCGGAGATCACCGGGCGGATGAGGATGTTGCGGGCGTCCATCAGCCGAGCCTCTCCTGCAGCGAAGCCAGGGCGGCTTCGGAGATGACCAGCGCGGCGGTGCCGATGACGTCGGCGACGCCGGTGGCGCCGACCTCGATCACGTGGGTCCGGGGAATGTTGCGGAAGCTCTTCATCGCGCCGGTCTCCTCGGCGGTGAGCACGAGCAGGGTCGGGCTCTTGGCCTCCCATTTGGCCAGCGCGGCGGCGGCCTGCTTGGTCGAAGGAGTCTCGAAGGCGCTGGCGTCGAGGACGGCGACGCTGCCGCGCTCGGCGTGGACCGAAAGGGCGGAGCGCATCGCCCGGCGGCGGGCTTTGCGGTTGACCTTGACCGTGTAGTGGCGCGGCTTGGGGCCGAAGGTGACGCCACCGCCATAGCGGCTGGAGACGCCGAGGGCGCCGACGCGAGCGCGGCCGGTGCCCTTCTGGCGCCAGGCCTTGGCGGTCGTGAAGGCGACCTCGCCGCGGGTCAGGGTCGAGGCGGTGCCGCGACGGCGCGAGGCCAGGTCGGCACGGGCGGCCTCGTGGACCAGCGACTGATGGAAGGGCTCTGCGAAGAGCTCTTTGGGCAGGTCGGCTTTGGTCGATTTGCCGAGCACGGTCGCTTTAGACATCGGTCCTCACCTCGACGATCGCGTTGCGCGAGCCGGGAACCGAGCCCTTGATCAACAGCAGGTTGCGATCGGCGTCGATGTCGGCGATCTCCAGGCCCTTCTGGGTGATCCGCTTGTTGCCCATCTGGCCGGGCATCTTCATCCCTTTGAAGACCCGGGCCGGAAAGGTGCTGGCGCCGATCGAGCCCGGAGCGCGGACGTTGTGGGAGCCGTGGCTGACGGGGCCGCGGCTGAAGTTGTGGCGCTTGATGCCGCCCTGGAAGCCCTTGCCGATCGAGATCCCGGAGACCTTGACCTTCTGGCCTGCCTCGAAGCCGGCGACGGTGACGTCGTCGCCGATCTTGGGACCGTCCTCGGCGCCGAGGTCCTCGTCGCGGAACTCGACCAGGTGGCGCATCGGCGGCGCGCTGGCCTTCTTCAGGTGACCTTCCTCGGCCTTGGTCAGCTTGCCCTGCTTGACCTCGCCGAAGGCGAGCTGCACGGCCGCGTAGCCATCGCGCTCGCTCTCCCGAACCGCGGTCACCTTGCAGGGGCCGGCCTCGATCACCGTGACCGGCACCACGCTGCCGTCCTCGCGGAAGACCTGGGTCATGCCCAACTTCTTGCCGAGGATCGCCGCCATGGCTAGAGACGGATCTCGATGTCGACGCCCGCCGGCAGCGAGTCCAGGCGCTGCAGCGAGTCGACGGTTTTCGGCGAGGGCTGCAGGATGTCGATCAGGCGCTTGTGGGTGCGGATCTCGAAGTGCTCGCGCGAGTCCTTGTCCTTGAAAGGCGAGCGGATCACGCAGTAGACGTTTTTCTCGGTCGGCAGCGGCACCGGGCCGGAGACGCTGGCGCCGGTGCGCTCCGCGGTCTCGACGATCTCGCGGGCAGCCCGATCTATGGCGTCATGGTCGTACGCCTTGAGTCGGATTCGAATTTTCTGTGCTGCTATCGCTGCCACTTTGTGCCTGCTGTCTCTCGGTTTCTCGCGCGCTACTACCGCGCATGAAGGGCGGGGCCCCTGTAGGTGGGGCGCCGCCCCGGTCGTATGTCCTTGCAGTTGTCTTGCCGCCTGGCTGGCGGCAAGGGGACGGACGGTGCCCGCCCCCTCGGTGAGGGTCGTCGCTACTCGATTACGTCGGCGACAACCCCCGAGCCGACGGTACGGCCACCCTCGCGGATGGCGAACCGCAGGCCTGGATCCATGGCGATCGGCTGGATCAGCTCGATCGTCATCTCGACGTTGTCTCCCGGCATCACCATCTCCGTCCCCTCGGGGAGGTTGGCGATCCCGGTCACGTCGGTGGTGCGGAAGTAGAACTGCGGCCGATAACCGGAGAAGAACGGCGTGTGACGGCCACCCTCCTCCTTCTTCAGGCAGTAGACCTCGGCTTTGAACTTGGTGTGCGGCGTGATCGAGCCCGGCTTGCAGAGAACCTGGCCGCGCTCGATCTCCTCGCGCTTGGTGCCGCGCAGGAGGGCGCCGATGTTGTCGCCGGCCTGACCCTCGTCGAGCAGCTTGCGGAACATCTCGACGCCGGTGACGACGGTTTTGGTCGTGTCGTGGATACCGACGATCTCGACCTCGTCGCCGGTGTTGACGATCCCCTGCTCGACGCGGCCGGTGGCGACGGTGCCGCGGCCGGTGATCGAGAAGATGTCCTCGATCGGCATCAGGAAGGGCTTGTCGAGCTCGCGGACCGGCTCCGGGATGTAGGAGTCGAGGGCGGCGGCCAGCTCGAAGACGGCTTTCTGGGCCTCCTCGTCGCCTTCCAGCGCCTTCAGGGCCGAGCCCTTGATGATCGGAGTCTCTTCACCCGGGAAGTCGTACTCGTCGAGAAGTTCCTTGACCTCCTCCTCGACCAGCTCGACCAGTTCGTCGTCATCGACCTGGTCGATCTTGTTGAGGAAGACGACCACGTGCGGGACGTTGACCTGGCGGGCAAGAAGGATGTGCTCGCGGGTCTGCGGCATGACACCGTCGGCAGCAGAGACGACCAGGATCGCGCCGTCCATCTGGGCGGCGCCGGTGATCATGTTCTTGACGTAGTCGGCGTGGCCCGGGCAGTCGACGTGGGCGTAGTGCCGGTTGTCGGTCTCGTACTCGACGTGCGAGGTCGCAATCGTGATCCCACGCTCCTTCTCCTCCGGAGCGTTGTCGATCTCGGCGAAGCTCTGTGCCTCGGCCCCGCCCACGGTTGAGAGCGTCTGGGTGATCGCGGCCGTCAGCGTCGTCTTTCCGTGGTCGATATGACCAATCGTCCCGACGTTCACATGCGGCTTATCGCGCTCGAACTTCTCCTTTGACATCTCTCTCCGTTCTACCTTTCGAAGTCGTTGTTCTGTCTGGTTTGGCTGCTTGAGTTCTGCGGCACTGCTTGGCAGGGCGCTTCGTCCTGCCTGCGGGCGAACCTGGGAAATATAGCCAGATGGCGCCCGCTGTCGCGGTTGGGTCTAGGAACTGGCTCCGACTGGCTCTCCAGAGCGGTGCGCGACGATCTCCTCGGCGATGTTCCCGGGGACCTCCTCGTAACGCTCGAACTGCATCGTGTAGCTGGCGCGCCCCTGGGTCGAGGAGCGAAGGTCGGTGGCGTAGCCGAACATCTCGCCGAGCGGGACGAAGGCCTGGACCGCGAGCGCGTTGCCGCGCTGATCCTGGCCCTGAACCTTGCCGCGACGCCGCGAGAGGTCGCCGATGACGTCGCCAAGGAAGTCCTCGGGAGTGACGACCTCGACCGCCATCACCGGCTCCAGCAGGACCGGGTTGGCCTTGCGAGCGCCCTCCTGGATCGCCATCGAGCCGGCGATTTTGAAGGCCATCTCGGAAGAGTCGACGTCGTGGTAGGAGCCGTCGACGAGTTCGACTTTGACGTCGACCATCGGGTAGCCGGCCTTGACGCCGTTTTCCAGCGCCTCCCGCATCCCCTGTTCGGCCGGGCCGATGAATTCGCCGGGGATGGTGCCGCCCTTGATTTTGTTGACGAACTCGAAGCCCTCGCCCGGGGCCGGCTCGAGGTTGATGACGACGTGGCCGAACTGGCCGCGACCGCCGGTCTGGCGGACGAAGCGGGCCACGACCTTCTCGGTCCGCTTGCGGATCGTCTCGCGGTAGGCGACCTGCGGCTTGCCGACGTTGGCCTCGACTTTGAACTCGCGCAGCATGCGGTCGACGATCACCTCGAGGTGGAGCTCGCCCATCCCGTGGATCAGGGTCTGGCCGGTTTCCTCGTCGGATTCGATCCGGAAGGTCGGGTCCTCCTCGCCGAGGCGCTGCAGGGCGGTGCCCATCTTCTCCTGGTCGGCTTTGGTCTTCGGCTCGATCGCAACCGCGATCACCGTCTCCGGGAATTCGATGCTCTCCAGCGTGATCGGCGCATCGGGCGCCGAGAGGGTGTCCCCGGTCGCCGTCTGCTTGAGGCCGACGCCGGCGCAGATGTCGCCCGAGTAGACCTCCTCGATCTCCTCGCGGCTGTTGGCGTGCATCATCAGCAGCCGCCCGATCCGCTCGGTCTTGCCGCTGGTGACGTTGAGGACGCGGCCGCCGGCCTCGAGCTTGCCCGAGTAGACGCGGAAGTAGGTGAGTTTGCCGACGTAGGGGTCGGTCATGATCTTGAAGGCGAGGGCAGCGAAGGGGGCGCTGTCGTCGGCCGGACGTTCGGCCTCGGTCGGCTCGGACTCGCCCTTGCCGGCGGGGACCACGCCGGTGACCGGGGGAACCTCGAGCGGCGAGGGCAGCAGCTCGACGATCGCGTCGAGCAGTGGCTGCACTCCCTTGTTTTTGAAGGAGGAGCCGCAGAGCACCGGCGTCACCTTGGTGTCGAGGCAGGCGCGGTGCAGCGAGCTGGCGATCCGCTCGTGCGGGATCTCCTCTTCGCCCAAATACGCTTCCATCAGCTCGTCGTCGTAGTCGGCGCAGGCCTCGATCAGCTGGGTCCGGTATTCCTCGGCCTGCTCCTGGAGGTCCTCGGGGATCTCGATCGTCTCGTACTCGGCACCGAGCTCGTCGGTCCAGACCATCGCTTTCATCTCGACCACGTCGACGACGCCTTTGAAGTCGCCCTCAGCGCCGATCGGCAGCTGGATCGGCAGCGGGTTGGCGCCGAGCCGGTCCTTCATCGTCTCGACGGCATTGAAGAAGTCGGCGCCGGTGCGGTCCATCTTGTTGATGTAGGCGAAGCGCGGCACGGCGTACTTGTCGGCCTGGCGCCAGACCGTCTCCGACTGCGGCTCGACGCCGGCGACGGCGTCGAAGACGGCGACGGCGCCGTCGAGCACGCGCAGGCTGCGCTCGACCTCGACCGTGAAGTCGACGTGGCCGGGCGTGTCGATGATGTTGATCCGATGGCCCTTCCACTCGCAGGCGGTGGCGGCGGAGGTGATCGTGATCCCGCGCTCCTGCTCCTGTTCCATCCAGTCCATCACCGCGGCGCCCTCGTGGACCTCGCCCATTTTGTGGGTACGGCCGGTGTAGTAGAGGATGCGCTCGGTCGTCGTCGTCTTACCGGCGTCGATGTGCGCCATGATCCCGATATTGCGGGTCTTCTCTAGGGGGAAATCGCGTGCCATGGTCTGAAGTTAAGTCGTCTCTCGAAGTGGGTTGTCGGTGAAATCGAAGCGACCCGCCGGTGAGCGGGATCGGAGTGGCCCGAACAAGGGCAACCAGCGCAAAAAAAGGGCCCCAGCGGGCCCGGCGAAGCGTGCTGCAAAGAAACTGCCTGAGCGACGGGCGATGATAGCAGCGAGACGGCCGCGTATCGGCCCCGTCTTTTCCAAGCTCGCGAAGAGGCCGGCGAGATGGAGTCGCGGCGTCGACAGGGCGGCCAACCGGGCGCTGGAGCGAGCTCACCCGGTGCTGGTCGGCGGCGCTCGCCGAACCCGCGCCCTCGCCAAGCGGGTGACCGCAGCGGCCGCTCCACGGCTGCGCCCGGTCGCGGCCGTGCTCTTCCGCGGCATCGCCCGCGGCGAGACCTGGACTCGGCGCGGGAGTGCCGCGGCGGTCGGTGGGGCGACCCGGGCCAGCGCCGTCGTTACCCCGCAGCGGGCGATCGGCGTCGTCATCGTCGCCACCGGCGCCTGCCTGATCGCCTCCCAGTTCCTCGACTACCGGGCGGTCGAGATCGGCCAGCCGGGCTACGCAGGTCTGGCCGGCGTGGCCGACCCGCCGACCGTCGACGTCAGGACCGCCGGCGACGCTCACTCCTATCTACTGGCCCCGCTCGGGCTGATCGCGATCGCGCTGGGCGTCCTCGGCGGCGCCCGCGACCGGCGCCGCCTGGGCTTGATCGTGGCCGCCCTGGGGCTGGTCGCGCTCGCCACGATCCTGCTCGTCGACCTGCCCGACGGGCTCGACGCGGGGACTCAGACGTCGCGCTTCGCGGGGGCCGAGGCAGTGCTCGAGGATGGCTTCTACGCGGAGCTGGCGGCGGCGGCGGCGCTGGTTCTTGCCGGACTGCTCTACTATGCGCGGCCGTGCCGAATACGAACCAACTCGTCAGGAAGGGCCGCAAGCGCCCGAAGAAGAAGACCACGACGCCGGGCCTCAAGTCGGGCAACGGTCGCAAGAAGGGCGTAGCCGCCCCTCAGCGCCGCGGTGTCTGCACCCGCGTGGCGACGGTGACGCCGAAGAAGCCGAACTCGGCCCTGCGCAAGATCGCCCGTGTGCGCTTGACCAACGGCATGGAGGTCACCACCTACATCCCCGGCGAGGGACACAATCTTCAGGAGCACTCGGTCGTGCTGATTCGCGGTGGTCGCGTCAAGGATCTGCCAGGCGTCCGCTACAAGGTCGTCCGCGGCACCCTCGACGCCGCCGGCGTCTCCGACCGCAAGCAGGCGCGTTCGCGCTACGGGGTCAAGGCCTCCTAATGCCGCGCCGCTCCGCAGCCACGATCCGGCCGGTCGAGCCCGACGCCAGGCACCGCAACCGCCTCGTCCAGCAGCTGATCAACAAAGTGATGAGCGACGGCAAGAAGTCCCTGGCCGAGCGCATCGTCTACGACGCCCTGGCGATCGTCGGCGAGCGCAACGGCGAGGATCCGGTCGAGACGCTGGAGTCGGCGATCAAATCCCTGACCCCTGTGCTCGAGGTTCGCTCCCGCCGTGTCGGCGGCGCCACCTACCAGGTCCCGGTCGAGGTTCCCGCCCGTCGCGCCCGCACCCTCGCGGTCCGCTGGCTGGTCCAGTTCGCCCGTGCCCGTCGCGAGTACTCGATGGCCGAGCGCCTCGCCAGCGAGATCCTCGACGCGAATCAGCAGCAGGGCAGCGCCTGGAAGCGCAAGGACGACATCTACCGCATGGCCCAGGCCAACAAGGCGTTTGCTCACTATCGTTGGTGATGCTCTGAGGCCGCGCCTGGCGGCGTCTTCGGTCGCTCGAATCGGGTCACGCACGTAAGTGCGCTCCCCTCATCTCGCTCCCTGCATCCTTGCCAGTCACGGCTCAGAGCATCATGCGGGGTTCGAAAAACTTGAGGTCGGGAGCATGAGTCGGCCGATTCTTGCTGTCGATATCGACGGGGTTATCTCCTTGTTTGGCTCCGAGGAGCTGCCGGACGAGGCGACGACTCGATTCCAGCTGGTCGACGGAGTGCCTCACCGAATCTCATTGGTCGCGGGGAACCGGCTGTTGCGCCTTGCCGAGCGGTTCGAGCTGGTCTGGGCCAGCGGTTGGGAGGACAAAGCGAACTTCTACCTGCCCCAGATGCTCGGCGTGCCGGAGCTGCCGCACGTCGGCTTCGATGGCGCCGCCCGCAGCGGCGCCGCCCACTGGAAGCTGGGCCCGCTCGAGGAGTACGGCAAGGGCAGGGCGATGGCCTGGATCGACGACAACTTCGACCAGAGCTGCTACGAGTGGGCGCAGGCGCGGCCGGAGCCGACTCTGCTGGTGCTGACCGAGCCGCAGCTTGGCCTCGAGGAGGCGCATGTGGACGCCTTGAACGCCTGGGCCGGGTCTCTAGACTGAAACCAGTGACGGGTCTCTGGCCAATCTTCTTTCTGCTGGTCGTCCTCAAGATCCCAGTTCTGGGGGCGATCTGGCTGGTCTGGTGGGCTGCCCACGCGACACCCGAGCCGGAAGGCGCCGAAGGCTCCGACGGCGGTTTCAAGCGCCGGCCGCGGCCGAAGCTGCCGCGGGGACCACGCCGCGGCCCTCACGGAGGCGGTGCGGCGGCGCCCTTGCCGGCCTGCCCCCCGGGCGGCCGCACCAGGGTCGTCAGACCGGTTGCGCAGCCGGCTTTCGCTCGCGCCGGATCTCGCGGAGATACGGATAGAAGTCGACCTCGACCGTATGACGCTTAGAAGCGACGTAGCGCTTCCGCATCTTCCGTTCCTCGCTCTCGATCTCGCTGCTCATCTCCGTCCCCGGCGGTAGCGAGACCCGACCCGCCAGCAGGTCGGCGACCCACTCGCACTGGGCCTCGGCCAAGGGCATGATCGGGCCGAGCGGCTGGATGAAGCCGATGAAGTAGAGCCCGGGACGCTCGACCGGGACGACACGGCGGTAGAGCGGGAGCCGGTTGTCGAGGGCGGAGAAAACATCCGGCCGGAAGAAGGGAAAGGTGATTCTGTAGCCGGTGCAGTAGACGACGAGGTCGATCTCCTCTTCGCTGCCATCGGCGAAGCGGACGGTGCGGCCGCCGCTGAAGCGGTCGATGTTGGGCTTGGGCGTGATGTCGCCATGACCGAGCCTGGGCAGCAGCTCGGAGGAGACGGTGGGGTGCGCCTGGAAGAGCTTGTGGTCGGGCTTCGGTAATCCGTAGGCGGTCGGGTCGGCAGCGGAGGCGACGCCGAGGGCGCGGGTGGCAAAGAAGCGCTGAACCGCGAGGGGCAGCATCGAGGTGATGGGATTCGAGAGCTCGTCGATCGGTTTGCCGTTGATGTACTTGGGGATGACGTACGCGCCACGCCGGGCCGCCAGGAAGGTCGCATCGGCGATCCGCGAGGACTCGACGGCAATGTCGACCGCGGAGTTGCCGAGGCCCAGCACCAGCACCCGCTTACCCGGCAGGACATCGGGCTCGCGGTAGTGGTGGGCGTGCAGCTGCTCGCCGCTGAACTCGTCCGCGCCCGGGAATGCGGGCTCCGGCCAGCGCGGGTCCCAGTGATGCCCGTTGGCGACCAGGACGGCGCGGTAGCGATGGCTCTCACGCTCACCGGCGACGCTCTCGACCGTCACCTCCCACTCCCCCTCCACCGGCTCGACGCTGAGCACCTCGGTGCGGAAGCGAATCTTCTCTCGCAACCCGAAGTGGTCGACGTATTCGTCGAAGTAGGCGGCCATCTGGAAGTGGTTCGGGTAGTCCGGATAGTGATCCGGCATCGGCAGCGTCTTGAACGCCATCACCCGCCGCGAAGTGTTGATGTGCAGCGAGCGATACGCCGACGACATCCCATTGTCGTTCTCATACCGCCAGTTCCCCCCGACCTGCGACCCCTTCTCAAAGCAATCGAACCGAATCCGCCGCGCGTTCAGCACCTGGCAAGCAACGATCCCCGAGCTCCCCGCTCCAATCACGCAAACTTTCTCGGCCGCCATCCCGAGGAATCTATACGACTGGCTACGTGGCCAGTGTGTCGGGCGGGAGCTGGGGGTCCCTCCTGCTTGCTGTCTTTTTCGCTGGAAGCACGACAGCTATCGCCTCCAAGCCCAGCCGAGCGAAAAAGGGAGCGCCGCTGCGCTGGAGGGACCCCCACCTCCCGCCACCGAATCGCCTCCGTAGCACGAAGCTCATGAGCCGAAAGCGCCGCTCGTCCGAGAGGGATGGGGGTGCCCTGGAGCGCGCGGCGTCCTGATTTTCGCACTAGCGAGTCAGCGAGAGGGACGAGGCTCCCGGCGAAAATCCCAGCAAGCGGAAGGGCACCCCCATCCCTCTCGCCACGCACAGGGGTGAAGAGGTTCACCCCTGGGGTCCGTAGTTGAAAGAGGCGATCCGCCCGAAGCTTGGTCCATCGGATTTACAACTAACGAAAGGACACTCCGATGACCAAGAAGAACCGCTCATTCCGCCCCTCCCCCGCCATGATCATCGCCTCCCTGGCGCTGCTCCTGGCCCTCACCGGCAGCGCTGTCGCCGCCGGCGTCGCCAAGAACAGCGTCCGCTCGGCCCAGATCGTCAACGGCACGGTCCGCACCCTGGACCTCCGCGACGGCGCGGTCAACTCGGCCAAAGTCACCGACGACTCGCTGCTCGCCAACGATCTCGCTCCCGACTCCGTCGGCACCAGCGAGATCGCCGAGAACGCCGTCACCTCGCCGGAGGTGGCACCCGACTCACTGACCGCCGGCGACCTCGGCCCCAACTCGGTCGCCTCCTCAGAGGTCACCGACCAGTCCCTGACCGCCAACGACCTCGGGCCCGACTCGGTCGGTACCAGCGAGATCGCGGCCGATTCCGTCGGCACCAGCGAGATCGCGGCCAACTCGGTCGGCACCAGCGAGCTGCAGAGCGGCTCCGTCCGCGCCGCCGAGCTGGCCCCGATCGTGCAGGCGTCGAACAGCACGGCGATCAAAGGTGGAGCCAACGCCAGCGTCACGGCTACCTGCCCTGCCGGCACCACGGTGATCAGCGGCGGCTCCAGCGCCGGCTTCTACCAGGTTCACGTGGCCGGCTCGTACCGCAGCGGCAACGGCTGGCACCTCGACGCCCGCAGCAACGCGGTCGGCGACACCACGATCACCGCGTTCGCCTACTGCCTCGCCGGCTGATCCCCAGGCAACATCAGGCAGCAAAAAGGCCGGGAGCGAAAGCTCCCGGCCTTTTTGCATTCAGTCGCAACCTCACGTGGTAGCTAACGACCCACTTTTAGCTCGCTGAACCAGCCGCCCTATTTGGGCTCGTCCGAGGTCGACTCGATCTCGTTCGCCAGCTCCTCGAGCTCCTCCGCGAAGGAGGGGCCGAAGCCCTCGACCGGCGTCTCGGCGCCGTCGACGCCGAGCTCGGCGGCCAGCTCGTCTTCGTCCAGCAGCTCCTCGTCGCTGGGCGGCGCGATCGCCACGGCAGGCTCGATCGCGACCGTGCGGTAGTGCTTGAGGCCGGTCGCGGCCGGGATCAGCTTGCCGATGATCACGTTCTCCTTCAGGCCGACCAGGCGGTCGCGTTTGCCCTCGAGAGCAGCGTCGGTGAGCACCTTGGTCGTCTCCTGGAAGGAGGCGGCGGAGAGGAAGGACTCGGTCGCCAGCGAGGCCTTGGTGATTCCGAGGATGACCTCCTCGCCTTTGGCCGGCGTACCGCCCTCTTCCTTGGTCTTCTTGTTGAGGCGTTTGAGGCTGCCGCGGTCCTCGAGCTGGCCCGGAAGCAGGCTGGTCGAGCCCTTCGACTCGATCCGCACCTTCTTCAGCATCTGGCGGGCGATCAGCTCGATGTGCTTGTCGTTGATGTCGACGCCCTGAGCGCGGTAGACCTTCTGCACCTCGTCGACCAGGTAGAGCTCCGTCGCCGTGCGGCCGCGGATCGCCAGCAGGTCGGCTGGGTAGAGCGAGCCCTCGTTGAGCTGCTGCCCGGCCTCGACTTTGTCGCCGTCGCTGACATGCAATCGGGTCCGCAGCGGGAAGCTGTAGGAGTGCTCCTCGCCGCTGGGCTCGGTGACGTTGATTTTCAGCGCTTTGTCGGTCTCGTCGATCGAGACCTTCCCGGCAGCCTCGGCCATCTGCGCCAAGCCCTTCGGTTTACGCGCCTCGAAAAGCTCGACGATGCGCGGCAGGCCCTGGGTGATGTCCTGGCCCGCGACACCACCGGTATGGAAGGTGCGCATGGTCAGCTGGGTGCCCGGCTCGCCGATCGACTGGGCGGCGATGATGCCGACCGCGTCGCCGATGTTGACCGTGAAGCCGGTCGCCGGAGCAACGCCGTAGCAGGAGCGGCAAACACCGGATTCCGCCTCGCACTTGAGGGCTGAGCGGACCGGGATCTTGATCTCCTCGTCGCCGAACGCCTCGGCGATCGCTTCGACGTCGGGCAGGGTGATTTCCTGGTTGCGCTTGAGCAGATCGCGACCGCGTTTGGTCTCGAGCTTTTTCGCCGCCAGGCGCCCGAACAGGTTGTCGTTGAGCGAGCCGTCGTCCTTGCGCAGGACCATCTCGATGTGGTCTTTGGTCTTGCAGTCCTCCTGGCGCACGATGACGTCCTGGGCGACGTCGACCAGACGCCGCGTCAGGTAGCCGGAGTCGGCCGTCCGCAGGGCGGTGTCGGCAAGACCCTTTCGGGCACCGTGGGTGGAGATGAAGTACTCCAGGACCGAGAGGCCCTCCATGAAGTTGGCCTTGATCGGCCGCTCGATGATCTCGCCTTTCGGGTTGGCCATCAGACCGCGCATCCCCGCCAGCTGGCGGATCTGTTTGAACGATCCACGAGCGCCTGAGTTGGCCATCATGAAGATGGGGTTCAGCTCGTCGAGGTTGTCCTCCATCGCCTGCGCGACCTCGTCGGTGGCGCGGTTCCAGTGGGCGGTGACCGCCTCATGGCGCTCCTCGGCCGTGATGTAGCCGTCGTCGTACTGGCCGACGATCGCTTCGGTCTCCTTCTCGTAGCGCTCGAGGATTTCAGCCTTCTCGGGCGGCGAGACGACGTTGTTCTTGGCGACCGTGATCCCGGCCCGGCTCGCGTATTTGAAGCCGAGGTCCTTGAAGGCGTCCAGGACCTGCGAGACCGGCGGCGCGCCGTAGGCCTCGACCAGGTTGGAGACCATCTCGTTGACGTCCTTCTTCTTCAGCGAGTGGTTGACGAACTCGTACTGCTCGGGATCGAAGTCGTCTTCGAGGGCATCGGCGAGGGCTCGCTCGATGCTTTCGTTGAAGATGATCCGCCCGACCGTGGTCAGGAAGTGCTCGTGCCCGGCCCGCCGGAACTCGGCCAGGTCGTGCAGCTTGCAGCCGCCGTTCTCGTAGACGAGCTCGGCCTCCTGGGCGGAGCGGAACGTCTTTACGGCGGGGCCGGAGCCGTTACGCCCCTTGCCGGCCTTGAGCTCGGCGTCGGCCGTGGCCAACTCCTCCTCGTCGAGGCCATAGGTCAGGTAGTAGATGCCGAGCACCATGTCCTGGGTCGGGGTCGCCAGCGGCGCCCCGTGGGCCGGCGAGAGGATGTTGTTCGCCGAGAGCATCAGGATCCGTGCCTCGGCCTGGGCCTCGGCGGAGAGCGGCACGTGGACCGCCATCTGATCGCCGTCGAAGTCGGCGTTGAAGGCGTGGCAGACCAGGGGGTGAACCTGGATCGCCTTGCCCTCGACCAGCACCGGTTCGAAGGCCTGGATGCCGAGGCGGTGCAGGGTCGGTGCCCGGTTGAGCAGGACCGGGTGTTCGTGGATGACTTCCTCCAGAACGTCCCAGACCTCGGGAATCATCGACTCGACCATCTTCTTCGCCGCCTTGATGTTCTGGACGGCTTTGCGCTCGACGAGCTGGGCCATGATGAATGGCTTGAAGAGCTCCAGCGCCATCAGCTTCGGCAGGCCGCACTGCTGCAGGCGCAGGCTCGGCCCGGAGACGATCACCGAACGGCCGGAGTAGTCGACGCGCTTGCCGAGCAGGTTCTGGCGGAAGCGTCCCTGCTTGCCCTTGAGCATGTCCGAGAGCGACTTCAGGGGACGGTTGCCGGGACCCGTTACCGGGCGCCCGCGACGGCCGTTGTCGAACAGCGCGTCGACCGCCTCCTGCAGCATCCGCTTCTCGTTGTTGACGATGATCTCGGGGGCGCCGAGGTCGAGCAGCCTTTTCAAGCGGTTGTTGCGGTTGATCACGCGGCGGTAGAGGTCGTTGAGATCCGAGGTCGCGAAGCGGCCGCCGTCGAGCTGGACCATCGGCCGCAGCTCCGGCGGAATCACCGGTACCGCGTCGAGGACCATCCAGCCGGGCTGGTTGTCGGAGTTGAGGAAGGCGGAGGCGACTTTCAGCCGCTTCACCGCGCGAGCCTGTTTCTGGCCTTTGGAGCTGTTGATGATCTGCTCCAGTTCCTCACAGTCGGCGGCGAGATCGACCTGCTCGAGCAGGTCGCGAACCGCTTCCGCGCCCATGCCGCCGCGGAAGTACTCGCCCCAGCCGAACGGTGAGCCGAACCGGTCCTTGAGCTCACGGAAGACGGTCTCGTCGTTGACGACGTCCTTCGGCTTCATCTCGGTGAAGATCTTCCAGACTTCGTTCATCCGCTCGACCGCCTCTTCGAGGTAGGCCTCGGTGTCGGAGATCTCGGCGTCGAACTGCTTGCGCAGTTCTTTGATCATTTTCGTGCGCTCGTCGTCTTTGAGCTTGCGCAGCTGCGCCGCCGTCAGTTTCAGCGAGTCGGCCCAGATGTGGTCCTCGTCGTCGAATTTGTCCTGGCTGCCGTCCTCGAGGTACTTGATGCGCCGGTCCAGGGACTCAGCCAGCTCCTGGGTGCGCTTCTGCCGTTCGGACTCGTAGGAGTCGACGACTTTCTTGACCTCTTTCTCGAGTTTGCCGACGTCCTTTTCGCGGGCCTCGACATCGACCCAGGTGATCATCGACGCGGCGAAGTAGAGAACCTTCTCCAGCTCTTTCGGCGCCATGTCGATCAGATAGCCGATTCGGCTCGGAACGCCCTTGAAGAACCAGATGTGGGAGACCGGCGAGGCGAGGTCGACGTGCCCCATGCGCTCGCGACGGACCTTCGAGCGCGTCACCTCGACACCGCAGCGCTCGCAGACGATGCCCTTGTAGCGGACCCGCTTGTACTTGCCGCAGTAGCACTCCCAGTCCTTGGTCGGACCGAAGATGCGCTCGCAGAAGAGGCCGTCTTTCTCCGGCTTCAGCGTGCGGTAGTTGATCGTCTCGGGCTTGGTTACCTCGCCCCAGCTCCAGGAGCGGATTTTCTTCGAGGACGCGAGCCCGATCTCGATCGCGTCGAAATTGTTGATGTCGATCATCAGTCCTCCACCTCGGCCGGCGTGGCCTCTTCAGCTTTTCCGGCACCATCAGTTCCAGCCTCGCCCTCGGCGACGACCTGCTCCTCCTGCTCGTCGGCGGCTCCATTGCTGGAGTCGGCGCGAACGCCGGTCAGGTCCATCCCCAGCTCCTCGGCCGCCTTCAGCAGGTCGTCCTCCTCGTCGGAGATTTCGACGTCGGTCCCCTCGGAGACGACGTTGGCGTCCAGCGAGAGGCTCTGGATCTCCTTCAAGAGCACTTTGAAGGACTCCGGGATCGACGGCTCGGGGATGTTCTCCCCCTTGACGATCGCCTCGTAGGCCTTGACCCGCCCGACCGTGTCGTCGGACTTGACCGTGAGCATCTCCTGCAGCGTGTAGGCGGCGCCGTAGGCCTCCAGGGCCCATACCTCCATCTCGCCGAAGCGCTGACCGCCGAACTGCGCCTTGCCGCCCAGCGGCTGCTGGGTGACGAGGGAGTAAGGCCCCGTCGAACGAGCGTGGATCTTGTCGTCGACCAGGTGCAGGAGCTTGAGGATGTACATGTAGCCGACCGTGACCTTGCCCTCGTAGGGCTCGCCGGTGCGGCCGTTGTAGAGCTGAGCCGTGCCCGATGCCTTGGCACCGGCGCGCTCGTTCATGTCGATGCCGAGGTCGATGCCGCGCTCGGCGTTCTCCTCGGACCATTTGACCAGGGCGGTGTCGACGTCCTCGACGCTGGCGCCGTCGAAGACCTGGGTCGCCACGTAGACGCGGCCGTCGCCCTCGTCGGAGTGGGCCTGCTTGTAGGCCTCGGAGCCGTCGTCGTACCAGCCGTTCGCCGCGACCCACCCGAGGTGGGTCTCGAGGATCTGGCCGATGTTCATCCGGCTCGGCACGCCGAGCGGGTTGAGGATGACGTCGACGGGGGTGCCGTCGGCGAGGTGGGGCATGTCCTCCTCGGGCACGATCTTGGAGATCACACCCTTGTTCCCGTGACGGCCGGCGAGCTTGTCGCCCTCGGCGATCTTGCGCTTGGTCGCGACGTAGACGCGGACCAGGTCGTTGACGCCGGGCGGCAGGTCGTCGCCCTCGTCGCGGCTGAAGGTGAGGACGTCGATGACGACCCCGCCCTCGCCGTGCGGGACCTTGAGCGAGGTGTCGCGGACCTCGCGCGCCTTCTCCTTGAAGATCGCGCGGATCAGCTTCTCCTCGGCGGTCAGCTCGGTCTCGCCCTTCGGCGTGACCTTGCCGACCAGGAGGTCGCCGGAGACGACCTCGGCCCCGACCCTGACGATGCCGCGCTCGTCCAGATTGCGCAGGCTCTCCTCGGAGCGGTTGGGGATGTCGCGGGTGATCTCCTCGTCGCCGAGCTTGGTCGTGCGGGCGTCGATCTCGTACTCCTCGATGTGGATCGAGGTGAGTTCGTCGTCCTTGACCAGGCGCTCGGAGAGGATGATCGCGTCCTCGAAGTTGTAACCCTCCCAGGACATGAAGGCGACCAGGCAGTTCTTGCCGAGGGCGATCTCGCCACCGCCGGTGGAGGAGCCATCGGCGAGCACTTCGCCCTCCTTCACCCGCTGGCCGCTCTTGACGATCGGCCGCTGGTGGATGATCGTCCCCTGGTTCGAGCGCATGAACTTGAGCAGCGCGTACTCGTCCTTGCCTTCGGCGTGGGAGATCACGATGCGATCGGCGTCGACGTGGATGACCTCGCCGTCGTGCTTGGCGAGGACGACATCACCGGAATCGGTCGCGGCGCGGCGCTCCATGCCGGTGCCGATCAGCGGCGGATCGGTCTTCAACAGCGGCACCGCCTGGCGCTGCATGTTGGAGCCCATCAGAGCGCGGTTGGCGTCGTCGTGCTCGAGGAACGGGATCAGGGAGGTCGCCACGGACCAGATCTGCGAGGGCGAGACGTCCATCAGATCGACTTCCTTGGGGGTCGCCGTCGCGTACTCCTGCTCACCGGCGCGCACCAGTACCTGGGGGCCCTTCAATTTGCCGGTTTTGGGATCGAACTCGGAGTTCGCCTGGGCGATCACCTTGTCCTCCTCCTGGGTGGCGTCGTAGTGCACGATCTCTTTGCTGACGATGCCGTCTTCGACGAGTCGATACGGGGTCGTCACGAAGCCGTACTCAGACACCTCGGCGTAGCTCGCAAGCGAGCCGATCAGGCCGATGTTCGGTCCCTCCGGGGTCTCGATCGGGCACATCCGGCCGTAGTGGGTCGGGTGCACGTCGCGGACCTCGATCGGGGCGCGCTCGCGGGTCAGGCCGCCGGCGCCGAGGGCGGAGAGGCGGCGCCTGTGGGTGAGCCCGTCGAGGCTGTTGGTCTGGCTCATGAACTGCGAGAGCTGCGAGGAGCCGAAGAACTCCTTCATCGCCGCCACCACAGGGCGGATGTTGATGATCGTCTGCGGCGTGATCGCGTCCGAGTCCTCGGTGGTGAGGCGCTCGCGGACGACGCGCTCCATCCGGTAGAGGCCGATCCGGAAGGCCTCCTGGATCAGCTCGCCGACCGTGCGCAGACGGCGGTTGCCGAAGTGCTCGTACTCGTCGAGGTGCTCGTAGACGGGCTCGCGCGGGTAGGTGATCGCCTCCGCGGCATAGTCTTTGATCGGGTTCTCCTCGTCGATCTCCTCGGGGATCCCGAGCAGCTTCGGCAGGGAGACCAGCTCCTTGACCAGGGCGATGATGTCGTCGTGGGTGAGCACCCGCGTCTCGAGGTCGATGTCGAGATCGAGACGGGCGTTGAGCTTGTAGCGGCCGACCCGGGTGAGGTCGTATCGCTTGGGGTCGAAGAAGAGCTGCTCGAGCAGGCCTTTGGCGGCGTCGACTGATGGCGGCTCGCCCGGGCGCTGCTTTTTGAACAGCTCGATCAGGGCGCCCTCTTCGGTCCGGGTCGCTTCGGTGTCGGCCTCGATCGTGTGCCGCAGGTAGATCGAGTTGTCGAACATGTCCAGCAGCTGCTGGTCCTCGACGTAGCCCATCGCGCGCAGCAGCACCGTGACCGGCAGTTTGCGCTTGCGGTCGATGCGGACGAAGACTTTGCCTTTTTTGTCGACTTCGAGCTCCAACCAGGAGCCGCGGGCCGGCATCAGGTTGGCGATGAACATCTGCTTTTCGGGGTCCTTGGGCGCCATCACGTAGGCGCCCGGCGACCGCACGAGCTGGGTGACGACGACGCGCTCGGTGCCGTTGATGATGAAGGTGCCGCGCTCGGTCATCCAGGGGAAGTCACCCATGAAGACGGCCTGCTCGCGGATCTCCCCGGTCTCCTTGTTCTGGAAGGCAACCGTCGCGGTCAACGGCCGCGAGTACGTCATGTCCTTCTCACGGCACTCGTCGATCGAGTGCGGCGGCTCCTCGAACTTGAACTCGCCAAAGACGATCTGCAGATTCCCCGTGTAGTCCTCGATCGGGGATATGTCGTTGATCGTCTCTCGCAGCCCACCGCTTTTCGGATCCGTCAGTTCCTCGAAGGAACGTCGCTGGATATCGATCAGATGCGGGACCTCAAGGGGGTTGTCTAGGCGGGAAAAGCTCCTACGGGTTACGGGGGCAGCGTTCGAACGTGCCAAGTCGGCGACTCCTCGGGCGGTCAGAGGGACGAAGGTAAGGCGCAGATCTGGGCAGGAAAACTCAAATAGCGCGCGACCGGGAAAAATAACACACGGCGATGCGCGCCTTCAAGCTTGGCTCCCTGACTGGGATCCGCGCCGGCGAAGCGGGCGGCTCTATTTGAGCTCGACGGTCGCGCCGGCCTCCTCGAGTTCGGCTTTGAGCTTGTCGGCCTCCTCGCGATCGATGCCCTCTTTGATGGCTTTGGGGGCCTCGTCGACGATCGCCTTGGCCTCTTTGAGGCCGAGACCCGTAGCGGCGCGGACCACCTTGATCACGGGGACTTTCTGGCCGCCGACCTCGGTCAGGACGACATCCACGGTCGCGGCCTCTTCGGCACCACCGCCGTCCTCGCCGCCGTTGCCGCCGGCGGCAGCCGGGGCCGCGGCCGCAACCGCGGTCGCGGAGACGCCGAACTCCTCCTCGAGCGCTTTGATCCGCTCGGAAAGTTCGAGCACCGAGATGCCTTTCAGCTCCTCGATCCAGTCCTCGGTTGAACTCTTGGTCGCCATCTACTCCTCTTTCTCTTTGTCAGTCTCTGAAGGTTGGTCATCACTTGAAGTCTCGTCCTCGGCCGGAGCCTCGGCCTCAGCTTTGGGCTCATCGGCAGAGTCGTCAGGCGCCTCATCCGCGGGTGGCGTGGAGGATGGCTCCTCGCCCGCAGCTTGCGAGGACGAGGAGTCGTCCTCCGCGACAGGACCCGCGGCTGAGGGGTCCGAAGCCTCTCCGGTAACAAGCCCCTGGTCGGCGATCTGGCCGAGCTGTGAGGCGAGGCCCTGAATCAGCGCGTTGAGGCCGCGCACGACGCCGGTCACGGGGCTGGCGACGACGCCGGCGAACTGGCCGATCAGGACTTCGCGGCTGGGCAGCAGCGCGATCGCCTTGAAGCTTTCGGGATCGAGCGCCGTCGTGTCCATGAAGCCGCCCTTGTAGGTGAGGACGTCGTGCTCTTTGTTGAAGGTGGAGATCGCTTTCGCGGCGTGGGCGGTATCGCCCCGCACGAAGGTGAGGGCGGTCGGCCCCTGCAGCAGCTCGGCCAGGCGCTGCTCGCCGGCCTGGTCGGCGGCAAGTTTGGTCAGCCGGTTCTTGACGACGCGGAAGCTGGCGTCCGCCTCGCGCAGTTTCGAACGCAACTCGGCCGCCTGGGAGACGCTGATACCGCGGTAGTCGACAGCGAAGATCGCCTCAGATGCCTCGATCTGGGCGGCAATCTCTTGGATGGTTGCGGACTTTTCTTCGCGGTTCATTTACTCACCTGCACCGGACTTCCGGGACCGATGGGCCGATATGTCGCCTGTGACTCGACAAATCGGCCCATCGACCACGCTGCCGGTGGTCTGGGGTTAGCGGCGGGGGAGTTTAGGCGGTTGCGGGCTCCGCTGCGGCGTCGGCGGTGGCGCCAGCCAGCTCGCGCTCGCCGACCTTCGAAGCGTCGACCCGAACGCCGGGGCCCATCGAGGTCGCCAGGGTGCAGGAGATGATGTATTTGCCCTTCGCCGAGGCCGGCTTGGCGCGGACAATCTCCTCCAGCACCGTGGTGAAGTTGTCGAGCAGGTCGCCGGCGTCGAAGCTGGCTTTGCCGATCGCCATGTGCACGATCGCCTGGCGGTCGGTGCGGTACTCGACCTTGCCGGCCTTGGACTCGGTCACGGCCTTCTCGATGTCGTCGGTGACGGTGCCGACCTTGGGGTTGGGCATCTTGCCCTGGGGACCGAGCACGCGGCCGAGCTTGCCGACCGTCGGCATCATGTCCGGGGTCGAGACGGCGACGTCGAAGCCGGTCCAGCCCTCTTCGACTTTCTTTGCCAGGTCGTCGCCACCGACGAAGTCGGCGCCGGCGGCCTCGGCGTCGCGGGCCTGCTGACCCTGGGCGAAGACGGCGACGGTGACGTCTTTGCCGAGCCCGTGCGGCAGGGCCAGGGTGCCGCGCAGCTGCTCGTCGGCATGGCGGACGTTGACGCCGAGCAGGACGTGGACCTCGACCGTCTCGTCGAATTTCGTGCTGGCGGTCGCTTTGACCAGGGCGACCGCCTCAGGTGGCGCGTAGGCGCGGTCGCGGTCGACCTTGTCGTACTGCTGGCGATATCGCTTGCCGTGGGCCACGAAGTCTCCTATTTGACGTCGACGCCCATCGAGCGGGCGGTGCCGGCGATGATCTTCGAGGCGGCGTCGATGTCGTTGGCGTTGAGGTCGGGCATCTTGCGCTCGGCGATCTCGCGGATCTGGTCCTGGGAGATCGTCCCGACTTTGTTGACGTGGGGCTCGCCGGAGCCCTTCGGGATCCGGATCGCCTCCTTGATCAGGACGGCGGCCGGCGGCGTCTTGGTGATGAAGGTGAAGGAGCGGTCCTCGTAGACCGTGATCTCGACCGGGATGATCGTCCCGCCTTCGGACTGGGTCTGCGCGTTGAACGCTTTGCAGAAGTCCATGATGTTGACGCCGTGCTGGCCCAGCGCCGGGCCGACCGGCGGCGCCGGGTTGGCGTTGCCTGCCTGGATCTGCAGCTTGATGAGGGTGAGGACTTTTTTAGCCATAAGCGGTTGCGCAGCGTAGCTAGATCTTCTTCACTTGGTCGTACCCGACCTCCACGGGCGTCTCGCGACCGAAGATCGAGACCAGGACCTTGAGTTTGGCGGCGTCCTCGTTGATCTCGGCGATCTCGCCGGAGAAGTCGGAGAGCGGGCCGGAGATGACTTTGACCGATTCGCCGATCGAGAACTGAGCCTGGGTGCGCGGCCGCTCGGCGGTCTCGCGGTGCAGCAGGCGGTCGACCTCCGGTTTGGAGAGCGGCACCGGCTTGTTGCGGGAGCCGACGAAGCCGGTCACGCCGGGGGTGTTCTTGACCAGGCCCCAGGCGTCGTCGGTCATCTCCATGTTGACCAGGACGTAGCCGGGCATGGTCCGTTTCTCGGTCTGGACTTTCTGGCCGTCCTTCATCTCCGAGACCTGCTCGGTGGGAACGACGACCTGCCGCACGTTGCGGTTCTGGCTCATCGTCTGCACTCGATGCTCGAGGTTGTGCTTGACCTTGTTCTCGTGCCCGGAGTAGGTGTTGATCACGTACCAGCGATACAAATCGGAAGCCTTTGTTCGGAGATCCCGTTGCTACAGGATCTGCTTGATGAGGTAGTCGAAGAAAGCATCGAGGGCGCCCAGGTAGGCGGCCGCTACGGCGACGAAGACGATGGTGACGGCACTTGCCTGGATCAGCGTGTCGCGATCCGGCCACTGGACTTTCTTCAACTCTTGCCAGCAGGAAATCAGGAATCCGATCACGCCGCTGCGCTGGCGTTCGGTCTTCGCCTGTTTCTGCTTCTTCGCGAGCTGCTCGCTCTCGCGGCGCTTCTGCTCGGCGCGCTGGCGCTTCTCGGCCTCTTTCTGGGCTTTTGCTTGGGCGCGCTTGGCCGAGCGCGGCTTCGGCGCGTCCGGGGTCTCCAGCTCGCCCTCCGGGGCGCCGGCGGCGATGCCTGCCTCGACCGCTTCGACCTCGGCTACCTCACCGGAGACGCCGGTCTGCGTCTCGTGCTGGGCGAGCGACTCGTCGCGCCGCCCGCCGTCGGAGCGTTTCCGCTCCTCAGCTTCCCGAGCTCGGCGCTCGGCCTTGCGCTGTGCGCGGGTCTTTGCCATTGGGAGCTACCGGGTCTCCTTGTGGGCCGTGTGGTGACCACACCAGCGGCAGTACTTGCGCAGCTCGACCCGGTCCGGCGAGTTGCGCCGGGACTTGTTGGTCTGGTAATTCCGACGCTTGCACTCTTCGCAAGCCATCGTCACCGCGATGCGGACATCTCCGCGAGCCATGCTTCTCCCTCGTGAGGACGGTCGTTACAAAAGAAAACCCCGGGCCAAGGCGCGAGGCTGAGCGAAGGATAGCGGGCTGTCGGGGCCTGGCGCGGGGCGGCTCAGAGGCCGAGCGTCTTGGCGATGATGTTGCGCTGGATCTCCGAGGTGCCGCCGTAAATCGTCGAGACCAGGGAGGTGCGGACGAGGCGCTCCATGTCGTACTCCGACGAGTACCCGTAGCCGCCCATCATCTGCATCCCCTCCAGGGTCGTGCGCTTGGCGACCTCGGTGACGAAGAGCTTCACCATCGAGGCCTCCTGGGGCAGCATCCGGTTCGGGTCTTCGTCGGTGAGGGTGGCGACCCAGCGGGTCATCAGGCGGGCCGCCTCGAGATCGGTGGCAAGGTCGGCGATGCGGTGCTGGAGCGCCTGGAAGGAGCCGATCGGGCGCCCGAACTGGCGCCGCTCCTTGACATAGAGCGTGAGATCGTCGAAGGCGCGCTGGGCGATGCCGAGCATCGTCGCGGCGAGGATCAGCCGCTCGACGTTGAGCCCGGCCATCAGCTGGGTCCAGGCCTGGTCGACCTGGCCGAGCACGGCATCGGCCGGCGCCGCGCAGTCGGTGAGGTAGAGGTGGTTGGTCTCGCGGCCGCCCATCGTCTCGATCGGGACGATCTCCATCCCGTCGGCCTCGCGCGGGACCCAGATCATCGTCATGCCCTCGTGCTTGCTCTCGGTCTTGGTGGTGCGGCAGACGACGAGCACGTGGTCGGCGATGTGGGCGTTGGAGCAGAAGACCTTCTGGCCGTTGAGGACGAAGCCGCCGTCGACCGCCTCGGCCGAGCAGCTGAGAGCGCCGACGTCGGAGCCGGCCTCGGGCTCGGTCATCGCGATCGCCTCGACCGAGCCGGAGGCGATGCCGCCGAGGATCTCGCTCTTCTGCTCCTCGCTGCCGAAGCGCTGGGTGGCGCCGGCGACGATCAGCGTCGTCGCGTAGCCGCCGATCGGGGCGAGCCCACGCGAGGTCTCTTCCATGAACAGGCAGGCGTCGAGCATCGAGCCGTCGGAGCCGCCGTACTTCTCCGGGATCGTCACCCCGAGCCAGCCGAGGTCCGCCATCTGCTTGTAGATCTCGAAGTTGTGGTGCTCGCGATAGCCGTCGGTGAGCCGCTCGCGCTGGTCCTGCGTGCCGCACTCGCGGTCGCAGAAGTCGCGAATCGCGTCGACGAAGTCGCTCTGCTCGTCGCTGAGGGCGAAGTCCACGAGCGGCAGCCTATATATGTGCGGCAGAGGCTCGCCTCTCAGCCAAGAAAGCCCGGAACGAGACTCGAACTCGTGACCCCTTCCTTACCATGGAAGTGCTCTACCAACTGAGCTATCCGGGCGGGTCGGCGCTCGCGAGCGCTCGGCAATCTTAAAGCTTTGCGGGCGGCCTGCGATTCAGCCGTCGAGGCCGGGAATCGGGTCGATCGGGAGCTCGCCGTTCGCGACCTCGAGCTTTTCAAGGTCGACGCGATCCTGACCGCGACCGGCGAGGCGCTTGAAGCCGACAATGCTGCGCAGGGCGGCGACCCGAACGTGGCTATCACGCCAGGTGCCGTCAACGGCCCGGGCCGCGACGGTGTCATAGTCGAGCGGCGGTAGGCCGCCACGCATGATGTCGATGACTCCGTGGCGACTGTCGACCCTGATGTGATGGGCGCCTGCGACATCGACAGAGTCGAGCTTCTTGCCATCGCTGAATCTAGTGGCATCGATCCGATCCAGAAAGCGAAGGATCGCTTCGTCGGCCTCGACGCCGTCGGGGACGAGGATGTCGGAATCCCTGGTAGCACGGAAGTAGCCGTGGGCGATTACGGCGAAGCCACCGATCACCACGTGCTCCAGCCCCACCGCGTTGGCGTCGGCGACGACGCCGGCCAGGTCAGGTCCGCGGATCTCGCCGGAGGCCATCGGCGCCCGCATGGACGGCGTTGTAGAAGTCGAAAGCCTGGTCGCAGAGCTTTTGCCCGAACTCAAGGCGCTCGGAGATCGAGAGGGAAGCGGCGAGCTCCGCTTCCTGGCGCTCCTCTTCGCGATTGATCTCGGCCCACTCGGCCTCGTTCCCGGGTCCAAGCAGTGGCCGTGCACGGGTAGCCATGTGCTCAATGGTACGCCCCTCCTTCAGGGAAGCGTGACCGGAGTCGCCGAGGGGGCGCCGGTTTTCAGCAGCGTCGCGATGTAGATGACGACGGGCGTGGAGCCGCGGTTGGCGGCTTCGTGGATGTCGGAAGGCTGCTCGACGATCCACTGGCCCGTGCGGATCGGGGCGGTCTGGCCGGCTTTGATCGTGCGAACGGCCTGTGGGCTCTGGTCGGACTCGCCCTTGCGGACGACCGCCGCGCCGCGGCGCACGGTGTAGGTGAGGGTGCCGGCCTCGATGTGGGCGACCTGCGTCCCCAGATGATGGTGGAGGGCGAGCTTGGCTCCCGGCTCCACCTCGACCCGGCTGAGGACCATGGTGCGGTTGGGGGCGCCCTGGACGTTGCCGCTCTGCGCCAGGGCGTTGCGGATGGCGGTCGGCGCGGCCTTGGTCTGGGCGAGGGCTCCCGGCAGAACCGCCCCCAGCGCGAAGGCGACGACCAGGGCCAGGGCGATGGTGATCCGTGGTCGCGAGGGCCGGGGCATCGTGGGCGGGCAGCCTAGGCCGCCCGCCGGATACCCCACTGGCGCAAACCCCGCGACCGGCGCTCAGTCAGCCACCGTGCAGGTCCGCAGGAGATTGCCGGAGAGCACCGAGCCGTCGCTGTATTTGAAGGTACCCCGGGCGTGGATCTGTCCGTCGGGGCATTTGCCCGAGAGCACGCTGCGTCGCTCGCCCCTGTAGGTGTAGACGCGGCGGGCGCTGAGGTTCGCCCTGACGATCGAGCCGGCGCCGCCGGCGATGCGCGGGATCTTGACCACGGAATGCAGGCCGAACGGGCCCTTCCGCACCTTGGTCAGCGTCGCCGTGGTGACGACCGCGGTCGGGGCTGGGACCGAGACGTAGGTGTAGGCGAGGAAGGTGATCGCCCCTCCCCTTTCGCCGCCGTTGAAGAGGATCAGCGGACCGGTCGCGAGGAAGGGAGCCTGTTCGGGGAAGGCGACCTCGACGGTAGCCGAGCCTTTGCCGAGGATCGCGTCCCCGCATGCTGCTTTGGCGTGCCTGGTGTCCCGCGCCGTTAGATCCACGACCCGGCACGAAGGCAGGCCCTCGACGTCGACGACGATGTCCTTGTCGGTGTCGAGGACGGCTTCCTCGAGAGCCGGCGGATGGGCGCCATCGACAGTCCTCAGGTTGCCACTGGCATGGAATCCCATCGGCGCGAAGGTCTTCTTCGGCAGCGCCTTCGGGGTGACGCCGCCGTTCAGCGTCAGGACCATGTTTCCCGCCCGCACGACGACCGGCGGATCGGCGGCGATCGCAACCCCCGCGATCCCGATGAGCAACGCCACCGCCACGGTAACTGCCCAACCCAGTTGCCTTCTCATTTCTCTCTCCCTCGTTTGGCACTTGGCGCCAACTTGCGCTTCGGCAATTTCGCGTTAATCTTACTCACATGAATATGGAAAGCGCAATCGCCGGGCCCGCTCGACCGGTGCGAGCGGGCCTCCTGCTCGGACGAGCCCTCAGCCTCGGCAACCTGGAGTCGGCGACCGCGTGCTTCGCCAGGGATGGCTGTCTGATCACCCCGGACGCGACCGCGATCCATGGCCGCGAGCGGATTCGCCCACTGCTCGCCCAGCTGATCTCCCGCCGGACCGAGATCGAGATCGAGCTCAGCGACGCGATCCACGCCGGCGGTGTCGTTCTCGCCTACGAGCGCTGGAAGGTGCACTCTGGGGGCATCGATTGCCCGCGGGTCACGCAGACCTGGAGGCCCACCCTCGTCCTACGCCAAACTGAGGAGGATTGGCGGTTGGCGGTCGCCGCTCCGTGGGGGTGGGCCCAGGCGCAGGCCTAGGGAGGATGCCGCCTCCTCGCCGCATTACCTTGTCGGCATGAGCGAGCGCGAGGCTACGTCCAAACGTCCCTATCGCATGGGGGCCCGCGCGAAAGCCACGGAAGCGACGAAGGAGAGGATCCTCGACGCCGTCGAGGTGGCCTTCGAAGAGCTGCTGTTCGACGAAATCACCCTGGCGGCGGTCGCCCAGCGGGCGGGGGTGTCGGTTCAGACGATCCTCCGGCACTTCGAGACCAGAGAGGGCCTGTTCATGGCCTCACTGCTGCACACGGGCGCCAAGATGGCCCCCGACCGCACCGTCCTGCCCGTCGGCGACGTCGAGGAAATCGTCGGCGTCCTGGCCGACCACTACGAGAAGTTCGGCGACCGGGTGCTGCGCATGCTCGCCCAGGAGGAACGCGAGCCGACGCTGCGGATGCTCACCGACCTCGGCCGCGAATTTCATCTCGAGTGGTGCAAGCAGGCCTTCTCTCCCGCGCTCAAGGGCCTTCGCGGGGTGAAGCGGGAGCGGCGAATCGCCCAGTTCGTGACCGGCACCGACATCTACGTCTGGAAGCTGCTGCGACGAGACCGCGGCCTCAGCCGCGCCCAGACCAAGCTGGCCATGCGTGAGCTGCTGGAACCGCTGATGGGTCCTGGCCGTTGAGCCGCATCCTCGCCTACACGGCGCCCGCGCGCGGGCAGCTCTTCCCGATGATCCCGATCCTCCAAGAGCTGCGCGAGCGCGGCCACGAGATCGCGCTGCGCACCCTTGCCAGCGAGGTCGGGGCGATGCGCGAGCTCGGCTTCGAGGCGGCGCCGATCGCAGCGAGGATCGAGGCCCTGGAGATGGACGACTGGCGGGCTGGCAACCCCGCCGCGGCGATGGCGCGGACGGCGCGAGCCTTCGGCGCGCGGGCGGAGCACGACGCGCGGGACCTGAGCCGGGCGATTCGAGAGGAGGGCCCGGACGCGGTCATGGTCGACGTCCTGGCCTGGGGCGGGGTCAGCGCGGCCGAGGCGTGGGGTGGCCCCTGGGCCTGCTGCTGCCCGTTTCCCCTTCCTCTCTCCTCGCGGAACGGACCTCCGGCCGGGCCCGGCTTGCGCCCGGCAAGAGGGCCGCTCGGCCACCTGCGCGACCGCCTCGCCGAGCCCCTGTTCAGGGCCGGACTCGACCGCCTCTTCCTGCCCTGGCTGAACGCGGTGCGCGAAGAACTGGGCCTGGCCCGCCTCACGCACGCCGAGGAAGCCTTCCTGGCGCCACCGCTGCTGCTCTATATGACCGCGGAACCGTTCGAGTACCCGCGGCCGGACTGGCCCCGGAGCATCCTCATGGTCGGGCCCTGCCCCTGGGAGCCGGCAGGCGAGCTCCCCGCCGAGCTGGCCGAGCTCGACGCCCCGCTGGTATTGATCACGACCTCGACCGAGTTCCAGGACGATGGGCGCCTGGCGCAGGCGGCGCTCGACGGCCTTGCCGGCGAGCCCTTCCACGCGGTCGCGACGCTGCCCGCCGCCGATGCGGCCAGGCTGCGGGTGCCGGCGAACGCCACCGTCCTCCCCTTCGCCTCCCACACCCCGATCCTCGCCCGCTGCGCGTGCGCGATCACCCACGGCGGCATGGGGGCGACTCAGAAGGCCCTGGCCCTCGGCGTCCCGGTCTGCGTGGTTCCCTTCGGGCGCGACCAGCCAGAGGTCGCGCGGCGGGTCGAAATCGCGGCGGCGGGCAGTCGGCTGCCAGCCTGGCGGCTGAGCCCCGCGCGGTTGCGGGCGAAGGTCCATGAGGCGATTACGCGGCGCTCCGGAGCCGAACGGCTGGCAGCGGCCTTCGCGGATGCCGGTGGCGCGCCTGCGGCCGCGGACGCGCTCGAGCGCCTGCTCTAAGCCGCGGAGCTCGGCAAGGCCTTGGCCTCGCTCCAGGTCAGCAGCCGGCCGCTCCGCGGGTCGATCAGCTTGAGCCGGATCGCGCGCAGCCCGTCGGCGATTGTCAGAACCGGGACGTCGCGGAAGACCTCGTTCTGGTCGTGGGCGCGCTGCAGGTTGTAGTTGGGGACCTTGGCGCTGAGGTGGTGGACGTGGTGGAGGCCGATGTTGCCGGTGAAGAATTGCAGCAGCTTCGGCAGCTTCAGGTAGGAGCTGCCCTGCAGGGCAGCATCGTCATAGCTCCAGTTCTCCGAGCTCTCCCAGTAGGCGTCCTCGAATTGGTGCTGGACGTAGAACATCCAGACTCCCATCGTGCCGGCGATGATCGCCGTCGGCATCTGCACGAGCAGCCAGGCGACGGGGCCGACGAACCAGAAGATCGCGCCGATCGCGATCGCCAGCGCCATGTTGGTCAGCCAGACGCTGTGACGCATGCGGGGCCGCTGCTTCCTCGACCAGATCCGTGGCCCGATCATCAGCGACCAGATCGGGCCGATTCCGAACATCACCACGGGGCTGCGGAAGAGCCGGTAGCCAAGCCGTTGCCCCCGAGTGCGGGCGGCGTACTCCGCAACGGTCAGGGTCGGCACGTCGCCGGTGCCGCGACGGTCGAGGTCGCCGGCGGTGCCGTGGTGGACGGCGTGGTTGTGACGCCAGTTGGCGAACGGCTGAAAGACCAGGAAGGCGGTGAAGCGGCCGAGCCAGAGGTTGCCGCGCTTGGTTCGCAGAAACGAGCCGTGGGCGCAGTCGTGGAAGACGATGAAGGTCCGCAGCAGGAAGCCGGCGGTCGGGACGGCCAGGGCCAGGGTGATCCAGATGGAGACCTCGAGGCTGATGTACATCGCCACCGTCAGCAGCAGATACGGCAGCACCGAGGTGGTCAGGTCGAGCAGGCTGCGAGACAGCGACGCTCGCTCGTGCCGGGCAATCGACTGCCGCCAGACCTGCGGGGTCGGGTCCGGCCGCGGCGCGGCAAGGGCGGCGGGATCGAGTTCGAGGGCGGTCGGCACGGCGGTCAATGTACCCACGTTTTCCAAAGGACCCCTAAGCGCCCTGGGGCCCGAGCGGGTTTTCGCGGACGTTTGTCCCGGCCGGCTATCCGCTACGGTCCGCGCATGGTTTTCGACTTCAGACACAAAAACATCGAAGGAAAGTGGAAGTCCAGCGGGCACCGCAAGGGCGACACCCGCGACGCTGCTTTCGCCGCCCTGGAGGCCAAGGTCGGCCCCCTGCCTCCCGGCAAGTACATGTCGCGGCCGCGCGACGGCCGGACCAAGAACTGGGACCTGTTTACCCGGCCTTAATCCGCCTTAGGTGCCTGGCCGAACTCGTCGGCCAGCAACTCATAGGAGCGACGGCGGGCCGCGTGGTCGTGGGTGATCGTGACCACGATCACCTCGTCGGCGCCGTAGGCGGCAGCGACCCCTTCGATGTCGCTGCGAACCTGCGCCGGCGTGCCGGTGAGGCGGCGGCGCTCTCGCTCCGCCCCTTCCCGCTCCTGCGCGTGCAGCTCTAGGTACCGCTGCGCTTTCTCCGGCGGCGGCACGGCGACGAGGCGGCCACGGCGCAGCAGGTCGAAGGCCATGCGCCAGCTCGCCGAAAGGCGCTCCGCCTCCGCCTCGGTCTCGGCGACGAGCGCCCGCACGGCGACCGTTATCCGCGGCTCGGCGAGGCGCTTGCCGGCGACGAAGCCGCGCCGGTAGGTCCCCGCGATCGCCGCTCCGCGCGGGTTGATGAAATCGGCGAAGGCGTAGCGCAGGCCCATCTCGCCGGCCCAGCGGGCGCTCTGCTCGGAGGACCCCAGCAGCCAGACCTCGGGCACCTCGGGCTCGCCGGGCAGGGCCTCGGCCAGCCGGGCCAGATGGCCGGCGGGGAAGCCGCGCTCGAAGTAGGCGAGCAGTTCGGCGAGCTGGTCGGGGAAGTCGTCGGGGGGAGGCTGGGAGCGGTCGCGTTGGAGCGCCTGGGTGGTCATCGGGTCGGTGCCGGCGGCGCGGCCGACCCCGAGGTCGATGCGTCCCGGGAAGAGGCCGGCGAGGACGCCGAAGCTCTCGGCCACCTTGAGCGGGCTGTAGTGGGGCAGCATCACGCCGCCGCTGCCGATCCGCATGCCGCTGGTCGCGGCGGCGATCGGGCCGATCAGGACCTCGGGCGAGGGCCCGGCAACCAGACCTCCCCCGTGGTGCTCGGCGACCCAGTAGCGGTGATAGCCGAGCCGGTCGGCGAGCCGCG
The DNA here is from genome assembly GCA_049790835.1 of Solirubrobacterales bacterium. Classification (GTDB taxonomy): domain Bacteria; phylum Actinomycetota; class Thermoleophilia; order Solirubrobacterales; family 70-9; genus VAYN01. The sequence goes on from JBAQZI010000098.1 coordinate 32,861, forward strand.
CCAGGTCGACCGAGTCGCGCAGGGCCTGCGCCGCGGTCGAGCCCTCGGAGACAGGGGTCTGGTCGAGGACGCTGAGGCGGAGGTCGGAAGGCACCCCCGGACCGTAGCCGTTGCCGGCCACGGCCCCGGAGGTGGTTCAACTGCCGCGGATTGCCTTGCCGGCGATGCCCTTCATTCGCGTCCGGTCGCGCTGGGAGAGGTTGTCGGGACGCCCCTTCGACTTCTTCAGCAGGCCCCAGAATTCGCTCTGTTCCTTTTGGGTCAGGTTGTCCTCGACCCGCTCCCTGCCTTTGTTCCCGAGCCAGACGGCGATCGCCCAGACCATCTTCCACGGGATCCGCTTCCAAACGGCAGGGGCGGCACGGCGGGCGATCCAGAACGGCATCGCTTGCCTAACGCCGATTGCCGGCCACAGGCCCGGCGGTTCGGTCGCCGGCGATCATCCGGTAAATCGCCAGGAGCAGCAGGGAGCCGCCGATGGCGATCAGCCAGGTACCGATATCGAAGAACTCGTCGAGGTCTCCGATGTTCAGAGCGCTGGCGATAAGGCCTCCTACGATGGCCCCGGCGATACCGATCAGCATGGTCACGATGATGCCGCCGGGGTCGTCACCGGGCATGATCAGCTTTGCGATCGCCCCGGCGAGCAGGCCGAGGACTATCCATCCGATGATTCCCACGATCTCTCTCCTTTCGATTTTGCAACCCGTTAAGAAATTCGTACCCCCAGCGCGTGGCGGCGAAACGACGCTGCTGGGACAGGAGGTCTAGAGCCGATGGGAACGATTCGCGGATCCGCCAGCACCGAGATCAACGCGCCGATCGACGCCGTCTACGTGATCGCCGCCGACGTCGAGGGCTCGCCGCGCTGGCAGCCGGAGATCAAGGTCGCCGAATGCCTGGAGCACGACGGCGACGGTGAGCAGACGCTGGTCCATATGGAGACCGACGCCAAGGTGCGCACCCTGGGCGCCGACATGCGCTTCAGCTACGACTCGCCGACCCGGATCTCCTGGACCCAGGAGGACGGCGAGCTGAAGTCGGTCGAGGGCAGCTGGGAGCTAGAGGACCTCGGCGACGGCCGTACCAGCGCCACCTACTCGCTGGAGGTCGATCTCGGTCGCATGCTGGGGATGGTCATCCGCGGGCCATTGGTCGGCGTGCTGCGCGGCCAGCTGATCGACAGCATGCCCGAGAAGCTGAAGCGCTTCGTCGAGGGGGAGTCGGCCTGAGCCTCAGCCGTCGACGGCGGTGCCGTTGGCGGTCAGCACGATCTCGATGTTCCCGCGGGTGGCGTTGGAGTAGGGACAGACCTGATGCGCGGCATGGACCAACTCGACGGCATCGTCGCCTACGACCGCGGGCAGGGTGACGTGAAGCTCGGCGGCGATCGTGAAGCTGCGGTCCTCGCCGGTCCTCAGCTTCACCTTGGAGTCGATCTCGACCTCGCCGATCTCGAGCTTCTTGCGGCGGGCAACGGCGGCCAGGGCGCTCTCGAAGCAGGCCGCGTAGCCGACCGCGAAGAGCTGCTCGGGATTGGTGCCGCCGCCCTCGCCGCCCGCCTCGGCCGGGGGGCGGAGGTCGACCTCGAGGGCGCCGTCGGACGTACGGCCGTGCCCCTCGACGCGCCCCCCGGTGACATGCGCTTCGGCGGTGTAGAGATCCTTGGCCATCCTTGCTCCTCCTGTGGGCGTGCCTGCCAGGTGCCTGCGGGCAGGGTAACCGGCTAGCGACGCCGGACCCGGAGGCTGAGCAGAGCCGGGGTGCGGTCGGCGTTGCCGGCGCGGTCGACGGCGAAGATGCGGACCGTGTGCCTGCCGGGCGCCAGCCTGTAGACGCGGGGGGAGGCGCAGGGTCGGTACGGCTTGCGGTCGAGCTTGCAGCGGAAGCTGGAGCCGCGCTCGTTGGCGGCGAAGCGGAAGACCGCCCGCGCCCGCGCCTTGGTCGTCGTCAGGATCGCCCGTGGGCGAGCGAGGATCTTGGTCCGCGGCGGGGTGCGATCGCGAGGCGGCTGCTTGACAGCCGGAACCACCGGCGGCCGTGGCGGGATCGGAATCGGGAAGCCGGGCAGGAGCTGGAAGCTGTTCGGTGCCGCTTCGCGCACCACCTCGCAGTTGACTGGGGTGGCGTCGCCGTACTGCGCGAAGTCGATCAGCGCGCGGTCGATGTCCTCACCACAGTCGATGACCGGGTCGGAGTCGCCGGAGTTGGCGAGGATCGTGTCGGCACCGGCGGCGGCGTGGTAGACGTCGGGGCCTTGGTGGCCGAGCAACTGGTTGGGCCCGCCGTCGCCGTAGAAGACGTCGGCGGAGTTGCTGCCCTCGAGGTCCTCGATTTCGCCCAGCGAGTCGGTCGCCCCGGCGCAGACCGGGTCAGCGCCGCCTCCCGGCCACCCAGCGTGGCCGCTGCCGAGGTTGGCCCCCACGCCTTCTTTGAAGCGCGCCCAGGAGGCGTTGTCGCGGCCGGGGCCGCCGCTCAGCAGGTTGCCGTCGCAGACCGAATTGGAGAGGAAGAGGTCGTTGCCGTCGCCGCCATAGATCAGGTCGGCGCCGGCGTTGTGCAGGAGGGCGTCGTCACCACCGAGCCCGCTGAGGACGTCCCCGCCCCCGGCCTCGGTGTCGAGGCCATCGACCAACACGTCTTCGCTGTCGACGCCGCCGGTGAGCGAGTCGGCACCCTCGCCGCCGATCGTCACCACGGTCGTCGTCGCCGGGAAGCCAGCGGTCGAGAACGTGTCCTCTCCGCCCATGCCGGCGAGCAGAACCGAGTCGAGCGGCGTCGTCAGCGTGCAGGTCATCTGGTTCGAGGCGGGGACACAGCCGCCAGTGGGCGTCGCAAAGGTGGCCGCACCGCCGAGCGTGAAGGTGACCGCGCCCGGCGAGTAGGTCACGGTGACCGAGTCGCTGCCCTCGCTGCCGGTCAGGTAGAGCTGGGCGTAGGCGCCTTGGCCAGGGGTCATGAAGCCGACGCTGACCTCGTCTGGTTCGGGGGGGTCGATGCCGCCGGCATCGACGTTGTCGCCGTCGGCGCCACCGTCGAGAGCGGCAGCACCGCCACCGGCGCTCAGCGCGTCGGCGCCGCCACCGCCGTAGATCGTCTGGGTCGACGTGGTTCCGACGATGTGGTCGGAGAAAGCCGTCCCGATCACTATCTCGAAGCTGCCGCCTTCCACTTCATCGACACCGCCACCCAGGGGCGCCACGCCGTTGTTGCCGTTCTCCCCGCCGGCACCGAGATCGAGGAAGACGCCGCGGTCGACCGATTGCGGCAGCAGGTTCTCGTAACCCGCTTTCGTGACGGCTTCGCCGCCGAACCCGGGCGTGATCCCGGTCGCGTAGCTGAGCGTGTCGGTGCCGCCACCGCTGTCGCGGATGCGGTCGATGGTGCTGTCGCCGTGAATGAAGTCGTCACCGGCTTCGCCGTCGATCGCGTCAGCACCGAAGCCGCCCGCGAGCCGGTCGTTGCCGGGGCCGCCGGCGAGGACGTCGTCGCCGATGCCGCCGAAGAGCTGGTCGTTGCCTTCGCCGCCGCGCAGGGTGTCGTTGCCGCGCTGGCCGAAGACGATGTCGTCGCCGGGGCCACCATCGAAAACCTGGCTGCCGATCCCGAGGAAGCAGGCGCTGGGGCAGGGAGCGCTGGCCGCGATCGGCGCCGCGATAATCGTGTCGTCGCCTCCGCCGCCCTCGACCGCGGCGACCGCGGAGGGGGCAACGATGAGGTCGGCGCAGGGGGTGCCGTAGGTGGTGTCGCCAACCGTGGTCGGGCCGGCGGCGCAGCTCGGGGTTGCGGGAGCGCTCGGGGCGGCCGCCCCGCCGCCGGCGGGGAGGCAGAGAAGCAGGCAAATGACAGCCGCGAAGGACCCCGGCAGCGATCGCATCGTTTCCCTATTACCCACGGTGGGAGGATTCGATTCGTCGTTCAAAGGCGCGTCGCGCTGAGCAGCTCGAGGCTTCCCCAAGCGGTCCGCAGCCGGTCCTGGCGGTCAACCCGACTGAAGCCGGCGCTCTCGATGAATGACGGCAGCCGGCCGGCGGCATGGTCGCGGATCCCGTCGAAGCCGTCGAAGATCGCCAGGGCAAAGAGGCCCGCCCGCATCAACGGGTCCTGCGGCCTGCCCCAGTCGGCGATGTGGAGCCGGCCTCCGCCGCGGAGCACGCGGTGAGCCTCGGCCAGGGCGGCGCGCTTGCCCTCGGCGTCCAGATGGTGGAGCAGTAGCGACATCACCACCCGGTCGCAGCTGCCGTCGGCGAGCGGCAGCTGGTTCGCCAGGCCCTGCTTCCACTCCACCGCCGCGGCGCCGTCCTTGCCCTCGGCGAGTGCCAGGACTTCCGGGTCGCCGTCAACCGCGACCACCGCGGCGGCCGGGGCGGCGGCCGCGAGCGCGATCGCGAGGGTCCCGGTGCCGGCACCGACGTCGGCGATGCGCGCCTGCGCCGGCAGGTCGGCCAGCACCTGCCGGGTGAGCCTGCCGCGGAACAGCCGCTCGCGCATGGTCAGGGCGATGATCGAGTCGTAGAAGCGGGTCAGGCCGCGCAGGCCGCTCGCCGTGACGTATCTGTCCTCTGCGGCCATCGGAGCATTAAATCGTGCTTCCGGGGGCAGGGGGCGGGACCGAGCTAAGCGACCCTGCGGTAGACGAGAACGAAGTCGTGCTCCCAGTCGAAGCCGTCGTCGGCTTTCTCCCAAACGCCTTTGATCGTGTCGCCGTTGGCGCTGAGCTCGCCGCGGAAGCGCTGGGCAAATCCCGAGGTCAGTTTCCGCAGCGACCAAACGCCCTCCTCGAAGCTCGTCGCGTATTTGCGGACGACGCCGCGGGAGTCGAAGTAGTGCTGGACCAGGTCGCCGCTGTCCTCGTCAACGGCGAAGATCGCGACCCCGTCCGGAGCGGCGTCAACCGGCGTCTCCCAGCGCTGAATCAGGAACGCCTCCCCCGGTCCCCATTGAAAGATCGTGTGCCCGCGCTCCTCGTTCGGCGGCATTTCCGGGAACGTGGCCTCGATGGTCCACTGGCCGACCAGGGGTTGCAGCTGCTCCAACGTGGCTCGGGTGCTCTCGTCCATGGCTGCTCTTCAACATAAACGAGCAAGGGCCGCCCGAAGGCGGCCCTTGCGCTGGTGCATGGAACGAACTCGGAAACCGCGGCCGGGTGGGACAACGTCCGGCCTTCCTTCGCTCGCCGGTGCCCGGGGTGGATTCCGCCGGGCGCCCAAACCAGTGCGGCGCCTAGCGGCCCTGCACCTCCAGAGTCCCCTCAAGCATGTGACTCAAAATTAGGACCACCTCCTTTCTCTGGTCCGAGAATTGAAGCAAACCGGCCCGTCGTGCTCTACAGCGCATATCGTGCGCTCTCTACGGCCCGCGACCGACCGGAGGCGCCACGGTGGACATAGTTCTCGCTCTCGGCGCGGCGCTGCTCTTCGCGCTCGGCACCGTTCTGCAGCAGCGGGCCGGGCTCGAAGCGCCCTCCGAGGGCGCCAGCTCGGGGCTGCTGCTGCGGATGGCGAGGCGGCCGGTCTGGCTGGCCGGGATCGCCGCCGACGGGCTTGGCTTCGTCGCGCAGGCGGCGGCGCTGGGGATCGGACGGCTGGCGGTGGTGCAGCCGCTGCTGGTCGCGAGCGTCGTCTTCGCGCTGCCACTCGGTGCCCGCTTCAGCGGCCAGCGGATCCGCCGCGTCGACGTCGGCGGCGCCGCGCTCGTCGTCGCCGCGCTCACCGCCTTCCTGCTGATCGCCGAACCCTCC
>JBAQZI010000099.1:0-3619 GCA_049790835.1 Solirubrobacterales bacterium
CCGCGGGCCCGGCGGCGCAGCGGCGCTTCCGCGCCGCGGTACAGCGGCTGACCCCCTTCCTCGACGAGGGGCGCGACTTCGCCCCCGGCGGCCGCGGCCTTCCCGCCAATACCTCGCGGATGGCAGCCGGAGCGGTGGTCGGATTGATCTCCGACGAGCTCGTCGCCGGCCGGGCGGACCAACTTCCCAGCTTGCTTTCGGACCTGCTTTTTGCGACGCTGGTTGCGTATCTAGGCCCGGATGCGGCAGCAAGGGAGGTGGGCGAAGAATCTAAGTAAACACCTTCGTACACGACGCCGCTATGATCAATGTATCCGGTAGTTCAGCCTCCCTCGAAAGCGGGCCTATGGCAGCACCCGAATCACGGCGTCAACCAATCCTGGCGGCAATGATCCGCGTGGTTGGCCGCAAGGGCTACAAGGAAACGGCCGTCGCCGACGTGATCGAGGAGGCGCAGACCTCCCGCACCACCTTCTACAAGTACTTCGACGACAAGCACGACTGCTTCCTCGCCGCCTACGAGATGCTGGTCGAGCAGGTCTTCGCCGAGGTCGTCGCCAACTGCGACGGCGATGCGACCTGGATGGCGCGGATGACCGACGGCCTGACCGCGATCGTCGACCTCTTCGCCGTCGACCCGGAGCTGGCCCGGACCGCGGTGGTCGAGGTCGCCGCCGCCGGCGCCGACGCCCGCCAGCTGCACTGGAACGCGATCGCCCGCTTCACCGAGTACCTCGACGCCGGTCGCGAGCTGGCGGGCGGCAAGGAGCTGCCGGAAAACATCTCGCTGATGTCGGCCGGGGCCGTCTCCGGCTTGATCTTCGACGAGCTGCTGGCCGGCCGCGCCGACCGGCTGCCCGAGCGCCTGCCCGACCTGCTGTTCGCGATGCTGGTCCCCTACGTCGGCCCCCAGGCCGCCGCGGCGGAGATGCGGCGAGTCGCCGCCAATCACTGAAGCACGTACTCGCGGCGCAGCTTGTCGCGGGCCCGATGCAAGCGCACCTTGACGGTGCCTTCGGGGATGCCGAGCCGGCGCGCGATCGCCGATTGGGTTAGATCCTCGCCGTAGCGCAGCTCAAGCAGCTGGCGGTCGCGTTCGTTCAACCGCTCCATCGCCGCGTGCAGGTCGGCCCGTTCGACCGTGGCCACGACCTGGGCGTCCTCGGCGCCCTCGTAGGTCTCGATTTCCGAGGTCGGGTCGGGGCGGACCCGGGCGTGCTGACGGAAGGCCTCGTTGCGGACGATCGTCGACAGCCACTGGTTGCGCCGGTCGGCCTCGCGGAGCGTCGAGCGACGGCGCCAGGCGCGAAGCAAAGCATCTTGGGCTATGTCCTCCGCCTCGCTCGGATTGCTGGCGTAGCGATACGCCATCCGCAGACAGACCCTATGTGCCTCACCCCACTCCCAGCCATCGTCACCGACATCCCGATGCCCGTTTCGAGTGCTGATCAAACGAACTTACATAACCGAAGACCGCGCGAGGGAACTTAACTGTTGAAACTGTTCTGACTATGGGCGCGGTCTCTTGCTCGTGGGGGTCGAAATGGTAGGGAAAGAGCGGGGACGGGATGCGGAGATCGCTTATCAGGCGATCGCGCCGGTCTACGACGATTTCACCGCTCATCACGATTACGAGCTGTGGCTGGGCAACCTCCTGCCCGAACTCGAGCGGCTCGGGCTGCGGGGCAATCGCCTGCTCGACGTCGCCTGCGGCACCGGCAAGAGCTTCATCCCGATGCTGAGCCGCGGCTGGAAGGTGACCGCCAGCGACATCTCGCCGGCGATGGTCGCGCTGGCCCAGGCCAAGGTCGGCGACGCGGTCGACCTCTCCGTCGCCGACATGCGCGACCTTCCCGACTTCGGTCAGTTCGACCTCGTCTGGTGCCTCGACGACGCCGTCAACTACCTGCTCAGCGGCGAGGAGCTGGAGCAGGCGCTGAGCGGGATGCGCCGCAACCTCGAGCCAGGCGGGCTGCTGATGTTCGACGTCAACGCGCTCGAGGCCTACCGCACCTTCTTCGCCGAAGAAGTCGTGGTCGAGCGCGATGGCCGGCGCCTGGTCTGGAAGGGGCGTTCGTCCCGGGACGTCGGGCCCGGGGCGATCTCCGAAGCCAGCTTCGAGGTCTGGCCGCTGGCGGGCGGGGACGGGCCGCTGATTGCGCCGGAGATGCACCGCCAGCGCCACTTCCCCGAAGCCGAGGTGCTGGCCGCGCTGGAGGCGAGCGGCCTCGAGTGCCTGGAGGTCTTCGGCCACGGCGAAGACGCGGTGCTGAAGCAGCCCTTCGACGACGACGCCCACCACAAGGCCGTCTACATCGCCCGCTCCGCCTAGACTGCGCGGCATGGCCTCAGCGATCACCGTCACCGGCGTCGACTTCCTCACCGTCTTCGTCAGGGACTATCCCGCGGCGCGGAGGTTCTACGGCGAGACGCTGGGCCTCGAGCACTCGGTCGACTACGAGAAAATCCCCGCCGGCGAGTTCGAGACCGGCAGCCTCACCCTGCAGATCATGGACGCCGCCTCGGTGGGCCAGGAGTTCAAGCCGAGCCGCAACCCGATCGCCCTCCACGTCGACGACGTCGAAGCGGCCCGCGCCGAGCTCGAGTCCAAGGGCGTCGAGTTCATCGCCGAGACGATCGACAGCGGCGTCTGCCTGATGGCCATCTTCAAAGACCCCGACGGCAACACCCTGATGTTCCACAACCGCTACGCGCCGAAGCCTTCGTAGGGCTGCTCCGACCGCTCCTCGAGCTGCGCCGCCAACACGGCCAGGCGCTGGCGCCAAAAGGCGTTCGTCCGCTCGGCTTGCGCGGCGTCGGCGAGTCGCTCATGCTCGAGGGCCACGGTGCTCTTCACCGCGCCATGCGCGGTGAACCCGACGACGAGCCGGGACTCGCCGTCACCCCAGTCGAACCGGGCCGACGTCGGCTTCGTGGCGGTGCGCCCGCGAAGCTCGGCGTCGGTCAGCCAGCGCTTGCGCAGAGACTCGTCGACGACGCCTCATAGAGGCGATCGACGGGCACGGCGACGGTCTTCTGTGCGGTGACCGAGAAGCCATCGGGACGCGCTCCGACCGCGCGCAAGCCGCGGGCGGCTCCGTTCGTCGTTTGTCACCCATGCGGATACAAAGGACGAACGCACCAGCTCGGGGCTTCGAATCCTCGGCGGACGGCGAGATGGTGGGGCGGATCGCAGGCGTCGATCCACATCTCGGCCTCGGGCTCGCCCTCCTCGAACACCATCCGGCAGCTGTCCTCGTGGCGCTCCTCCAGGCGTTCAGCCCGCCAAGCCGGCGGCGGCGACCAGGCCAAACGTGGCGGTGAGCTCGGTCGCCGCGCCCATGACGTCGCCGGTCACGCCTCCCAGGCGGCGCCGGGCAAATGCCCCGACGAGCGCGGTGACGGCGGCGGCGCAAACGATCAGGGGGAGGGCTTCAAGTCCGACCATGGCGAGGGCGAGAGCGGCGGCGATCGCCACTCCCGCCCCGGCGGGCCGGGCGCGCAGGCGTTCGCCGAGCAGGCGCCCGGTTCCCTCGCCGGGCCGGGCATAGGAGAGGGCGGCCGCGAGCGGCAGCGGGGCCGCGCGCGAGAGCGCCAGCGCCGCCACCACCGGCAGCAC
>JBAQZI010000100.1:0-19407 GCA_049790835.1 Solirubrobacterales bacterium
GGGTCCTGCGGGCGGGGCAAACAGGCTCCGTTCTCGGACCCTCCCCACACGACCCACCGATCGCCGTCAGTAGCTGGAAAGGACAGCGGCTTGCAAAGGTCCGGGCGCGCAGCGTTGATGCATCGTCAGCTCCCGTGCACGCGATATGCAATCTGATCCTTGCGCGCCATAGGCGCGCCGCATGTTGCGGAGCAGCGCGCTTCAGCGCGCGCGACTGAATTTCGGGGAGGGCTATCCCCGTCCCTCTACCTCGGGCCACGAAAGAAGACCCACCGGGACGATGTCTGGGGAGAGTGTCCCGGTGGGCCTGTTGGTGTCTCGTCCGCCGAAAAATCTAGAACTGGGCTCTAAAGCGCTTTTAAAGGCCTGCTAACGACTTTCTCAGGCTTTGCCAGGGGGATGCGGGCGCGGAAGAGGGCTCCGCCCGATCCCGACTCCAGGGCCTCGATCGTGCCGCCGTGGGAGGCGGCGACGGCGGCGACGATCGCCAGGCCCAGGCCCGTGCCGGTACCGCCGGAGGTGTCGCCGGGGCCGGCGGCGCCGCGGACGAAGCGGTCGAAGATCTGCTCCCGCATCGCGGCCGGGATGCCGGCGCCGTCGTCGGCGACCTCGACGACCGCGTCGCCGTCCTCCTGGCGCAGGCTGAGCTCGATCGTGGCTCCGGCCGGCGTGTGGCGGGCGGCGTTGTCGAGCAGGTTGAGGACCATGCGGTGCAGCTCGTCGGCGCTGCCTTCCACCCGCAGCGGGCGGTCGTTGTCGACGGTCAGGGTACGGTTGCCCATCAGCGGCGCCGCCTCGGCGGCGGCGTCGCCGGCGACTTCGGCGAGGTCGCAGCGGCGGTGCTTGTCGAGCCGGCCGGCGTCGGCCCGGGCGAGCAGCAGCAGGTCGCCGACCAGCCGGCCCATTCGCCGCGAGGAGCGCAGGGCGGAGTCGACGATCTCGCGGTCTTCGGCTTGGCCCGGGCCCTCCAGCGAGGCCTGCAGCAGCTCGAGGTTGGCGAGCACGCTGGTCAGCGGGGTGCGCAGCTCGTGCGAGGCGTCGGCGACGAACTCCCGCTGTTTCTGCATCGCCCCCTCGCGCTCGGCCCGGGCGGCGTCGAGCGAGCGCAGCATCTGCTCCAGGGTCAGCGCCAGTTCGCCGACCTCGTCGTCGTCAGCGGGCTCCGGCATCCGCTGCGAGGGGTCGCCGGTGGCGGCGATCTCGCGCGCGGTCGCGGTCAGGGAAGCGATCGGCCGCATCGCCCGCCCGGCGATCGCAACCCCGGCGAGGCTGGCCAGCAGGGTGCCGCCGAGGATGCCGCCGAGGATCAGCAGCCAGACCCGGCCGACCGTGTCGTCGATGTGGTCGAGGCTGCGCCCGTACTGGACGAAGCCGGTGGTGGTCCCGTCTTCGGAGGTGATCCGCTCGGTCGCCACCCGCATGTCGCCATAGTTGGAGATCCCGGCCCCGGGCGGGCCCAGACCGGCTGAGTCGGTGCTCTGCTTGAGCAGGTTGCCGTCGACGTCGAAGACCCTGGCGGAGGCGTCGTCGGGAAGGACGAAGGCGTCGAGCTGCGGCCCGCGCCGCGCTTCCGAGCCGAACGGGGTGTAGACGACGCGGAATTCCCCAGCCAGGATCTGGACCGCGCTGCGCACCTCGCCGTTGAAGTCGTCGCGGATCCGCTGCGTCGCGATCTTCCCGATCGCGCCCCCGAAGAGCAGCAGGATGGCCAGCGTGAGGCCGGCCGAGACCGCTGCCAGGCGCCAGCGCACGGGCCAGGAACGCGGGTGGAGGAGGCGGCGCAGCCAGGCTCTGGCGCGGGCGGCGCGCGGGCGCACGTCAGTCCTTCAGCACGTAGCCGGCGCCGCGTTTGGTGTGCAGCAGCCGCGGCTCCTCGCCGGCCTCGAGCTTGCGTCGCAGGTTGGAGATGAAGACGTCGATCGTGTTGGTGGCCGCCATCGGGTCATAGCCCCAGACCTCGTCGAGCAGGCGCTCGCGGGAGATCACCAGGCGCTCGTTGCGCATCAGGAACTCGAGCAGCTCGAACTCGCGGTTGGTCAGCTCGATCTCACGCTCCCCCCGGCGCACCTCGCGGGTGTCCGGGTTGAGCTGCAGATCGCCGACCTCGATCGAGGCGGTACCCCGGGGTGGGCGCCGCCGCAGCAGCGCCCGAATCCGGGCCAACAGCTCCTGGCGCTCGAACGGCTTGACCAGGTAGTCGTCGGCGCCGCTGTCGAGGCCGGTGACGCGGTCCTCGGTCTCGGCCCGCGCGGTCAGCATCAGGATCGGCACGTCGCCGTCCTGGCGCAGGCGGCGGCAGACCTCGATCCCGTCGAGGCGGGGAAGCCCGAGGTCGAGGACCACAAGGTCAGGCACGAAGCCGGCGGCGACGTCGAGGGCGTCGACCCCGTCGGCCGAGGTCTTGACCTCGTAGCCCTCGTTGCGCAGCGAGCGGCGCAGGACGTCGGCGATGTCGGCGTCGTCCTCGACGACGAGGACGCGGCCGCCGCTGGAGTCGGTCTCAGAGAGCATCGAATCGATGTTAGTCCCCGACTCCGCCGCTCCCTGCAGGATTTAAAGCGAATTTATCCGCAGGGGAGCGTGCCCGCGCGTCGAACCGGGACTGCATGTTCGTTCGCAAGAAGCGCGCGCCCGCGCGCAAAGCCAAAGCCGGGAAAAAACGAGCCAAAGCGGCCAAGCCGAAAGGCGGACTGCACCTGCCCGCCGGCTTGGAGCAGCGGCACCTCGATCTGATCGGGCTCTTCCTGGTCGCCTTTGGCGTCTATCTCGTCTTCGTCCTCTTCTTCGGCTGGGAGGGGGGCAAGGTCGGCTACGGGGTCGAGACCGGCCTCACCTACCTGTTCGGGACGGTCGGGTCACGCATCTTCACCGTCCTGATCCTGCTGGTCGGGGGGATGCTGCTGACCGGCACGTCCGTATCGACCCTCGCCCGGGGGATCGGCCGCGCCGTCAAGGCGACCTTCCGCGGCGTCTTCCACGGCAGCGACGCGGCGGCGAAGACGGTCGCCCGCACCCATGCCGACTGGCGCGAGCAGCGCCAGACCCGCTCCGAGGCCGCGACGGTCGCCGGCGAGACAGACGTCATGAGCTCCTACCCGGACACCGACGAGTTCGAGCCGACGGTGCAGCTGGCGGAGGAGCCCGAGGACGAGCCGGACCTGGCGATCGCCGCCGACGACTTCGACCGCGAACTCGAGGACATCTCGACCTCCGAGGAGGACGCGGTCGCCGTCGAGCCGGCCGAGCCGGAGCAGATCGCCCTGACCCCGATGGGCGAGAAGCGCGGCGTCACGACTTCGGATGAGATCGACTACCGGCCGCCGCCCGCGAAGGCTCTGGAGCGCGGCAAAGGAGACAAGGGCCCGGACCCGCGCGACCAGGAAGTCACCGGCCGCAAACTGGTCGAGACCCTCGGCCACTTCGGCGTCGAGGCGAAGATCGTCGGCGTCGTCAGCGGCCCCCACGTCTCCCGTTATGAACTGCGCCTGGCGCCGGGGATCAAGGTCAAGAAAGTCACCGAGCTGGCCAACGACCTCGCCTACGCCCTCGCCTCCACCGATATCCGCATCCTCGCCCCGATCCCCGGCAAGCAGGCGGTTGGGGTCGAGGTCCCGAACGCCCGCCGCCGCATCGTCCGCCTCGGCGACATCTACGCCGGCCGCCCGGAGAAGACCTCGCCACTGGTCGCCTGGCTCGGCAAGGGGATCGACGGCAACCCGGTCTGGACCGACCTGGCGAAGATGCCGCACGTGCTCGTCGCCGGCACCACCGGCTCCGGCAAGTCCGCCTGCGTCAACGGAATCCTCTCCTCGATCCTGATGCAGGCCTCGCCGAACGAGGTCCGCCTCGTCCTGGTCGACCCGAAGCAGGTCGAGCTCAACCACTACGAGAACGTGCCGCACCTGCTGACCCCGGTGGTCACCTCGCCGCGCCTGGCGGCCAACGTCCTCTCCAACCTGATCGGCGAGATGGAGACCCGCTACGGGATCATGAGCGAGGCTCGCTGCCGCAACCTGGTCGAGCTCAACCGCTACCGCAAGAAGAAGGGCGACGCGCCGCTGCCGCACATCCTCTGCGTGATCGACGAGCTCGCGGACCTGATGATGGTCGCCCCGGCCGAAGTCGAGGACTCGATCATCCGCCTCGCCCAGAAGTCGCGCGCCACCGGCATCCACCTGGTGCTGGCGACCCAGCGCCCCTCGACCGACATCATCACCGGCACGATCAAGGTCAACATCCCCTCCCGCATCGCCTTCGCCGTCTCCTCGCAGACCGACTCGCGGGTGATCCTCGACCAGGGCGGGGCGGAGTCCCTGCTCGGCCAGGGCGACATGCTCTTCCGCGGCGCCGGCAGCTCGAAGCTGCAGCGCGTCCAGGGCGCCTTCATCACCGAGGACGAGATCGCCCGCATCACCAACCACTGGGCCAAGCAGGGCGAACCCGAGTTCGAGGCCGAGCTGCTGGAGACGCCGGAGGAGGTGGTCGAGGAGGGCCACGAGGGCGAGTTCGACCCCGACAGCGACGACCTCCTCGACGAGGCGATCCGCCTGGTCGTGCAGACCGAGACGGCTTCGGTCTCGATGATCCAGCGCCGCCTGCGGGTCGGCTACACCCGCGCCGGGCGCCTGATCGACATGCTCGAGCGCCGCGGCGTGATCTCCGGCTATGAGGGATCGAAACCGCGCCAGGTGCTGATCACCCAGGCCGATCTCAACCGGGTGCTGGCTCCGGCCGGGCAGGTCGGACCGTCCCAGCCCGAGACGATCGCGCTCGAGTCCGATCCCGACGCCTAAAACCGTTCCGCGGTTCCTTTTCCACGAATGGCGTGGATTTGGAACCTCGGAAAGCAATGTCCGGGTCCGGTAGCTTCAGCGCGTGATTCGCGCCGGCATCGTCGTTACGGGAACCGAGGTTCTGACCGGGCGCATCTCCGACTCCAACGGCCCCTGGGTCTCCGAACGGCTGGCCGAGCGGGGCGTGGAGGTCGCCCACATCCTCGTCGTCGCCGACCGCCCCGACGACCTCGAGGCGGCGCTGCGGTTCATGGCGGCCGAGGGGATGGACCTGATCGTCACCACCGGCGGCCTCGGCCCGACCGCGGACGACCTAACTGGAGAGGTGGTCGCCCGCTTCGCCGGCCGCGAGCTGGTGCTCGACGAGGTGGTCGAGGAGAGGATCGCCGCGATCCTGCGTGGCTTCGTCCGCCGCGGCGGCTTCGACGAGCGGGCGGTGATGGAGGCCAACCGCAAGCAGGCGATGGTGCCCGAGGGCGCGATCGCGCTCGACCCCGTCGGCACCGCGCCGGGGCTGGTGGTCCCGGCCGGGGAGCGGGTCGTGATCGTCCTGCCCGGCCCCCCGCGCGAGCTGCGACCGATGTGGCCGGTGGCGCTGGAGACCGAGCCCGTGCGCGCGGTGCTCGCGCGGGCGACGCCGCTGCGCGGCTACACGCTGCGGATGTTCGGGGTGCCGGAGTCGGAGATCGCCAAGAGCCTGCGTGAGATCGAGTCGGCCGGCACCGACGTCGCCGCGGTCGAGATAACCACTTGCCTGCGCCGCGGCGAGATCGAGATCGACGTCCGTTACCGCGACGAGGCGGCGGCCGCCGCGGAGGCGGTGCGCGAAGGCCTCGCGGAGCGCCACGCACGTCATCTCTTCAGCCTCGACGGCGAGACGATCGACGCCCAGGTGGCCGAGCTGCTGAAGGGCCGGCGGTTGGGGCTGGCCGAGTCCTGCACCGGCGGCCTGCTGGCGGCGCGGATCACCACCCTGGAGGGCGCCTCCAAATACATGCGCGGTGGCATCGTCGCCTACACCTACGAGGCCAAAGAAGAACTGCTCGACGTCGACTCGCGGCTCCTGGAGGAAATGGGCGCCGTCTCGCCGCAGGTGGCGGAGGCGATGGCGATCGGGGCGCTGAAGCGCTTCGATGCCGATGTCGCGGTCTCGATCACCGGCATCGCCGGGCCCACCGGCGGGACGGAGGAGAAGCCGGTCGGGTACGTCTGCTTCAACGCCCGCCTCGCCGACGGCACCAGCATCGCTCGCGACCCGGTCATCCCCGGCGGTCGGGACGACATCCGCGAACGCTCGGCCCTGGTCGGCATGCACCTGCTGCGAATGCTCCTCGGCGGCGCCGAGCCGTCGCTCTAGGGCTGACGTTTCGAAGCCGCGCGTAAATCGGCCCGAACTTCTTGCGAAGGGGCCTTAACGCGTGCGTCCTGACGCCGTAGCGTGGATCGGGTGAGCAAGCCAGCCACCGAAAGCAAGCCCGTGCGGATGTTCGTCGCGCTCGACCTGCCGGAGATGGTCCGCAAGGACATCGCGGCCTGGGGCGAGATCGAGCTGGCCGATCCGGCGCTGCGGCGAGTGGCGCCGGAGTCGCTCCACGTCACCCTTGCCTTCCTCGGCAACCGGCCGCTGAGCGACGTCGAGCCGATCGCCGAGGTGATCGAATGGGCTGCCGAGCATCCGGTGCTGATGGAGTTGGGGGGCCCGGTTGGTCGCCCGGCGCGCGGCAGGCCTCGATTGGTTGCGCTGCCTGTGCTGGGAGGCCCAGTTGAGAAGCTGGAGGACAACTTGGGTCGGATCCTGGCCTTCGAGGGGCTCTACGAGCCGAAGAAGCGGCCGTTCTGGCCGCATGTGACTGTCGCCAGGGTCCGCGCCGAGGGACGCGGATCGCGGCGACCGATGCCGGTGGAGATTCCGTCCGGCCCTTCGCCGACGGAGCGTACGGGTTGGTTTGATGGCGTCCGGATCTCCCTCTACCGTTCTGAACTCCAGCCTTCGGGTGCGCGATATGTCCCGTTGGCCCAAGTCCAGCTGCCCGGAAGAGGGTGGCAGTGAGGTGATCGAGATGGCAGACAGAAGGACCAACTTGAACGACGTTTCGGCCAAGGAAGCGAAAGCCAAGGACGCGGCGCTGGAGAGCGCGGTCAGCGGCATCAGGAAGGAGTTCGGCGAGGGCTCGCTGATGCGCCTCGGCGACAAAGGCACGGTCAAGGTCGACGCGATCCCGACCGGGGCGCTGGCGCTGGACCTGGCCCTCGGCATCGGCGGCGTCCCGCGCGGGCGGATCGTCGAGATCTTCGGTCCCGAGTCGTCCGGAAAGACGACGCTGGTCAACCACATCATCGCCCAGGCCCAGGCCCTCGGCGGCGTCTGCGCCTTCATCGACACCGAGCACTCGATCGACCCCGTCTACTCGCGGGCGATCGGCGTCGACACCGACGAGCTGCTGGTCTCCCAGCCGGACTACGGCGAGCAGGCGCTGCAGATCGCCGACCGCCTGATCGCCTCCGGGGCGGTCGACGTGGTCGCGATCGACTCGGTCGCGGCGCTGACCCCGAAAGCCGAGCTCGACGGCCAGATCGGCGACACCACGGTCGGCCTGCAGGCCCGCCTGATGTCGCAGGCGATGCGCAAACTGGCCGGCAATCTCAACCGGACCAAAACTGTCTGCCTCTTCACCAACCAGATCCGCGAAAAGATCGGCGTTCAGTTCGGCTCGCCGGAGACGCAGCCGGGCGGGCGGGCGCTGAAGTTCTACGCCTCCCAGCGGCTCGACATCCGCCGTATCGAGACCCTCAAAGAAGGCACCGAGGCGGTCGGCAACCGGGTTCGCGTCAAAGTGGTCAAGAACAAGGTCGCCTCGCCGTTCCGCCAGGCCGAGTTCGATATCGAGTACGGCGTCGGCATCTCCCGCGAGGGCGGCCTGCTCGACTTCGGCATCGAGCAGGACCTGGTGCAGAAATCGGGCTCCTTCTTCTCCTACGGAGAGACGCGTCTGGGTCAGGGTCGTAACAACGCCAAGCAGTTCCTCAAAGACAACCCGGAGCTGGCCCTGGAGATCGAAACCAAGGTTCGCGCGGCGCTCGGCATCGACGGCGCGGCGCCGGTCGAGGCTGATGAGGCCGGTCCTGAGGTCTCGGCGGCGGTCCCAGAGGTAAAAGCGGCCTAGCTCCCTGACTGCCGGCCGCCTGTCCTGACGGATAGGATTCCGCCGCTTCCCCATGAGCAACGGAGACCTCTTTTACATATGCGGAATCGCCCTGGCGATTTCGGCGGTGCTGATCAGCCTTGTCGGGCTGAAAGTGAAGAGCTTCCCCGGCAGGGCCTTCCCGCTCGTGATCCTCTGGTTCACGGTGCTGATCGGCGCCGCCGCGACGTTCTCGGTGCTGCACGCCCAGGACGAGGAGCACCACAAGGAAGCTGAGTTCGAGCAGGCCGGCGAGGAGTTCGAAGAAGAGGGGAACGATGCCGCCGCCGGCGAGGCTGGGGCTGAGGGCGAAGCCGCGGCGCCGGGCGGAGAGCAGGCCGAAGGCGGCAGCGAGGCTGGGGGAGAGCCCAAAGGCGAAACCACCTCGGGTCCCGGCGGGACGATCGCGCTAGCCGCCGACGCCACGGATATCGCCTACGACAAAGCCAGCCTGAGCAGCAAACCCGGCAAAGTCACGATCGACTTCACCAATCCCTCTGCGCTCGAACACGACGTCGCGATCGAAGCAGACGGCGAGGAGATCGCCGCCACCGAAGTGATCGCCGAAAGCGAGACCTCGGTCAGCACCGAGCTGGCGCCGGGCACCTACACGTTCTTCTGCACCGTCCCGGGCCATCGCGAGGCCGGCATGGAAGGCGAGCTCTCAGTCGAGTAGCGCAGCGCTAACCTGCCGCTGATGGGGAAGCGCTTTCACGTAACCACGTTCGGCTGTCAGATGAACGTGCATGACTCCGAGCGGATGCGGGGGATGCTGGCTTCGCTGGGGTACGAGGAGGCGGAGAGCCGGGATCGGGCCGATTTGATCCTCTTCAATACCTGCTCGATCCGGGAGTCGGCGGACAGCCGCTTCATCGCCCATCTCGGGGAGGCGAAGCGGCTCAAGCTGGAAGAGCCGGAGCGGA
This sequence comes from Solirubrobacterales bacterium, assembly GCA_049790835.1. Taxonomy (GTDB): domain Bacteria; phylum Actinomycetota; class Thermoleophilia; order Solirubrobacterales; family 70-9; genus VAYN01. The sequence goes on from JBAQZI010000100.1 coordinate 8,899, forward strand.
TCGTCGGGGTCGGGGGTTGCTGGGCGCAGTCGGTCAAGGACGAGGTGTTCCAGCGCTTTCCGTTCGTCGACGTCGCCTTTGGGCCGGGGCAGATCCACAAGCTGGCCGAGTTCCTCAACTCCGACTCGCTCAGCGCCCAGGGCTACTTCGAGTTCGAGGACTTCTCCGGCCACCTGCCGACCCGGCGCGAGCGCGAGTTCCAGGGCTGGCTGCAGATCTCCCAGGGCTGCAACTGCGCCTGCTCCTACTGCATCGTGCCCACCACCCGTGGCCGCGAGGTCAGCCGCGATCCCTTCGAGCTCCTGGCCGAGGCGGAATCGCTGGCCGCCGACGGCGTCCGCGAGGTGACCCTGCTGGGGCAGAACGTCAACAGCTACGGCCGCGACCTGCCCAAGGACCGCCGCACCAGCTTCGCGGAGCTGCTGGCGCGGGTCGACGCGGTCGAGGGAATCGACCGGATCCGCTACACCAGCCCGCACCCGAAGGACATGAAGGAGGACGTGATTCGCGCCCACGCCGAGCTGCCGGCGCTCTGCGAGCAGATTCACCTGCCGCTGCAGTCGGGCTCCAGCGCCGTGCTCAAACGGATGCGCCGCACCTACGACCGCCAGCGCTACATGGACCGGGTCGCCCTGATTCGCGAGCACGTCCCCGACTGCGCGATCACCACCGACATCATCGTCGGCTTCCCGGGCGAGACCGAGGCCGACTTCGCCGAGACCCTCGAAGTCGTCGAGGAGGTCGGCTACGACGGCGCCTTCACCTTCGTCTTCTCCCCTCGCCGCGAAACGGCCGCGGCGACGATGGACGAGCAGCTCGCGCACCCGGTCAAGGTCGAGCGCATGGAGCGCCTCGTCGAGGCGGTTCAGCGCCGGGCCAGGGAACAGGCGCAGCGCTTCGTCGGTCGCACCCTGGAGGTGCTGGTGGAAGGCACCAGCCGGACCGACGAGACGAAACTGCGGGGGCGGACCCGCCACGGCAAGGCGGCCAACTTCGAGGGCATGGCGGAGCCCGGCGAGCTGGTCATGGTCGAGATCGACGCCGCCACCTCGCAGACGCTTGCCGGGATCTCGGCAAAGCCGCTCTCGCAGCTCCTTTGAGCGTCCTCGCGATCTTCGGCCCGACCGGGGTCGGAAAGACCGGGGTGGCGATCGCCCTGGCGCAGCTGCTGCGGGAGCGCGGCGAGGACCCGTTGGCGATCTCCTGCGACGCCCTGCAGGTCTACGAGGGCCTCGGGGTCCTCACCGGCGCCGCGACCGCCGAGGAGCAGGCTGAGCTGGAGCACCGGCTGATCGGGTTCGTGCCCGTCACCCGCAGCTTCAACGTCGGCGAGTACATGCCGCTGGCCCATGCGGAGGTCGACGCGGCGCTCGCGGCTGGCAGGACGCCGATCGTCGTCGGCGGTACCGGCCTCTACCTGCGGGCGGCGCTGGCCGACCTCTCGCTCGAGAAGGCTCCGCCGGAATCGGCCGATTCCGAGCTCTGGTCGTCGAAGACCCGCCATCCGACGGCGATCTTCGGCCTCGACATGGACCGCGCCCAGCTCTACGAGCAGATCGACGCCCGTACCGAGGCGATCATCGCCGCCGGCGCCGAGCGGGAGGCACGCCGTGCTGAGGCCCTGGGCCCCTCGCGCACCGCCCGCAAGGCCCTCGGCTTCGACGAGCTGCTCGCCGGCAACGTCGAGGCGATGAAGCAGCGCTCCCGCAACTACGCCCGCCGCCAGCTCACCTGGCAGCGCAAGATCCCCAACCTCCACCAAATCGACCGCACCCCCCTCACCAACGCCCAAGTAGCCGAACAGATGGCCGACGGGCCGATATGTCGTCCCTGAGTCGACATTTCGGCCCATCAGCCGAGCAACTAGGGTCCCGCGGGTGAAATTCGAGAAGTGGCAGGCGCTGGGGAACGACTATTTGATCCTCGAGTCGCAGAACCTTCCCTGGGAGCTGAATGAGAAGCGGGTCGAGTGGCTCTGCGATCCGCATTTCGGCGTCGGCGCCGACGGGGTCCTGCTGCTCTCCCCGCACGAGGACCCGGGGTTCGTCGCCGAGCTGCGGATCTTCAATCCCGACGGCTCGGAGGCCGAGCTCTCGGGCAACGGCGCCCGGGAGTCGATCCTCTACCTGCGCCGCCACGGCTGGACGGACGAGGACGAGTTCGCGATCAGCACCGTCGCCGGGCCGATCCGGCCGACGATCACCGGCGACCTCACCTGCTCGGTCGACATGGGCAGGGCCTCCACCACGTCGAAGGACTTCCCCGCCGGCGGCGGCGATGGGAAGGGGACGCTGAGCGCGGCGGGTCGCGAGTGGGAGTTCCAGCACGTCTCGATCGGCAATCCACAGTGCGCAATCGTCGTCGGCGAGGAGCTCGACGAGCTCGACCTCGGCGAGATCGGACCGGGGATCGAAGGCCACGAGCTGTTCCCCAACCGCACCAACGTCTCCTTCCTCGCGATCGAGGGCAGCCGCGTCAGGGCGCGGATCTTCGAGCGCGGGGTGGGGGAGACGCTTTCCTCCGGGACCGGCGCCAGCGGCGCCGCGATCACCGCCTTCCTGGGCGGCGCCCCGAGCCCGATCGTGGTCGAGCTCGAAGGCGGTGAGCTCGAGGTCGAGATTGGCGCGGATCTGGCGGTGCGGCTGAGCGGCTGGGCCGAGCCGGTCTACGCGGGCGAGCTCTCGCCCGAGCTGCTGGCGGCGCTGTCCGAGCTGGGCCAGTGAGCTAATCGTTAGGGTTCCGCGCCCATGTCGATCGCCGCGCCGTCAAAACGCCTCGAGGCGATGCCTCCGTACATGTTCCAGGAACTGGAGCGCCGCATCTCCGAGAAGCGCGCCGCCGGCATCGACGTGATCAGCCTCGGCATCGGCGACCCGGACCAGCCGACCTACGACTACGTCGTCAGGGCGATGCAGGAGGCGGTCGCCGACCCGGCCAACCACCAATACCCGAGCAATCGCGGCCGGGCCGAGTTCCGCCAGGCCTTCGCCGACTTCTACGACCGCCGCTTCGGAGTCGAGATCGACCCCGAGACCGAGGTGATCCCGGCGATCGGCGCCAAGGAGTGCATCTACAACCTCTGCTTCGCCTTCCTCGACCCGGGCGGCGTCGCCCTCGCCTCCGATCCCGGCTACCCGGTCTACACCGGCGGCCCGATCCTCGCCGGTGCCACGCCCGAGCTGCTCCCTCTGGTCCCCGAGCTCGGCTTCGCTCCGGACCTCAGCGCCGTCCCTGCCGACGTCGCCGCCAAGGCCAGGTTGATGTTCCTCAATTACCCAAACAACCCGACCGGCGCCGTCGTGCCGGAGGGCTTCTTCGAGATGGTCGTCTCCTTCGCCCGCGAGCACGAGATCCTCGTCGTCCACGACAACGCCTACTCCGAGACCACCTACGACGGCTACGTGGCCCCCAGCTTCCTCGAGACCCCCGGTGCCAAGGAGATTGGGGTCGAGGTCTTCTCGCTCTCCAAGGGCTACAACATGACCGGCTGGCGCTGCGCCGCGATCCTCGGCAACGCCGAGGCGATCCAGACCTACTGGCGGCTCAAGACCAACGTCGACTCCGGCCTCTTCGAGGCCGTGCAGATGGCCGGCGTCGCCGCCCTGCAGGGGCCCAGCGGGCCGCTGGAGCGGATGAACGAGACCTACACGCGCCGCCGCGACCTGGTCGTAGCGGCGCTGCGAGAGATCGGCGTCGAGGTCTCGGCGCCGAAGGGCACGATCTACGTCTGGGCACCGGTCCCCGCCGGCCATACCTCGACCTCCTTCTGCGAGAAGGTGCTGGAAGAGGCGGCCGTCGTCGTCTCCCCGGGCTCGATGTACGGGCCCAGCGGCGAGGGCTTCTTCCGCATCGCCCTGACCGCACCCGACGACCGCATCGAAGAGGCGGTCGAGCGGATGCGCGAGCACCTGGCCTGAGCCGCTAGCCGGCTTCGCGCTCGGCGCGCTTGCGCCAGTAGCGGTCGAGGCCACTCCACTGGTAGGCGGTGGGCACCGCCTGGAGCAGCTCCTCGATCGTCTCCTCGCCGAGGCCTTCGCCCGTCATCTGCTCACGGATGCGGCGCTGCAGATCGCTCTCGTAGGCGTCCTGGGGCATCTCCTTGACAAGGGCGGCCTCCTCGCGCAGACGGGACCGCGCCGTATCCAGGTAACCCGGGACGTCGTCCTCGACGGCACCGAAATGGGTTAGGGCCAGCCGCTCGGGCCGCCAGGACGTGATCACGTCCAGCGACTCTTCCCAGAGCTCGACGTCGATGTCGGGCGGCGGCGTGGGGGGCATGATCAGCCGCGACGGCGGGATCCGGCAGGCCGCGGCGTCGCCGACGAAGGCGGTGCCGCTGCCCTCATGCAGGTAACAGACGTGGTGGGAGGCGTGGCCGGGGGCGTAGGCGATGCGCATCCCCCGCACCGTCTCACCGCCACTGAGCGCCTTGACGTTGGCCTCCGGCACCGGCACGATCTCGCCCCACAAGCGCTCCATCTGGTCCCCATACAGCCGCTCCGCACTGGCCAGCAGCCTCGAGGGGTCGATCAGGTGCGGCGCGCCGCGCTCGTGCACGTAGACCTCGAGCTCCGGCCAGCGCCGCACCAGGGCCCCCGTCGCGGCGGCGTGATCGAGGTGGATATGGGTCAGCAGGATCGCCCGCGGCTGCTCGTCGCCAAGGGCATCGAGCACCGCTTGAATCGAGGACTCGGGGCCCGGATCAACCAGAGCGCCGTCCACCTCCCAGCAGCCGATCACATGCGGCCGCCCGAGATGCATCACATCGATCAAGCGCATGGTCAGCAGCCTATTGAGACATCGTCGGAGGCCTTACGACTTCCCCTCAAGCAACCGGAGCGGGGAACCGCTCATCGGCCTCGAGCGTCTGCCGCAATCCCTCTTCCAGCCCCCGCGGCGAGTAGCCGAGCTCGCGCTCAGCCTTCTCGTAGCTGGCCCAGAAGGTGACGCCGTCGCCGGAGGAGATCAGCTCGCGCAAGTTTGGTGGCTGACCCATCATCTTTCCGACCAGAGGCCCGATTGGGATCAGCGCCTTCATCAGCGGCGTCGGCAGATTTCGCTTCGGTGCCTTACGGCCACTGACGCTGGCGACCATCTCGATCGCCCCGCGCATCGTCGTCGCCGGACCGCTGATCACGTAGATCTCACCGAGCTTGCCCTTGTCGAGGGCGAGCAGGACGCCGCCGGCGATGTCCTCGACGTGGGACATGCAGATCCCCAGCTCGGGGAAGGGCAGCAATGGCAGCTTGCCGGCGAAGAATTCCGCCAGCAGGTCGGCGACCTGGGAGGTGTCGCCAGGGCCATAGACGCCGCCCGGCTGGACGATGACCGCCGGCAGGTCCTGCTCGGCGATCATCCGCTTGACGATCTTGTGGGCCTCGAGCTTGGTCTCCTCGTAATAGGAGGTGAATCCCTGTCCCGGGTGCTCGTAGGTCTCGTCGACGACCTTCCTGTGCGTGTTGCCGAAGACGCCGACGGTGGAGACGTAGACGATCCGCGGGATCTTGGCCGCGAGCGCCGCCTTCATCACCCGCTCGGTGCCGGCGACGTTGGCGTCCCACATCGCCGGTCGCTGCTTGGCTGGGATCCCGACCTCGTAGACCGCCGCGGCGTGGATCACCGCGTCGCAGCCCTCCATGCCGGCGCCGATCGCCGCCTCGTCGCCGAGGTCGCCGGCGGCCAGCTCACAGCCCAGCGCCGCCACCGCCGTGCCCTTCTCCGGGTTGCGGACGAGGCAGACGACTTCATCACCGCGGGCGCGCAGCTGGCGCACGATCTCGCCGCCGATGAAACCCGTTCCTCCCGTCACGAAGACCTTCATGGGGCGTAACCCTATCCGGCCCGGGTCGTTGCCTACAATCACCCTGAGTGCAACGTTCGAGAAATGGCCGCAACACGCAGACGCACAAAGGCGCGAATGGCGTGGACGGCGCCGGCGTCTCGAACCCGCGGGCCCGCCAGCGGGCGCTGGCGATCGGGATCGTCGACGGGCGCGAGCCCGGTGAGCCCCTGGTCGAGCTGAAAGAGCTGCTGCGCACCGCCGGAGTGGCAACGGCGGGCGAGGCCACGCAGCAGCGGCCGAAGCCCGACCCCGACCGCTACTTCGGCCGCGGCCGCCTCGATGAGCTGAAAGAGGAAATCGTCGCCTGCGATGCCAACCTGGTCGCCTGCGACGACGAGCTGGCCCCCCGGCAGGAGCGCAACCTCGAGAGCGCGCTGGGCGTGCCGGTGATCGACCGCACCGCGGTGATCCTCGACATCTTCGCCGATCACGCCCACTCGGCCGAGGGCAAGCTCCAGGTCGAGCTGGCCCAGCTCGAATACAACATGGCCCGCATGCGGGGGCTGTGGACCCACCTCGAGCGCCTCGGCGCCGGCCGCATGGACGGCGGCATCGGCACCAGGGGCCCGGGCGAGACCCAGATCGAGACCGACCGCCGGCTCGCCCGCAACCGGATCGCGGCACTGCGTCGCCGGCTCAAGCACCTCGAACAGAACCGCGGCGTGATGCGGGCCCAGCGCGACGCCTCGGCGCTGCCGCGGGTCGCCCTCGCCGGCTACACCAACGCCGGCAAGTCGACCCTGCTCAACGCCCTGACCGGAGCCGAGGTCGGGGTGGGGGACAGGCTCTTCCACACGCTCGATCCGACCACCCGCGGGCTCGAGCTCTCCGGCCGCGACTACCTGCTGACCGATACCGTCGGCTTCATCGAGAAGCTGCCGCATCAGCTGGTCGAGTCGTTCAAGGCGACCCTGGAGGAGACCGTCCTCGCCGACCTGATCGTCCACGTCGTCGACGCCTCCGAGAGCGAGGATCGGCGCCTGCTCGACATGAAGGCCGTCGACGAGGTCCTGGAGGAGATCGGCACCGGTGAGAAGCCGCGCCTGCTGGTGCTCAACAAGGCGGACCTGCTGAGCGAGGACGAGCGCCACGAGGTCAGGCTCGCCCACCCCGACGCGGTGCTGGTCTCGGCGATCGACGGCGAGGGCCTGGATCGGCTGCGCGAGGAGATCGAGGCGGCGTTCGAGGAAACCCTGGCCGAGGTCGAGCTGCTGGTGCCCTATTCGGAGGGCGGACGCCTGCACGAGCTGCACGAGGTCGCCGGCGATCTCGCGCGGACCGAGCGCGAGGACGGCGTCCTCGTCCACGCCAAGGTTCCGATCAGCGAGCTGCACCGCTTCGACGATCTCGCCGTCGTCTAGGCTGCCGCGCGTGGAGCTTCCCGTCGCCAAGCTGAAGGACGAGGCCGTGCTGCCCAGCCGTGCCCACGAGGGGGACGCCGGGCTCGACCTCTATTCCTGCGAGGCGGCTCACATCGGCCCCGGCGAGCGCTGGAGCGTCGGCACCGGGGTCGGGATCGAGATTCCCGACGGGCACGCCGGCCTGATCCTGCCGCGCTCGGGCCTCGCTCGCGACCACGGCATCTCGCTGGTCAACAGTCCCGGCCTGATCGATTCCGGCTACCGCGGCGAGTTGCGGGTGCTGCTGCTCAACAACGACCCGGCGGAGACTTTCCGGGTCGAGCGCGGCGACCGGATCGCCCAGCTGGCGCTGGTCCCGATCGCCCTGGCGACGCCGGTCGAGGCAGCGGTGCTCGCCGATTCCGCCCGCGCTACCGGCGGCTTCGGCTCCAGCGGCCGCTGAGCGTTATCCGGGTGCGCCTGGCGGCGTCATCGGTCGCTTGTGTGCGGAGCACACGGCGCTCCCTGCTTCCTTGCCAGGCCGAGCCCGGAGAGGCTCAGTCAAACTCCGGCCGCGGCGCGGGCGCTCTCGTGGGCTGCGGCCTCGAAGGCGTCGTCGAGCGGCTCGAGCTGCGGCCGGACTCCGTAGCGGCGCTCCAGCGCGACCGCGATCAGGTGGTCGGCGAGCCAGGCGTTCTTGGGCAGCAGCGGGCCGTGCAGATAGGTGCCGAGCATGTTGTGGCGCCGCACCCCCTCGAAGCCGTCCTTGTCGTTGTTGCCGTGTCCCTTGACGACGCGTCCGAGTGGCTGCACTCCGGGCCCGAGGTAGGTGCGGCCGCCGTGGTTCTCGAAGCCGGCCAGCAACCGCGGCCCGGGGCCGAGGTCGACCTCGATCGCGACATTGCCGATCAGCCGCGAGCCCGGCTCGCGCACGGTCTCGAGGTCGGCCAGGCCGAGCCCGGGCAGGGTCTCCTGGTCCAGCTGATAGCTGTGGCCGAGCAGCTGGTAGCCCCCGCAGACGGCGAGCAGGGCGGCGCCGCTCTCGACCGCCGCCGCCAGGTCGGCACGCTTGCTGGCGACCATGTCGGCGGCGACCATGCGCTGGTCGCGGTCCTGACCGCCGCCGACGTAGAAGAGGTCGTGGGCGGTGGGGTCGACGGCAGCGCCGGGGCCCGCTCCCTTATGGGAGAAGCCGATCCCGCGCCACTCGCAGCGCCGTTGCAGGAAGACGATGTTGCCGCGGTCGGCGTAGATGTTCATCTGCTCCGGGTAGAGGCTGAGGACGCGCAGCTCCATCAGCTCTCCCTGCCGAGGACGACGACGGTGGAGCCGACGTGGAGGTCGGTGGGGGCGATCTCTCGCCGCGCCAGGGGCACCAGGCCGGACGCGACGCCGTCTGCCTCCAGCTCGGCGGCGGAGAGGGTGCGGATGCGGATCTCGTTGTCCTCCTCGCTCAGCTCGCCGGCCGGCGAGACGGTCTGGCGCAGGCGGCGGATGACGATTTCCTCGCCGATGTCCACCGCCTCCACCGGCAGGCTGGCGTAGACCCAACCGTCGACCTCGCGCACGTCGGGCAGCGGCGGCGGGCCTTCGCTCTCGGCCGGCAGCCCCTCGACGATCGCGAGGGCGACTCGACCGCCGGGGAGCAGGTGCGCGGCGACGCAGCCGAGGCAATCGAGGCGGTCCGCCCTGCTCGCCAGCAGCTGCGCCAACTGCATCGGCGCCAGGGCCAGGGAAACGGCGGTGCCGAGCTCAAAGGCGCGGGCATCGCCGAGGACAGGCCGCAGGGACAGGCCGTCCGCTCTCTCGGTAAGCGACGAGATCAGCTCCGGGTCGCTGTCCAGGCCGACCACGGGGTGCCCGCGCCGGGCGAGGTGCAGGGCGACGCGGCCGGTGCCGCAGCCGAGGTCGAGGACGGTGCCGCCCGCCGCGTCGGCCAGCTCCTGCCAGAGCGGCAGGTCGGCGCCGTAGGAGCCGCACTCGGCGTCGTGCCAGATCGCCGTCGCGTTCATCGCCAGAACTCCTTCGCCAAGCCGCGGTCGGCGAGCAGCTTGCGCAGGTCCATCAGCGCGGTGTAGGTGGGGAGGGCGAAGAGGCATCCCGGAGCCGCGGCGATGGCCTGGTCGAGCGAGGCCTCGATCTCCGGCACGACCTCGATCGAGTCGGCTGCCCAGCCGGCGTACTTCAGCCGCAGCGCCATCTCCGGGGCCCGGGTGCCGGCGCAGACGACGCGCCGCACGCGGCCCGCGAGCAGCTCGAAGTCGGCGTCCCAGACCCAGGAGACGTCACGTCCGTCGGCGATCCGGTCGTTGAGGGCGATCCAGAGGTCCACCTCGTCCTCATCGGCCTCCAGGCGGAGCGTGCGCAGGACCTCGTTGGCCCCGGCCGGGTTCTTGATCAGCAGGATCGAGACCGGTTTGCCGCCGACCTCGATCGTCTCGACCCGGCCGAAGGCGGCCCGCACCCCGCCGAGGGCGGACGCGATCCGCTCCGGCGCGACGCCGAGGCCCAACCCCGCCGCCACCGCGGCGAGGGCGTTGTAGACGTTGTAGAGGCCGGGGAGGGGCAGCTCCAGGTCGATCTCGCCGGCAGGCGTGCGCACCGTCGTCCGCGAGCCGTCCATCCCGCGCAGCTCGATCGCCGTCGCCGCCACGTCGGGCCGCGGTCGCGCGGCGCCGCAGTTGGGGCATGAGTAATGGCCGAGGTGACCGACGAAGGCGCGCTCGTAGGCATAGGGATGGCCGCAGCGGCGGCAGTGCTTGGCGTCGAAGGCATGCTGCAGCTCGGGCAGCGCCTGCGAGGAGTCCTCGATGCCGAAGTAGACGACGCCCTCGCGCGGGCGCTCGTCGCCGTCGCGGCCGAGGTCGGCGATCAGCGGGTCGTCGGCGTTGAGGACCAGAGCGGTGCGGCCGGCCCGGGCCGCGACCGTCTTCGCCCACTCGTCGGCCAGCGCCTCCATCTCGCCGTAGCGGTCGAGCTGGTCGCGGAAGAGGTTGCCGAGCACGATCGCCGTCGGCCCCAGCTGCTCGACCACCCGCGGCAGCCAGGCCTCGTCGACCTCGAAGAGGCCCTCGCGGCCAGGCTGCTCCAGCAGCGCCGTCGCCACGCCCCAGGTCATGTTCGAGCCGGCGCGGTTGTGGACGGGGTGGCGGCCGTCGGCCGCGAGGATGGCGGCGATCATCCCGGCCGTGGTCGTCTTGCCGTTGGTGGCGCTGACGATCGTCGTGCCGCCTTCCAACCTGGCGCCCAGCCTGGCGATCGCCTCGGGGTCGAGCCGCAGCAGGACCCGCCCCGGCAGCGTCGTGCCGCCACCGCGCCCGCTGGCCC
>JBAQZI010000101.1:0-10848 GCA_049790835.1 Solirubrobacterales bacterium
GGTCTCCTGCTCCAGCTTCCGGGCCAGGTCCGCCGGCAGCTCCAGCGCTCCGGCCGCGGCGAGGACGTCCGGTGCCCCCATCACGTAGGTGGAGCCGCCCGAGAGCGCGGCGCCGCTCCACTTCCACTCCGAGGAGAAGGGGACCTCGGCGCTGACCCGCTCGGCTTCGCCGGGGAAGCGCTCGGCGATCGTCTCCAGGGTGCGGTTGCGGTCGCCGGCGCTGGCGGCGAAGGTGGCCAGCGCCGCCCGGGCCGCGGCCGCCTCGACCCCGGCCGCGAACTCGACCCCGGTCAGGCGCAGCTCGCCGGCGGTCAGGGTGCCGGTCTTGTCGACGCAGATCGTGTCGACCGCGGCCAGGCTCTCGCTGGCGCTCATCTGCTGGACCAGGGTGTCGCGTTTGGCCAGGCGAACCGCGGCGACCGCGAAGGTGACGCTCATCAGCAGCACCAGGCCCTCGGGGATCAGGGTGACCAGGCCCGCGGTCGCGGTCTGCGCGGCCTCCTCGAGACGGACGTTGCGGATGCTGAGGCTGAAGACGAGGATCGCCGCCAGCGGCGCCATCACGTAGGTCGAGGCGACGATCACCCGGTTGACCTCTTTCTGCAGCGGCGAGGGCGGGTGGCGGAAGGCGCGGGCCTCGCCGGCGAGCTTGCCGGCGTAGCTCTGCTCGCGCACCGCGTCGACCAGGCAATGGCCGGAGCCGGAGATGCAGAAGGAGCCGGAGAGCACGCGGTCACCCTCGCCCTTGCGGATCCCGTCGGCCTCTCCGGTCAGCATCGACTCGTCCAGGGTCATGCCGCGGCTGGCGGTCACCTCGCCGTCGGCGACCAGCTGGTCGCCGGGCTCGATGCGGACGACGTCGCCGGGGACTATCTCGGTCGCCAGCACCTCGGTCACGGTGCCATCGCGGACGACCTTGGCCCGCGGGGCGACCAGGACCGCGAGCTCGTCCAGGGTCGCCTTCGCCTTCAGCTCCTGGCGGATGCCGATGTAGGAGTTGACGACGGCGATCAGGCCGAACAGCGAGTCGGCGTAGAGCCCGAGCCCGATGTCGAGCACGAAGAAGGCGCCGATGATCGCGTTGAAGAGCGTGAAGACGTTGCTGGCGACGATGCTCGAGGTCGAGCGCGAGGAGTCCTGCGGCGGCGGCCCCAGCTCCCGCAGGCGCCGCTCGGCCTCGGCGCTGGAGAGGCCCCGCTCGGCGGTTGGCTGAACCGTTGCCATAGGTGCCTATTCAATAGGGTGCGGTGCGGATGGCTCTAAAGCTTGGATTGAACCTGGGTTACTGGGGCATCGGCCCGGCCGGCGAGGACGCGCTCGAGGTCGTCAGCGCCGCCGAGCAGCTCGGCTACGAGTCGGTCTGGGCGGCCGAGTCCTACGGCTCCGACGTGGTCAGCGTGCTGGCCTGGCTCGCGGCCAAGACCGAGACGATCAACCTCGGCGCCGCGATCCTCCAGGTACCGGCGCGCCCGCCCGCCGCCGCCGCGATGGCCGGCGCCACGATCGACAAACTCTCCGGCGGCCGCTTCCTCTTCGGCTTCGGCCCCTCCGGCCCGCAGGTCTCCGAGGGCTGGTACGGCGTCCCCTACGCGAAGCCCTGGGGCCGCACCCGCGAGTACATCGAAGTCGTGCGCGAGATCATCGCCCGCGAAGGTCCCGTAAACCACCAGGGCGAGCATTACCAGCTGCCCCTGCCCGGCGGCGAGGGCAAGCCGCTGAAGCTCAACTTCCACCCGGTGCGCAACGAGATCCCGGTCTTCGTCGGCGCGATCGGCCGCAAATCGGTCGAGCTGGCGGCGGAGATCTGCGACGGCTGGATCCCGATCTTCTTCAGCGTCGACGCCTTCGAGGCGACCTGGGGGGAGCACCTCGAGGCCGGCTTCGCCAAGGGTGGCCGCCAGCGCTCCGACCTCGAGGTCTCTCCTTCTCTGCAGGTCGCGATCGACGGCGACCTCGAGGCCGCCAAGAGCGTCGTCAAGGCCGGCCTCGTCCTCTACTTCGGCGGCATGGGCAGCCGCAAGACGAACTTCTACGTCGACCTCGCCCACCGCTTCGGCTTCGGCGACGTCGCCGACGAGGTTCAGCAGCGCTTCCAGGACGGCGACCGCGACGGCGCCTTCCAGGCGATGCCGGACGAGATCGTCGAGGCCACCTCGCTGGTCGGCACCGAGGCCGAGGTGGCCGAGCGGGTCGAGCGCTTCCGCGGCGCCGGCATTGACCGCCTGATCGTCTCCCCGGTCCACATGGACCGCGGCGAGCAGCTGCACACCCTCGAGCGTCTGGCCGCCGTTTCCGGCGTGCAGACGCGCGGCTGACACTTCCCATAATCTTCCGCGCCGCGTGAAGATCGGAGTGCCGAAAGAGACTGCTGCTGGGGAGCGCCGCGTGGCGCTGGTCCCTGACGTGGTCAAGTCGCTGAAGAAGAACGAGCACGTCGACGTGCTGGTCGAGCGCGGCGCCGGCGACGCCGCCGGTCATCCCGACTTCCAGTACGCCGAGGCCGGCGCCGAGGTCGTCGAGGGCGAGGCTACGTGGGGCGCCGACGTCGTCCTCCGCGTCGCCGCCCCTTCGAGCGCCGAGATCGCCAAGCTCAGCTCGAACCAGATCTTCATCGGCCACCTCGCCCCCTGGACCGCGGCCGAGTCCAACAACGCGCTTGCCGCATCTGGCGCCACCAGCTTCGCGATGGAGGCGATCCCGCGCACGACCCGGGCGCAGGCGATGGACGCGCTCTCCTCGCAGGCCGCCGCCGCCGGCTACGCGGCGACGCTGATCGCCGCGCGCGAGTCGGGCCGCTTCTTCGGGATGATGACCACCGCCGCCGGCACCGTGCCGCCGGCCAAGGTCCTCGTGCTCGGCGCCGGCGTCGCCGGGCTGCAGGCGGTCGCCACGGCCAAGCGGCTGGGCGCGATCGTCACCGGCTTCGACATCCGCCGCGCCGCCTGGGAGCAGATCGCCTCGCTCGGCGGCCGCCCGCTGGAACTGGACTTCATCCCCGACGCCGAGGGCGAGGGCGGCTACGCCCGGCCGTTGACCGAGGAGGAGAACGCCCAGGTCCGCGACGCCCTCACCGACAACGCCGCCAAGCAGGACATCATCATCACCACCGCCGCGATTCCCGGCCGCCCGGCGCCGCTGCTGATCACCGCCGACGCGGTCCGCGGGATGGCACCCGGCTCGGTGATCGTCGACCTCGCCGCCGAGACCGGCGGCAATTGCGAGCTGACCGAGGCGGGGGAGACGGTGGTCGAGAACGGCGTCAAAGTGGTCGGCCCGCGCAACCTCGCCAGCGAGATGCCGGCACCCGCCTCTCAGCTCTACGCCAAGAACCTCGAGAACCTGCTCGGCCTGCTCGTCGACGACGAGGGCAAGGTCAGCGTCGACTTCGAGGACGACATCGTCGCCGCCGCCTGCATCGCCCAGGGCGGCGCGATCAAGAACGAGAGGGCTGCCAAATGAGCCTGATGACCGAGATCACGATCCTCGTCCTCGCCGCCTTCGTCGGCTTCGAGGTCATCTCCAAGGTCCCGACCACGCTGCACACGCCGCTGATGTCGCAGACCAACGCGATCCACGGCATCGTCATGCTCGGCGGCCTGATCGTCGTCGGCTACGCCAACGACCCGCTCGAGTACGTCATCGGCACGATCGCGGTCGCCTTCGGCACGATCAACATCGTCGGCGGCTTCATGGTCACCGACCGCATGCTCGGCATGTTCTCCAAAAAATCAAAGCCTTCCCCCTCCTCCGCTTCGCGTCCGGGGGCGAAAGGGCCGGATAAGGGATGAGCATGGGCTTTCTCTCGCAAGTTCCTTATGGGGTGCTGCAGCCCGGCGGCGACGCCGCCACCGCGCTCTACATCGTCGCCTTCTCCCTCTTCATCATCGGGATCAAACGCGGCACCCACCCGAGCACCGCCAAGCAGGGCAACCTGGTCGCCGCGATCGGCATGGCGATCGCCGTCGTCACCACCCTGCTGCTCGACGGGATCGGCAACTGGGGCCTGATCGCGCTCGGCCTCGGAGTCGGCACCGCCGTCGGCGTGATCGCCTCGGTGCGCGTGCAGATGACCGAGATGCCGCAGATGGTCGCCCTCTACAACGGCGTCGGCGGCGGCGCCGTGGCGCTGATCGCCTGGGCGGAGATCCGCCACGGGATCGCCGAGATCGATCACGGCACGATCGCCTCGATCCCACTTGACACCCTGATCCCGATCCTCTTCGCCGCGGTCGTCGGCTCGGTCTCCTTCTGGGGCTCGAACATCGCCTTCGCCAAGCTCCAGGACCTGATCCCGACCAAGCCGCTGGCGGTGCCCGGCCAGCAGGTGATCAACATCGTGCTGCTGATCGGCATCCTCGCCGCCTGCGTCAGCATCGCGGTCGGCAACGACGATCCCTCGCAGCTGACCTTCATCGCGATCCTGATCGCCGCCGGGCTGCTCGGCAACCTCGTCGTGCTGCCGATCGGCGGCGCCGACATGCCGGTCGTGATCTCGCTGCTCAACGCCTTCACCGGCCTCTCCGCCGCGGCCGCCGGCTTCGCGCTCGACAACGTCGCGCTGATCGTCGCCGGCACCCTGGTCGGCTCCTCCGGAACCATCCTCACGCTGGAGATGGCGACGGCGATGAACCGCTCGGTCGCCAACGTCCTCTTCGCCGGCTTCGGCGGCGCTCCCAGCGGTGGTGGAAGTGCCAGCACCGAGGAACGCCCGCACGTCTCGATCGGCGCCCAGGACGCGGCGATCAAGCTTGCCTACGCAGACACCGTCGTGATCGTGCCCGGCTACGGCCTCGCCGTCGCCCAGGCTCAGCACGCGATCAAAGAGGTGGGCGACGAGCTCGAGAGGCGCGGCGTCACCGTCAACTACGCGATCCATCCCGTCGCCGGCCGCATGCCGGGGCACATGAACGTCCTCCTCGCCGAGGCCGACGTGCCCTATGAGCAGCTGAAGGAGATGGAGGAGATCAACCCGGAGATGCCGCGCACCGACGTCGCCGTCATCGTCGGCGCCAACGACGTCACCAACCCGGCGGCCAAGAACGACCCGGACAGCCCGATCGCGGGCATGCCGATCATCGAAGTCGACCAGGCGCAGCAGGTGATCGTGATCAAGCGGTCGCTGAGCCCGGGATTTGCCGGGATCGACAACGACCTCTTCTATGAATCGAACACCTCGATGTTGTTCGATGACGCGAAGAAAGCTGCCGCGGATATCGCGGCTGAGATTCAGCGCCTCTGAGGTCGGGGGAGGGGTCGGGTATCCCTCCCGCTTCGCTGTCGTTTCGCGCGGATCGACTGAGGTCGTCCGAGATCGCGGTTGGGCGAAAACGTAGCGCCGCTTGCGGGAGGGATACCCGACCCCTCCTCGCGAGCGCTTAGGTCAGGGGGAGAGCCGGAGCCTCCTTGGGTCTTGGGGGTGCGTGGGCTCGCAGCGCGGACAGTCGACGGTGGAGTGGCTGGGGACGATTCTCGTCGTGGCGCTGCTGTTGGTCGGGTTGGTGGCGGTGGGGGTGCGAGTGCCGGGGGTGGAGCTGGCGCGGATGGTCGCCTCGCGGATGCTCTGTGCCGCCTCGTTGGCGGACGGGTGTGGGGACGAGCCGGTGTTGATCGCCGCGTATGGGACGGAGGTGGGGAAGCTGGTTCGGGAGCACATGCCGATGCTTGCTTTCGAGGAGGGGTCGCGGGCGGTGCCGGTGGATTTCCGGCGCTGCCGGCGGACTGCTTGCGCTGACGATTCCGGCCAGGGCGAGGTGCACCGGACGGATGCGGGGCTGCCCGTCACCGCCTTCGTTCACGTGATCGATTGCAGGGTGGGGGAGGCGGAGCAGGCCGAGGCTGAGGGCGCCGACTGCTCTGGTCCCCGCGCCGGCAACCTCTACATCCAGTACTGGACCTACTACGCGGACTCGGCGACCCTGCGGGATGTCCCGGTCGCCGGGGAGGAGGGCTTCCACCTGGACGACTGGGAGGGGGTGCAGATCCGCATCGGGGCGGATGGGCGCGTCGACCAGCGGGCCTCCTCGCACAACGGCTACAACTACGGCCGCGGCGCCGGCAACTGGGGCTCCGACGCCGGCCTCGACCTGGTCAACGAGGTGTCCGAGGCTCTCGGCGCTCGCGAGCGCAACGGCTGGGGCGCGGAGACCGGGATCGTCCTCGTCTCCGGCGGCAGCCACGCCGGCAACGCCGCCGGCATTCCCCACGTCGACCGCTTCACCCCCGGCCGCCGGGTCCACCTGATTCCGCTCGAGCCAATCGCCGCCACCGACATCTCGACCTTCGCCATCCTCCCGCCCTGGCGCAAGAGGGTCTGGCGCGACCCGGAGGCCGCGGGCACCTCCTAGTGGCGCGAGCTGAGCTTGTAGGTGACGAGGCCGGTGGCGACCAGCAGGCCGTCGGCGCTCCTGGCCTTCACCTCGCAGAAGCAGAGGCTGGAGCCGCGGCGGAGGACGCTGGCCTCGGCGAGTAGCTCCTGGGCGCGGGCGGCGGCGAGGAAGTCGACGCTGAGGCCAACCGTGGTTCCCAGCGGCGGTTCGCCGTCGAACTCGATCGTCGACCAGGAGGCGGCCATCGCGGCGGTATCGATCAAGGCCGAGACCGCGCCGCCGTGGACGACGTCGCCGATCGTCACCACCTCGTCGCGGTAGGGCAGGGCGAGAACCGCGCGGTCATCCTCGATCTCCCGCAGCTCCATGCCGAGGTGGCCGACGAAAGGGGAGTGCTTCAAGAACTCGGCGATCAACTCAGCGCCGCGCATCGCTACTTCGCGCCCTTCACTTCGGTGGCATCCGCAGGGCGCCGTCGAGGCGGATCGTCTCGCCGTTGAGCATCTGGTTGGCGACGATCTCCAGGACCATGCGGGCGTACTCCTCGGGACGGCCGAGGCGAGAGGGGAAGGGGATGCCCTCGCCGAGCGCGGTGCGCGCCTCCTCGGGCAGGGCGGCGAGCAGCGGCGTGTCGAAGAGGCCCGGGGCGATCGTCATCACGCGGACGCCGCGCGAGGCCATGTCGCGGGCGGCCGGCAGGGTCATGCCGACGATGCCGCCCTTGGAGGCGGCGTAGGCGATCTGGCCGATCTGGCCGTCGTAGGCGGCGATCGAGGCGGTGTTGACGCAGACGCCGCGCTCGCCCTCGGCGTCGGGCTCGTTGCCGCTCATCGAGTCCGCCGCCAGTCGCAGCACGTTGAAGCTGCCGATCAGGTTGACCTTGACGACGTTGGAGAAGTATTCGAGGTTGTGGGGGCCGCGCTTGTGCGCAACCCGCTCCGCCCAGCCGATGCCGGCGCAGCAGACGGAGATCCGCAGGCCGCCGTCGGCGTTCCCGGCCCGCTCGACCGCGGCGCTCATCGCCTCGGCATCGGTGACATCCGCAGCGAGGAACGTCGCGCCGATCTCACCCGCCAGTGCCTCGCCCTTCTCAGCGTTGAGGTCGGCGATGACCACCTGGGCACCGGCCTCGGCCAGTGCCCGCGAGGTCGCCGCACCGAGCCCTGAAGCCCCACCCGCAACCAGCGCTCCCGCTCCCTCGATTCGCATGCAGCGGGACCCTACTGCCTCGAACTGCATCAAATTTCCTGCCTCCTGGCCCGGGAATTTGATGCGGTTCGTCCAAAGGCAAGGCGGCAGACAATGCACACCTCGGTAATCCGAACCCGTATAAGGTTTTCGTATCGCCACCGAGGTGACGGCAAACTCCAAGGCAGCGATCGCGGCACGGCTTGCCGCGGCGCGCGAACGCACTCTCGCCCTGATCGAGCCGCTCGACGACCAGCAGCTCAACACCGTCTACTCGCCGATCCTCAGCCCGCTGGCCTGGGATCTGGGCCACATCGCCAATTTCGAGGAGCTCTGGCTGGTGCAGACGATCGCCGAGCGCGAGCCGATGCACGGCGACCTCGGTCGCTTCTACGACGCGATCGAGAACCCGCGCAAGACTCGCGGTGAACTGCCGATCCTGCGCGACGCCGAGCTGCGCGCCTACATGGCCGACGTTCGCGAACGGGCGCTCGACGTGCTCGACTCGGTCGACGTCTCCGCCGACGCCGAGGACCCGCTGCTGCGCGAGGGGTTCGTCTACGAGATGCTGCTCGCGCACGAGCTGCAGCACAACGAGACGATGCTGCAGCTGCTGCAGATGGTCGATGGTTACGAATCGCCGCCGGTTGACGAGGCGCTCGCCCTCGACCCACCCGGCGCCGGCCCGGAGACGATCGCCATGCCCGCCGGCGAGTACGAGATCGGCGCGCCCGAGCGCGGCTTCGCCTACGACAACGAGCGCGCTCGCCACCGGGTCGCGCTGGCCGCCTTCGAGATCGATCTAACCCCGGTCAGCAACGGCGCCTATGCCGAGTTCATGGAGGCGACCGGCGCCGAGGCGCCGATGTACTGGGAGCGCGACGGCGAGGGCGGCTGGGTCAGCGCCGCGATGGGAAGCCGCACCGCGATCGATTCCACGCATCCCGTCCTCCACGTCTCTTGGGACCAGGCTGACGCCTTCGCCCGGTGGGCCGGCAAGCGGTTGCCGAGCGAGCCGGAGTGGGAGGCGGCTCGCCCGCGCCTCGAGGGCGTGGGACGCGGTTGGGAATGGACCTCATCCGATTTTCAGGCCTACCCCGGCTTCGCGGCCTTCCCCTACCCCGAGTACTCCGAGCCCTTCTTCGGCCCCGAGCACAAAGTGCTGCGCGGCAGCTCCTGGGCGACTCACCCCGACGTCGTCCGACCCAGCTTCCGCAACTGGGACCTGCCGCAGCGGCGCCAGATCTTCTCCGGCCTGCGCTGCGCGAGGGACGCATGATCGCGATCGACGTCCACCTCGACGCCGACGCCGCGGCGACGATGGCGCGCGACGTCCGCGCCGGGCTCAGCTCCTACCCGAAGGAGCTGGCGCCGAAATACTTCTACGACGAGCGCGGCTCGCGGCTGTTCGAGCAGATCACCGAGCTGCCCGAGTACTACCCGACCCGGGCCGAGCGGGGGATTCTCAGCGGCCGCTCGGCCGAGATCCTCGCCACCGCCGGCCGCCCGAGCACGCTTGTCGAGCTCGGTTCCGGCTCGGCCGCGAAGACCCGCCACATGCTGGACGCGATGCGCGACGCCGGCGGCCTCGACACCTACGTGCCGGTCGACATCTCCGAGGAGATCACCCAGCAGACGGCGTCCTGCCTGGTCGACGAGTACCCCGGCCTCGCGGTACGCGGGCTGGTCTGCGACTTCGAGCAGGATCTGGAGCGGATCCCGGCGGCCGACGGACCGAGGCTGATCGCCTTCCTCGGTGGCACCGTCGGCAATCTCTACCCCCGCCCGCGCCAGGCCTTTCTGGAGCGGATCGCTGCACTGCTGGGTCCCGGCGACCAGCTTTTGCTCGGCACCGACCTGGTCAAGCAGGCCGATCGGCTCGAGGCCGCCTACAACGACGCGGCGGGCGTCACCGCCGAGTTCAACAAGAACGTGCTCGAGGTGCTCAACCGCGAGCTCGGCGCCGACTTCGACCTCGACGCCTTCGAGCACGTCGCCCGCTACGACGCCGAGGCGGAGCGGATGGACATCCGCCTGCGCTCGCTCGCCGACCAGGAGGTCGCGATCGACAGCCTCGACCTGGAGATCTCCTTCGCCGCCGGCGAGGAGATGCGGACCGAGATCTCGACCAAGTTCACCCGCGAGCGGCTCGAGTCCGTCTACGCCGGCGCCGGCCTGGAGATGTGCGGCTGGTTCACCGACGCGGCCGGCGACTACGCGCTCTCGCTGGCCCGCCTCGCTCCCTAGACAGCGGGCACCTGCTGGGTGATGCAGTGGATATTGCCGCCGCCGAGCAGGATCTCGCGCGAGGGGACGCCGACCACCTCGCGCTCGGGGAAGGCAGCTTCGAGGATTGAGATCGCCTCGTCGTCGTGGCGCTCGTCCAGGCGCGGCATCACGACCCGCGAGTTGGCGAGGTAGAAGTTGGCGTAGGAGGCGGCGAGCCGATCGCCGGCCCGGCGCGGCAGCGTGCCCGGGCGCGCCTCGACCCCGGCCGCCTCCTCGGCCTCGATCCGGAGCGGGCCGGGGGAGGGCAGCTTGATCACCTCGAAGGAACGGCCGCGGGCGTCGGTTGCCGCTTCGAGCCGGGCGAGCGCGTCGTGGGAGATGGCGTGCTGCGGGTCCGCCTCGTCCTCGCTCCAGGTCAGCAGCACCACCCCCGGCCGGGCGAAGCAGGCGAGGTTGTCGACGTGCCCGTCGGTCTCGTCCTCGTAGACCCCGCGCCCGAGCCAGACGACCTTCTCGGCTCCGAGGTAGTCCAGCAGCGCTCGCTCGATCCGCTCGCGGCTCAGCTCCGGGTTGCGGTTGGGGTTCAGCAGGCACTCCTCGGTCGTCAGCACCGTGCCCTCGCCGTCGACGTGAATCGAGCCGCCCTCGAGCACCAGCGGGGCGCGGTAGCGATCGGCGCCCTCGATCTCCAGAACCCGCGCTGCCACCCGTTCGTCGCGATCCCAGGGGGAGTAGATCCCGCCCCAAGCGTTGAAGTGCCAATCGACGCCGCGACGCCCGCCGGCGCCGTCGACGACGAAGCTGGGGCCGGTGTCTCGCATCCAGGCGTCGTCGTTCTCGATCCCGACGACGCGGACCGACGGCGGCAGCAGCGAGCGGGCGCGCTCGAGCTGGGCCGGCGAGGCCGCCATCGCCACCGGCTCGGAGACCGCGATCGCCGCCGCCACCGCGGCGAATGCCTCCTGCGCCGGCCCCGCGCCCGCCCGCCAGTTGTCCGGCCGCTCCGGCCAGGCCATCCAGCAGCCGCTGTGCGGCTCGAACTCGCCCGGCATGCGGAAGCCGTCCGCGGCCGGCGTCGAGTCGATCGTTGCGTTCACGGCCCAAT
>JBAQZI010000102.1:0-21635 GCA_049790835.1 Solirubrobacterales bacterium
CGCTCGCGCAGCAGGCGCGGCAGCAGGCGCAGGGCGGCGAGCTTGCCGGCCAGGGTGGAGCGCAGGCGCCGCTGGGTGGCGGCGCGTACGAGGGCGCCGAGCTCGACGGCAGCGATCCGGGGGAGCGCGGCGGCGGGCATGAACTTGACCTGGGTGGCAAGGCGGTTGCGGGCGACCAGGCGGGCGTTCTCGGCCCCCGGGCGCTCAAAGCCGGCCAGCCAGGAGGCGTTGCCGAGGTGCCAGACGACCGCCTCGGGGACGTAGGCGAAGCGCCAGCCGGCGATCCGCGCCCGCACGTTGAGGTCGACGTCCTCGTAGAAGGCGAAGTAGCTCTCGTCGTAGCCGCCGAGCTCAGCGAACAGCTGGCGCCGCAGCAGGCAGGCGGCGCCGCAGACCCCGAAGACCTCGTGCGTGTCCGGCAGGCGCGGGGGCTGCTCCTCCCCCGCCCCGAGCTCGATCGCGCGGCCATCGGCGGTCAGCGCCTGACCGGCGCTGTAGAGGCGGGCGGTCGCCGGGTCCAGGGGCGCGCCGGCGTCGCCCTCAAGCTGGAGCAGGCGCGGCTGCACGCCGCCCAGCCTCGGGTCGGCTTCGAGCGCGTCGAGCAGCAGCGCCAGGCAGCCGGGCTCGAGCACCGTGTCGGCGTTCAGCGCCAGCACCGCCTCGGCCCGGGTGCGGGCCGAGGCGAGGTTGACCGCGGCGGCAAAGCCGGCGTTCTCCGGCAGCGCGAGGTGCGGCACGCCGCGCCGCTCCAGCAGCTCGACCGAGCCGTCGTCGGAGCCGTTGTCGATCACCATCAGCTCCACCTCCACGCCCTGGTCGGTCAGCGAGTCCAGGCAGCGCGGCAGCAGCTCCAGCGAGTTCCAGCTGGGGATGACGACGGCAACGGTTCGGGAGTGGCTCACGCCCGAAAGGGTGACAGTTGGCCGAGCGGCCGGCCGGACCGATTTGCCAGGTAGCCTGCACACCATGAGCATGATCGATAGCACCAAAATGCCAGCGCAGGCCGAGCCGCTCGACCCGCTCCCGGTCTACCTCGACGTCCGTGCCACCTTCGCCGAACGCTTTCTCTTCGGCGAGGGGCTGGAGATCGGAGCCCTGCACCAGCCGCTGGCAATCCCCTCCCACGCTCGCGCTCGCTATGTCGACCGGATGAGGAGCGAGGAACTGCGCCAAGAGTACCCGGAGCTGACTGACTGGAACCTGACCGAAGTCTCCATCGTCGACGACGGCGAGCAACTGACGACAATCCCGGCCGAGAGTCAGGACTTCATCATCGCCAACCACTTCCTTGAGCACACCGAGAACCCGATCGGAACGATCGAGAACCACCTCGGCAAGCTGAAGCCCGGCGGCATCCTCTTCTACGCCGTGCCGGACAAGCGGTTCACCTTCGATTTCAAGCGACAGCCGACGCCCCTGAACCACATGGTCGCCGACTACGAGGAGGGCCCGGAGCGCTCGCGCCACCAGCACTACACCGAGTGGGCACGCTGGGTCGAGGAGGGCTCGGGGCCACCCGGGCAGGCCGAGGAGCAGCGGATCGAGCGCCGGGCGCAGGTTCTCGAAGACGCGAAGTACTCGATCCACATGCACGTCTGGACCCAGGCCGAGTTCCTCGAACTGATCCTCGACATGCGCAAGCGCTTCGACGAAGCCTTCGACATCGAGGCCGCGGCTCGCACCGGGATCGAGTTCGTCGTCGTCCTGCGCAAGCGGGGCCCGCTTCCGACCCCACCGCCGCCGCCGGCTCCGCCCGGGGCGACGCCGGGCCGCGTCCGGTTCGAGCGCTGGAAGTTCCGGGCCAGGAGGATCCTCTCTGCCGCTCGTAACAAGGTCCGCCGCTGGAGGGCACGGTCATAGACGGTTCGCCAGCCCCAGAGGCGGGCTCGCCGCTGGCAATCGAAGCGCGGGGGCTGAAGAAGGCCTTCCGGATTCCGATCAACCGCGTCGATTCGTTGAAGGAGAGGGTGGTGCACCCGTTCTCGTCCAAAGAGGTGCGGGTACTGCGGGCGCTCGACGGCATCTCCTTCGACGTCCATCAGGGCGAGTTCTTTGGCATCGTCGGCCGTAACGGCTCCGGCAAGAGCACCCTGTTGAAGCTGCTCGCGAGCATCTACCGGACGGACGCTGGAACGATCAGGATGGCCGGCCGTCTCGCCCCATTCATCGAGCTCGGGGTCGGCTTCAACGAGGATCTCACCGCGCGCGAGAACGTGATCCTCAATGGCGTGATGATGGGCCTGACCCCGCGGGAGACGCGCGAACGCCTCGACGCCGTGATCGAGTTCGCCGAACTCTCCGAATTCGTCGACCTGAAACTGAAGAACTATTCCTCCGGGATGTTGATCCGGCTTGCCTTCTCGACGATGCTGCAGGCCGACGCCGACGTCCTCCTGATCGACGAGGTACTTGCCGTCGGCGACGCCGCCTTCCAGCAGAAGTGCGCTGACGCCTTCCGCGAGATGAAAGGCGAAGGCAAGACGATCATCCTGGTCACTCACGAGATGACGACCGTCGAGGAGTACTGCCACCGGGCGATGCTGATCGACGGTGGAAAGATCCAGCACCTGGGCGACCCCGGCGAAGTCGGGCGCCACTACCTGCAGCTGAACTTCGAACGCGGCAGTCCCGAGGACCACGCGGCCACCCAGCAGAGCGGTGGTGAAATCCACCTGCTCGATGCCTGGATCGAGGATGCCGAAGGGAAGCGCCAGAGCAACGTCGAACACGGAACCAGGTTCGGACTCAGGGTGGAGTTAGAAGCCAAGCAGGACCTGCCAGGGATCGGGGTCGGCTTCAGCATCGCCAACGCCGATGGGGTCGGGATCTTCGACTTCGGAGCACCGGTGATGAACGGGGATACGACCGAGCTCAGCGCCGGTCAGCGCGTCACGGTTCGCGCCGAGGTGGAGAACCTGCTCAACGCCGGCCGCTATTTCGTCCACTGCGGGGTCAACCGCACCCACGGGGCCGGGGTCGCCCTCTATGTCAACAGCGCAATCGACTTCGTCGTCTTCGGAGGCGACACCCAGTCGGGGGGGATGGTCTCTCTCCCCCACCGGGTGGACGCCCGTGTCGCCGAGGAGGCGAGCCAGTGAACGCCCGGGCCGCGCGGACGGATCCGCTGCGCGAGGTGCGGGGACCTTCCGCGCTCGGAGGCGGCACGCGGCGGTTCTTCGACCTGCTCTGGCTGGTCTCGGTGACCGAGTTCAAACGAACCTATTTCGGCACCGTCCTAGGCTACCTCTGGTCGCTGATCCGGCCGCTGGCGCTATTCGGGGTTCTGCTCTTCGTCTTCACCAAGGTGTTCAAAGTCGGGAGCCAACAGGTCGAGCATTACCCGGTGATGCTTCTGCTCGGCGTGGTCCTCTTCACTTTCTTCCAGGAATCGAGTCAGAACGCCGTCTCCTCGGTCGTCACCCAGGAGGCTGTGGTACGCAAGACGCAGTTCCCGCGCCTGGTAATCCCGCTTGCGACGGTCCTGACCGGCGCCTTCAACCTCTGCCTCAACCTCGTCGTCGTCTTCGCCTTCATCTTTGCCTTCGGCGTCGACCCGACCTGGACTTGGCTGCTGTTCCCGCTCGCGCTGGGGGCGCTGTTCGTCCTTACCGCCGCGATCAGCATGGCGCTCTCGGTTCTCTACGTGCGCTTCCGCGACATCGCGATCATCTGGGTCGTCTTCGCGCAAGTGCTGTTCTACGCGACGCCGATCCTCTATCCGGTCACTGCTTTCGAAAGCGAAAAATACGAACGCCTCCTGATGTTGAATCCGCTGGCGGCGATCTTCGAGCAGGTGCGCGTCTGGATCCTGGCCGAACCCCAGGCCCCGACCGCGGCGGAGGCGGCCGGCGGCGCCGTCCACCTGTTGCCGGCGGTGGCGATCTACATCGGCGTCTGCGTCTTCGCCGTCTGGATCTTCAGGCGCGACGCGCCCCGCATCGCCGAGAACCTGTAGCCCGCTCAGCCGCAGATCCGGAACGGCTGCTGGGCTTCGACACGGAGAAACCAACTCTTCCTGGATTCGTCTCCAGGAATGTGCAGCGCGGTGACCGAGTCCCCCGGCGCGCCTTCGGTGGGGACCGGGAATTCTGCAACCGCGAAGCGCCGCAGGCTGAACGAAGCCCGTGGACCGGGAGCGACTTCGATACTCGTCACACCAGAGGGAACCCTAAACCCAGACGCCGGGGCAGTGTCGTCGTCAATCGAATGGCAATCCGGCCGGGGGGGGTTCTGCCGGTAGGCATCCAGCCGCGTGACCGTCGAGAGGGGCAGCGCCTGGCCGAGGACGATGTCGGCCTGTCGCCGGATCGTTTCCGGTGCGGATTCCAGTTCGGCCCGGTCGTAGGCCGGGGAGCCGTATTCGTCAACAGCTTCCAAGTACGCGCCCGCATAGATATTGACCAGGGACAGGGTTCCCGCGACCTCTGGCGTCAGCTGGAACTCTGGCGCAACCGTACGGCGGGCGACCTCAATCGCCGCCGTGTCGGCCCGCGTGTATTCGCTCTGGGTTTGAAAGGAGTTTCTCGCCACCTTGAGGAGAACGAGATTCGGCCCAATCATCGCGACCGTGATCGCAGCAGCGGCCAAGATCGCCGCTTTGCTGAGACGCAACCTCGGAAGGAGGTTGGCAAGCACGAGAATAAGCAGGACGGCACCCGCGTACTGGTACCGGCTCGTGTGCGGCTCTCGCCCCGGGATCTGGTTGAAGGCCGCCAGTAACCAGTAGGCGGCCAGCGCCGCGGCAGCCGGCCATAGGCCGGGGTTGAAGTTTCGCTTCCTCAGTTGCCAGTAGCCGATTCCGCCAATCAGCACGACCAGCAGCGCGACCCCCCAGGTGGAGTCGGGCGCCGTGCCGTAGGGACTCGTGCCGAGTCCGCTCAGAGAGGCGAGGGTCGAAGCCAGGCCTTCGACGAGGAAGCGCGGAGAGGCAAAGACGTTGGCGAGCGAGACGTGCGATTCGGCTTCGTGGCCCCATTCGAGGTACCAGAGCGCGAAGAGCGCGGCGGGAACGGCAAAGACGTAAGCGCGGGCTCTCCGGCGGCCCGAGGGGCTTTGCAGCAAGGCCACCAGAGCGGCGGCGGCGAAAGCCAGCCCGAGGCTAGAGAAGCCCAGCGAAAGGACGAGAAGCAGGCAGGCAGCCGCGTCCCAGAGCCGATGTTCGCGTTCCAGCGCCAGCAGCATCGCGATACCCATGAAGATCGAACCGATGAAGCCGATCTCGAAGGGCCAGAGGAGAACCTCGTAAGCAGGCCCGAGGCAGAGCAGCAGGACGGCCGCGAAAAAGGCAAGCCAGGGGTCGGTTCGCCGCTTGACGTAGAGGAAGAGCAGGTATGCGCTGCCCACGAGCGTCAGCGTCAGCAGAACGTATTCGGGCCGAGCGCTTCCCATGCCAAACAGGCGCAGAAACAGCTGCTCGATCAGGACGGGGATGGCGACGATGTGCTCGTTATGCGCCGCGAACACGGTGTCGAGGGTGATCTCCCGCCGGTTGATCAGGAACGCCCACGTGTCCTGGTAGAAGGTCATGTTCCAGGTGAGGACGAGGGTCATTGCCCCGCCCACAAGGAGGGTTACCGCGAGCAGCCAGGCGGGGGGATTGCGCTTCAGCTTCTCCATAGCGGTGCGGAAGTGTATTGAGGGCTCCGGGCTGCCTGCGTATGAGCGCCATCGTCAGGGGTAGACTGCGCCGCAATGTCCGAGCAGGCAACCACGGCGAGCCCGGGAAAGCAGCAGAAGCCCGGTGCCGAATTCGGCCGCCATTACTTCCGGCACGACTGCGGTGTCCCCTACGAGCGCAACGACCACTGGCTCGAGTTCTTCGGGAAGATCGCCGACGGCATCGTCCGCGACCTGCGCCCCGCCTCGGTGCTCGACGCCGGCTGCGCGATGGGCTTCCTGGTAGAGGCGCTGCGCGAGCGTGGGGTCGACGCCCGCGGGATCGACGTCTCCGAGTACGCAATCTCGCAGGTTCATGAGTCGATCCGCGAGCACTGCGAGGTCCGCTCGCTAACCGACCCGATCACCCGCCGCTACGACCTGATCGTCTGCATCGAGGTACTCGAGCACATCCCGGCGGCCGACGCGGACGCTGCGGTCGGCAGTCTCTGCGCCGCCAGCGACCGCCTGCTGGTCTCCACGACCCCGGACGACTTCGCCGAGCCGACGCACTGCAACGTGCGGCCCCCCGAGGCCTGGTCCGCGGCAATCGCTCGCGAAGGGTTGGTCCGAGAGGTCGACCGCGACTTCTCCTACATCACTCCCTGGGCCGCCCTCTACACGCGCAAGGACGAGCCGCTGGAGGAGACGGTACGGCGTTACGACCGCTCCTGGGCGCGCCAGCGTCACGAGGTCGGGCAGCTGCGCGAATCGCTGCTGGCCACCCAGAGGCAGCTCGCCGAGCTAGAGGAGGACGGGCAGCCGCCGCAGCTGGAGGACGAGCTCAAGCGGCGTGAGGAAGAGGTTCTCCGCCTCCGCGATCTCCTGATCGGCAAAGACGCCGAGCTGGGAGCCGCGAAAGGCCACCTCGCCGAGTTGGAAGACCACCGGATGCGAATCGCGGGTGCCAAACAACGGATCGCCTCGCAGGTGCCCGGCTTGAACAGGCTGCGGAACGTCGTCCTGCGCCTGCGGCGCAGCGCGTAGAAGCCCCCCCGCCGCATGGCCACCCCTAGATTTTCGATCCTCACCCCCGTCTATGAGACGCCGGCCGGGGTTCTGGGGAAGATGCTTAGCTCCGTGCGTCGCCAGAGCCATGGCGACTGGGAGCTGTGCCTGGTAGACGACGGTTCCGAGCAGCCCCATGTGCGCGAGATCCTTGACGCGGCGAGCAGGCGCGACCCCCGGGTGCGGGTCTCCTACCGGGAGGAGAACAGCGGCATCGTCGCCGCCTCAAACGATGCGCTGGCGATGGCGAGGGGCGAGTTCGCGGTGCTCCTCGATCATGACGACACCCTGCATCCAGACGCCCTCGCACACGTTGCGGAAGCGCTGGACCTGAACCCCGAAGCCGATTACCTCTACACCGACGAGGACAAGATCGACCTCGCCGGACACCACTCCAGCCCCTTCTTCAAGCCCGACTGGTCGCCTGAGCGGATGCGAACCCAGATGTACACGTGCCACCTCAGCGTCCTGCGGCGCTCGCTGGCCGAAGAGGTGGGGGGGTTCGATGCCGAGTTTGAGGGATCCCAGGATTGGGATCTGGTCCTTAAGGTCACCGAGCGCGCCCGCGCCGTGGTCCATGTGCCGCGCGTTCTCTACCACTGGCGCATGCTCGAAAACTCTGCCGCGGCCAGCGGCGAGGCCAAGCCATATGCCGCCGAAGCAGGAGTCAGGGCGGTGCAAGCCCACTGCGACCGCATCGGCTTGGCGGCGCGCGTCGAGCTCGACCCGGTCGACCCCGGTGTTCTGCACCTCGAGCCCCAGCTGCGCGAGGAGCCCCTGGTCAGCATCGTCATCCCGACCGGCGGCCAGCTGCGCGAAGTCCGCTTCGAAGAGGTCGTGCTCGTCGTCCACTGCGTCCGCAGCATTGTCGAGCGCTCTACCTACGGCAACTACGAGATCGTCGTCGTCGTCGACGAGGGGATCGACCAGGCAATCGTGACCGAGCTGCAGGAGATCGCCGGCGAGCGGCTGCGGCTGGTGGAGTTCAGCGGACCCTTTGACTTCTCGGCCAAGATCAACCGGGGCGCCGTGCGCGGCCGCGGCGAGCACCTGCTCCTGCTCAACGACGACGTCGAGGTGACGACCCCGAACTGGATCGAGCGCATGGTGATGTACTCCGAGCGCGAGGAGATTGGTGCCGTCGGCGGCCGGCTGCTCTGGGGCGACACCCGCATCCAGCACGTCGGCATCACCTTCGAGGGCGCCCTCCCCCACCACCACTACCGAGGCTTCGCGCAGAGCTTCACTGGCTACGCCAACGCCGTCCGCATCGCCCGCAACTGCCTCGCCGTGACCGGGGCCTGTCTGATGACCCGTCGAGACGTCTTCGAGAGGCTCGGCGGCCTCACCTCGACCTTCCCGGTCAACTTCAACGACGTCGACTACTGCCTCAAGGTTCACGTCGAGGGACACCGCATTGTCTACGACCCGGACCTGGTGATGTTCCACTTCGAGTCCTCCAGCCGCGACGCCAAGGTCGACCGCTGGGAGGTGGAGCTGCTGCTCGAGCGTTGGCAGCAGGTCGCCGCGGTCGACCCGTTCGGCAACCCACACTTGCGCAAGGGACTGCCGCGTCTCACCTCTTATCTGCTCTGGGCCAAGCGCCGGCCACCGCGGCTGCGCCCCCGGGCCAGTTGAGCGGATAACCAATGGCGTCCGCCGCGGGCATAGAGCTCAACCGAGAGAGAGCCGCGATCCTGGGGGTCATCGCGCTGGCTGCGGTCAGCTGCCTGCTCGGCCTCGGCGTGGAGCCTTCCGCCGGGCCGCACGCCGGGACCGGGGAACAGGCTCTCGACCTCCTTCGCGTCCTTGCCGCAGTCTGTCTCACGCTGTCGCTTCTGCTTGGCCCCGGCATCCTCTGGCGAATGCTGAGCAACCGACCGATCGGCCTCTGCTTCCATTTCCTCCCCGGCTTCGCCCTACTAGCGGGGGTGGCCGCCCTTTGCTGGGCGCTCGCCGGCATCGTCGAGCCCCGGGTCATCTGCTTCGCCGTCTTCGCCCCGCTGCTGGGATTACTGTTCGGCAGTGTGCTCTGGGCCGGACCGGAGGACATCTTCGATCGCGAGGAGCGGCGCTGCCTGCTGGCAATCGGATGCGTGCTCGGGCTGGCCGTGGCACGGGCGCTGTGGTCACTCGGGCCCGAGGGCGAACTGTACGGCGGCGGGATCTCGAGGACGCTGGAGGTGGGTGACCGCTCCGACAGTCGGATCTCGTTCATCGTCCCGCAGCTGGTCGCGAACGGCTCCTCTCCCTACGGCCCGCTTGGGACCGGTCTCTTCGCTCCATACAACTTCTCCAGCCGCGGCCCCCTGCCGGGTCTTGCAAGTGCCCCGGTCGTGCTGATGAGCGGAGGGCATCCCCCAGCAGAACTCCCGGAACAGCCATGGAGCCCGTTCGACGCGCAGGGCTTCATGGCGTACCGCCTGGCGATGATGACGTTCGCCTGCACCGCCTTCATCTCCCTCTGGGGGCTGGTCCGGCGCCTGGCGGGCAGCGGCGCCGCCTCCTTTGCCCTGCTGCTGGGGGCGACGACTCCGTTCCTCGTGCATGAGGTGTGGTTCACCTGGCCGAAGCTGCTGGCCGCCTCCTTCGTGCTGCTCGCTGCGCTCTGCGTGATCTCGGGCCATCCTCTGCGAGGGGGGCTGCTTGCCGGAATCGGCTACCTGATGCACCCGATGGCGCTGCTGTCGGTGCCGGTCTTGATCCTGATCGCCCTCTGGCCCCTGCGCGGAGCTCGCTGGAACCGGCCGCAGGTCGTTCCCGGCCTCCTCCTGCTCGCCGGGCTCGCAACCTGGATCCTCGTCTGGAGGATCGGAAACGGCTCCCATTTCGACCAGAGCGGCTTCCTCAACTATCTCGAACAGGCGGGGGTCGTGGCGCATCCAGAACTCGGTGCCTGGCTCGAATTCAGATTGGAGTCAGTCGCGAACACCCTGATCCCGCTACTGCTGCTGGCCAACTCCACCGCAAGCTCGGCGATCAACGTGATCGGCGGCATCTCGCCCCCGATCGTGCACTTCTTCTTCCAGTACTGGAACACCCTCCCCTTCGGCGTCGCGATCGTCTTCTTCCCGCTGCTGCTGACCGGCATCTGGAGCGCGGGCCGGCGCTGGCCCTGGGCCGTGCTCGCGACGGTCGTCGTTCCGTTCGTGGTGTTCGCCGTCTATTGGGGTGTCACTCCGACGGGAATGCTGCGCGAGGGCCTGCAGACCTGGGTGCTGACGCTCGTTGCCGTGATCGCCTGCCAGCAGGCGGCAACCGGGTTCGGCTGGCTGCGCTCGAAGCCGATTCGAGCCTTGCTGACCCTGCGGGCGGTCGAGGTGCTCGCCGTCGCCGCGTTGCCCGCCCTGGTGACCAGGCACGAGCTGGTCGGCTCTCGATTCGAACTGACCGACGCCGCCGCCGTCGCCGGCATGGTCGCCTTCAGCGCCTGCCTGGGTGCGCTCGTCTGGTCGGTCGACCCAACTACACTCGCGGACGATTCTCCCCGCCAGGGGCCCGCGACCGAGGGACACACCGCCTGACATGAACTACGAGCGCCTCTACTCATACCGCTTCCGCGACATCGACCAGGAGGGCCGCGCGGCCGTCTGGAGCAAGATCGCCCCCCACGTCCACGGTCTGATGGGCGGGCCGCAGAAGGTGCTGGACCCGGCGGCCGGGCGCGGCGAGTTCATCGGCGCCGTGCCAGCGGAGGAGACCTGGGCGGTCGACGCGGTCAGCTACGAGGAGGCCGCGCACAAGCCCGACACCAAGGTCATCACCTCGATGATCATGGATGCCGAGCTGCCGGCCAACCATTTCGACGGCGTCTACGTCTCCAACTTCCTCGAGCACCTCTACGACCAGGAGGCGATCTCGGCCTTCCTCGAAAAGATGCACGGGGCGATGGAGACGGGTGGCCGGATCGCGATCATGGGTCCCAACTACCGCTACTGCTCCGACGAGTACTGGGACTGCGCCGACCACTACGTGGCGCTGACCCACATGGCGATCGGCGAGCACCTCTACGCGGCGGGCTTCGAGCCGATCAAGACGATCCCCCGCTACCTGCCCTACTCCTTCCGCGGCATCCTCCCCCCCTCGCCGGCGCTGACCCGCCTCTACCTGAAGACGCCGCCGGCCTGGAGGCTGCTCGGCAAGCAGTTCCTGGTCATCGGCCGCAAGGACTAGTCAGGCGCTTGGCGGGCCGCTTGGTGCCCGCTCGCGCTCGGCGGGCTTGCGCACCTGGTAATCCCCCCGGCTGAGCGTGCTCTCCAGCCAGACGTAAAGCACGATGAAGAGGTAGCGGCTGCCCATCTCCTTCATCGCCAGCTTCGGGACGCCGCTGGTGCGGTTGGTCCAGTCGGTCGGGATCACCTCGTAGGTGTGGCCGCGGACGATTGCCTTCAACGGGATCTCGACGGTCAGGTTGAAGTGCTTGGAGAGCAGCGGCTGGATCGTTTCGATCACCTCGCGCCGGTAGGCCTTGAAGGCGTTGGTGGTGTCGTTGTAGCGGTGGCGGAAGAGGACGCGGATGAACTGGTTGGCGAGGCGGTTGATCCGATACTTGAGCTTCGGGTAGTCGTGGACCTGGGCCCCGGGCATGAAGCGCGAGCCGAAGGCGCAGTCCCAGCCGGCTTCGAGGATGCGGTGGTAGCGGACCAGGTCCTCGGGGTTGTCGGAGGCGTCGGCCATGACGATCGCCACCGAGTCGCCCTCGAAGACGTCGAGGCCGGCCCGGATCGCCATTCCGAAGCCGCGCTCGTAGTGAGAGCGGTGACAGCGCACGCGCGGGTTCTCCGCCCCGATCGCGTTGACGACCGCTTCGGTCGAGTCCTCGCTGTCGTCGTTGACGACGATCACCTCGTAGTCGATCTGCTCGCGCTCGAGCGCGGCGACGACGCCTTCGACCGTGGCCCCGACCGAGCCCTCCTCGTTCTGGGCCGGCATCACGACCGAGAGCTTCATGCCGGGGTCGCCGTCCAGCGCTCGAGGTTCTGCTCGTGCATCTCGCGCAGGATGTCCTCGACCCCATAGCGCAGCTTCCAGTCCGGGTAGTCGGCTTCGAACGGGGCCAGGTCGGAGATCCACCAGCGGTGGTCGCCGATCCGCGGCTCCTCGCCCATCTCCCAGCTCAGCTTGCGGCCGGAGACCCGCTCGCAGATGTCGATCGCCTCCAGCATCGAGCAGTTGCTGAAGCGGCCGCCGCCGATGTTGTAGATGGCCGCCGGGCGCGGTGCCTTGCGGTAGGCATCGAAGGCAGCGATCAGGTCGGCGCTGTGGATGTTGTCGCGGACCTGCTTGCCCGCGTAGCCGAAGACGGTGTAGGGCGTGCCGGTAACCGTGCACTTCATCAGGTAGGCGAGGAAGCCGTGCAGCTTGGCGCCGGCGTGCTGGGGCCCGGTCAGGCAGCCGCCGCGGAAGGCAACCGTGGGCATGTCGAAGTAGCGGCCGTACTCCTGGACCAGCAGGTCGGCCGCCGCCTTGGAGACGCCGAACAGCGAGTGGGTGCAGTTGTCGATCGACATCGAGGTGTCGATGCCGCCGAAGTAGGGGTGGGACTCGGGCAGCTCCAGCCGCTTCTCGAGGTCTTCCAGCGGCAGCCGGTTGGGCGTGTCGCCGTAGACCTTGTTGGTCGAGCAGAAGATGAAGGGCGCGGTCGGGCAGTGGGCGCGGGCGGCCTCGAGCAGGTTGAGGGTGCCGTTGGCGTTGACCCCGAAGTCGGTCTGGGGGTCGCTGGCGGCCCAGTCGTGGGAGGGCTGGGCGGCGGTGTGGATCACCAGCTCGATCTGGCCGGCGTGCTCGGCGAAGATGCGGTCGATCACGGCGCCGTCGCGGATGTCGGCGTTCTCCCAGCGGAACTCGGAGTGCTCCTCGACGAGCCGCTCGGTCACGTGCGAGGTCGAGGACTCGGGCCCGAAGAAGCTCGCCCGCATGTCGTTCTCGATGCCGACGACGTCGAAGCCCTCGGCGATGAAGTGCTCCACGGCCTCGGAGCCGATCAGCCCCCCCGCTCCCGTGATGATCGCAACCGGCATGCGTGTCTACTCCCTCTCCCCCGCAGGGGTATCGACGTTGAGTGCCTGGGCCAGAAACAGCGAGCCGCGCAGAACTCGCGAAGGTATCAGCACGGCCTCTCGTCGAAGTCGCTGCGCGGAGATGACACGGTCGGGAATCCCTCGGTGATTGACAGAACCATTGAAGTACTATCTTAGTTGACGTAACTATTGAGATATCGCTATAGTTTCGTCAATGATCGATCCGGTTTCCATTCCCGAAGCCGCGAAAGCCCTCGAACTCAGCCCTAGTCGCATGCAGGCCCTAGTCGTCCACGGCCAGGTGCCGGGTGTCAAGATCGGCGGGCGCTGGCTGATCGAGCGAGGGAACGTCGAAAGGCGGCGGCGCCAAGCGGGTTTGAAAGGGCGGCCCTTCGCCGCGCACAACGCCTGGGCCCTACTGTGCCTTGCATCCGGAAAGGACCCCGACGGAATCGATCCGAGCGTCCGCTCGCGCCTGCGTCGGGCAATTGCCCTGGAGGGTCTGGAGAAACTCGGGCCGCGACTCGCCCGCCGTGCCGAATCTCGACATTTCAACGCTCATCCAGGAGAGATACCGCACATCCCCGCGGATCCAAGGTTCGTCGGATCGGGCATCAGCGCCGCCGGCGCGTACGAATTCGACTTGGCCGCCGGAGCAGAAGCGGACGGGTACCTTCGCGCCAGCGCATTGGAGAAGTTCGCCGCCGCTCATGCCCTCCGGCCCGCCGGCCCGGGGGCGAACCTCCACCTCCGTTTGGTCCCCGACAAGGCATGGCGCTTCCTCGAAGGTGCCCGAGTCGCTCCAATCGCCGCAGTCGCGCTCGACCTCGCGGCGGATCCAGACCCGCGCTCGTCCCAGACCGGGCGTGCGGCCCTCCACGATCTCGAACCTCGTTGAACGAGATCATCGACATTGCTCCGCCCACCCAGGAGGCGAAAAGCCTACGGGCAAGCGCACTCGAACTGGCTCGGGCATTCGGTGCCCACGAGCGATGGGCGTTAGTGGGCGGCCTGATGGTTCAACTACATGCATTCGAGCGCAGTCGCGGATCGCGGCTAACCACCGACATCGACTTTCTTGGAGACTCTCGGCGCCGACCGTCGATGACGCAGCGCATGACCGAGTACTCGTGGAGCGCGGAGGAGAGATGGCGATGCCACCGGTCAGTAACGAGCGCCTCGGCTACGAAGATCCACGAGTCATGGCGAAGGCCTGAGGAAAGCAAGAAGAAATGGTTGCGGGACGCTGAGCCGCTGCTCGCCTTCGATGACAGTGGGCTAGGCGAGCTCTTCCCCGCAGGCGAGATATCACTCGCCGAGCAGGCACACCGACTGCTCGCGGCTTAGGACTTGGGGGTGTCGATGTCGAGTGCCTGGGCGATGCGCTGCTCGTCCGCCGCTACCCACTCGTGGATGTCGGCAAGCACCTGCTTAGCACTGCGCCGCGGTCGCCACTCGTCCAGGCCGAAGATCTTCGTGCAGTCGGAAAGGTATATGGGGACGTCCCCGGTGCGGGTCTCGGCGACCGGCGTCATCGGCACCTCGTTGCCGGTCAGCTCCTGGCAGATCGCCGTCGTCTCCCGCAGCGAGAGGCTGCACTCGCGGCCGCCACCGACGTTGACGGTGCGCCCGTCCCAGGCCTCCTGGTCGAGCAGCTGGCGCTCGACCAGATCGACCAGGTCCTCGACGTGCAGAAGATCGCGGACCTGCTTGCCCTTGCCGCCGAAGCCGATATAGGAGAGCGGGTTGCCGAAGTGGTGGGCCAGCAGCCAGTGGGTGAAGACCCCCTGGTCGACCTTGCCCATCTGCCAAGGCCCGGCGATCACTCCGCAGCGGTCGATCACCGCCGGTACGCCCAGGCCCTCCCGGTACTCCTCGATCAGCAGCTCGGCGGCGAGCTTGGTGGCGCCATAAAGGGTGCGGGCACCGGTCAGCGGGAAGTCCTCGGAGATCCCCTCCGGCGAGACCCCGGGCACCGCCTGCTCGGCGGCGATCTCGAAGCGCGTCTCCGCCTCCTCCAGCTTCAGCTCCACCTGCGGCGCCACCGGGTAGACACGGCTGGTCGAGAGGAAGACGACGAAGGCCTCGTCGCGCCGGGCCAGCTCGAGGCAGTTGTAGGCGCCGGTGAGGTTGGTGTGGACGAGGTAGCCGGTGTCGCCGTCGACGCCGCTCATCACCGAGGGCTCGGCCGAGCACTCGATCAGGGCGTCGATGCGCGGCACCTTGAC
Source organism: Solirubrobacterales bacterium (assembly GCA_049790835.1). GTDB lineage: Bacteria > Actinomycetota > Thermoleophilia > Solirubrobacterales > 70-9 > VAYN01. The sequence continues at coordinate 14,912 of JBAQZI010000102.1, forward strand.
CAGGTCTTCGGGCTCGCGGACGTCGCCGCGGACGAACTCGATCCCCGCCTCCTGCAGGCGCGGCAGGTTCAGTTCCGAACCGCGCCGGTAGAGGTTGTCGAGCACGACGATCTCCCAGTCGGGATGCCGGGCGGCGAGCGAGATAGCGAGGTTGGAGCCGACGAAGCCGGCGCCGCCGGTGATCAGGAGGCGGTTCATCGCTGCTCCTTTTCCGTGGTCTCCTGGCTCGGCCCCAGCGAATCGTCGGTGATGTCCTCGATGCTGGCCAAGGAGACCGCGCGGGTCTGCGAGAAGAGAACGAAGAGGCTGACGAAGTTTCCGAGCGCGACGAGGGAGACGATCAGCGCGCCGAGGGCGATGAAGCTGGTCCAGCCGGGGATGGTGGAGGAGGTGAACACCCTGAGGCCGACGACCACGAGCGCCAGCAAGGCACCGAGAACTCCGAAGAAGACGAAGGCTCCGAGCGCGCGGATGGCGATCCGGTCCGTGAACGGCATCAACATTCTCAGCCCGTGCATCGCGAGGCGCCCGTAGGTCATTTTCGACCGACCCTCATAACGTTCGCCGCGTTCGCAGGGGACGTACTGGATCGGAAGATCGAGGGCCAGGATCGCCGACGAGTAGGCCAGGTCGAAGGTCGGGTGCAGGAGGGCGCGCTTTGCCACCGATCCCGGCATCGCCGCGAAGTTCCCGGAGCGGACCGTGCCGCCGGTCAGGCCCCTGAAGAGAACGCGGAAGAGCCGGTAAAGAACCTTGAAGCCGATCGACTCCCGGCGCCGGGAGCGCAGCGCCAATACAACCTTACGCTCGGAGACCCTGGCTTCGCTCAGCGGCGCGAGGAGCCGCGGGAGGTCCTCCGGACGGTCCTCGCCATCGGCGTCGAGCGTGACCACGGCGTCCTCCTCCGCCACCTGCGGCAGGGTTTTGCGCAAGGCGTACACCAGCGCGCGCTGGTGGCCCAGATTGAACGGGGGCTGGAGAACGGTGACGTCCTCCAGCCCCCGCAGCGCCTCGATCTCCGGATCCTGTCCGGCGGTGTCGTCGATGACCACGAATCGAACCGGCCCGACCTCCAGATCCTCAGCACGCGCCAGCTCCTCGAGCAGGCGCATGCGGAGGATCTGGAAGGAGCCCACGTCTTTGTAGACCGGGGTGAAGATCCAGGTCCTCAATGTGCCGTTCCCGTGCCTTCGCGCCTGAACAGGGCGTAGGGGCCGAACCTGCCGATCGGCTCGAAACCGCGGTGCAGGTAGCGCACCAGCGGACCGGGCGGAACCACCCCTCCGCCCCAGAAGAGGTCGAGGTCGTGATTCCGCAGGAGGCAGAGGCCCTCGGTGGATCTCGTCTCCTCGATCACCCGGCGCTGATGCGTCGCGTCGAACAGAGTCGTCCAGGCGGTGGCGTTGTAGCCCGTCGGCGGCTCTTGCCCGGTCCAGATGTAGAAGCTGTTGAGCCCCGGCTCGGTGAGGAAAGAGCTGCAGTGTCGGTTGATTTCAGTGACGATCTGCCGGTAGAGGTCGACTTCGGGCTGCGCGAGGTGGATCGAGGTGGCACCCGGCAGTTCGAGCGGAACCCGGGCGTCGTAGCCCGCACGGGCCAGATCCAGTGGCTGGCGCAGCGTCACGTTGACGAGGCAGAGCGCCCCGACAAGAGCGGCCACGGCGCCGGCCAGAGCGAAGCCGCGGCGCTCGCGCTGGTTGCCAAGGCTGAGCGCCAGGCCTTGAACTCCGTTGCCGATGCACACGGCTCCCACCGGGACGATCAGCAGCGCTCCCCAGAGAACCTGGCTGCCAGCCACGGGAAAGGCGTGAAGCGTCTGCAGCACGGCCAGCGCCGGCAGCAGCGAGCGGACAAATCCGGTCTGCGGATCGGGGCGTTCCGGCCGGGAGATCAACGCTACCCAGGCGAAGGCGATCAGGCTGAACGAGTATCCGGGGAGGGCGACCGAATCCGCCGGCAGCGTCTTGCCGATCACCGAGAGGCAGAGCTCGACCCCGACGAGGATGCTGAAGGCGGAGATCGCCGCTACCGAGGCGGGGCTCGGCTCTCCGGTCCTGGCCCGAGTGGCATACCAGTAGCCGATCGCGCCGCCAAGGCCAATCGCATCGAAGAGCCAGAGCCGATTGGACATCAGCAGTGGAAGCGAGAAGGCGTCTCCCTGGTGCAGCGGCTGGGCGATCACCCCTTCGAAGAGCCCACTCGGGCTGGTGCCGGAGCCGAGGATCGCGACGCAGGTGGCCAACCCCACTGCCAGCAGACCACCGCCCAGCCACCACAGCTCCTCCGTCGTCCGCCGTTCGGGGGAGCGGGCGCGGAGGACGATGACGATCGCCAGGGCGGCGATGGCGACGTGAGCGCCGTATTGGCGTGCCCAGCCCTGGTCGAGCTTCCCCACCATCAACAGCAGGGGAACGAAGACGAACGCCGCCTCGACGGATAGCCGTAGCCAGCGCCGCGAGGACAAGGCCGGGTAGGAGGTTGCGCAGACGAGGGCCAGAGCGATCAAGGCAAAGGCGCCGACGTTGATCTTGGTCAGGATCAACGCTGCGACGGCGCCTCCCAGCAGCGCCATCGGCCACAGCGACAGTCGCCGGCCGACCACGCTGGCGATGCACACGATCGCCGTCAGCAGGAGGCAGATCAGCCCGCCCGGGTGCATCGGCTCGTAGACCAGGCCGGTGAGCGCGACACTGGCGATCATCTGGGTTCCGAGCCCGAGGAGAAGGCTGCGCGTGACCCGCAGGGTCGCGAGACCGAGGAGGAGGCTGCTGAGGATCCAAACCACCAGGGTCGCGCTCCTGCCGCCATCGTGGTTGACCGTGATCCCGAAAAGCGAAAAGAGCCCTCCCCAGAACTCGTAGTAGAAGGGGCCGTACTGGGTGAAGACGTCGTTGTAGAGAGAGCCGTGCTGGACGAAGGACCGCAGCGCGATGAGCATGTAGCCCTCGTCGTCGTAGCTGCCATAGCTCGAGTGCATGCTCGGATCGGCGACCAGGAAGGTCACGTAGGTCAGCGAGGAGAAGGCGATCGTGCCGATCGCGACCTTCACCCAGCGCTGGCTCCAGAGACCCACCGCCCACTGCAGCGATCCCGCCCCGCTCATATGGTCATGCGGTACGCGACAGCTTTGCGAAAAGCGAAGTTCCGGCTGGGAAGATGCGCCGCAGCGAAGCGCTCGTGCTTCCCACTCGATAGAGAATCTCGTTCAGCGGTCGTGGGAGCTCCGGGAACTCGGCATCGGAGGCGTCGCCCCCTCCACCTTCTCCTCGCATTCTCAGACGCCTGAGCCCGGCGAGCGGGATCAGCTCGGGAAACAGGTAGCCCTGCTCGACGATTTCGAACGGCAGCGGCGCGACCGTTTCCCGCAGCATCCGCTTCGTATATCTCCGGTAGTGGCCGAGCATCGAGTCCCAATCGGACCAGAGCCAGGGCATCGCCGGGACCGTCAGCAACAGGGTGGCCCCGGGCATCATCTTCTCGGCCAGTCCCGCCATGAAGTCCCGGCCGTCCTCCTGGTGCTCGAGCACGTCCATCAGGGTGACGTACGAGGCGCTGCCGAAGTCGCTTCCGTTCCGGTCCGCCTCGGCGCCGAAGCGCTCCTTGAGCTGACGCTCCAGGCCCTCGATCGGCTCGACGTACCGGTACTCGATCTGCGGGTGACGCTCGCTCAGGAAATCGCCGAGGAACCCGGGTCCGGCACCGACATCCACCAGCTCCGCCGTGCCGTCTGGCAGCTGTGAAGAGATCAACTCCCACCTCACCCGGTTCCAAAAGAACTCTCGGGAACGTTCCATTTGCCGGTTCAGGTGTACCTCCAAAGCCTCCATCGGCGGCAGGCTACCAAGGGACCTGACGCGAAGAACGCCCGGTGACTCCCGGCACCGGCCCATGGTCAGCCTCTATCTGCTGTGGTGGTGACCCCCGAGGATGACGCGCAGCCTGCGCGCCGATTTTGACCGCGACGCCGCCCGCCACCCGCGGGCACGGCCGGTCTTCGTCGGCGGCCGTGCAGACACCTAGTGGCGAGCGAGACAGCGAGGTTGGAGCCGGCGAAGCCGGCACCGCCGGCGATGTAGGCGGGGCCGATGCCTTCCTTGCGCGACCGATGCAGCATCGAGATGCCGGGATCGGCAGCCGCGAGCATCTCGCCGGTCCCGCCGGGTGAGTTGTCGTCGACGATCAGGATCCGCGCCGAGGCAGGCAGATTCTCCCGCGCCGCAGCGAACCGATCGGGGGCAACTTCGCCGAACCGACCTACGTAACCTCCGACCCCGGCGACGCGAGCCGGGCTCTTCGTGGTCGAGCGCAAGGGGACGATCCAGCTGGTCCAAAACGGGGTCAAGAGCAAGATGGCGCTGCCCGCTTCAGCTCGCGGATTCGCCGCCGCACGGCGTTCGCGGCGCTGATCCACGAGCAGAACGGCTTCCTACCGGCGGAATCCAGGCGGCTGAAGGTCCGCATCGCGCCGCGCCGCCGGCACCGCCATCACCGCCGCCGCTGACGCGGGCGCCGGGAGCGCGCACCAGTCGACCTACGGCCGGACGCGCCCGCCCGTGAGCCCGATGAAGGCGCGCCAGGACGGCTTCGGCTTGAACTTCGGGCCGGAGCGGAAGAGGCCGACCGAGTCGCAGAAGTTGCAGGACCCCGGCAGGTCCTTCCAGGAGAACCAGTAGACCTGCTTGAGGGCGAGCCGGCTGCGGTTCTCCAGCAGGTACTCGTAGGAGTCCTTGAGCTGCTTGACCTGGCCGCGGACCCCCTGCTCGAAGGCGACCTGCTTGAAGTTGTTCTGGGAGCCCCAGCCCATCTCGGTGATGTAGAGCGGCACCCGATCGCGGTTCTCCTTGGTGACTTCGACCAGCTCCTCGACCAGTTCCTCGAGCGTTTCCGCGTCGACCGCGTAGGGGTGCAGGGCGATGCCGTCGAAGCGGCTCTTGATCCCGGGTGAGCGGTAGATGGTTTCGAGGAACTTGGCCGCCGGCATGCCCTTGGAGCCGCGCGCGGTCGGTTCGCCGAAGAGGCCGGAGAGGACGACCTTGGCGCGGGGGTCGGCGCGTTTGATCGCCGTGCTGGAGATCTTGATCAGCTTCGTATAGCGCTGCGGCGAGGCCGGGAAGGCGAAGTAGAAGAAGTTGGCCTCGTTCCAGATCTGCCAGGTGCGGATCGGCTGCGGCCGCGGGATCGCCGGCGCGTATTTGACGACGCCGGGCGCGCGCTCATTCCAGAATTCGCCGCCGGGGCCGTAGCGCTTGACCGCCGCGGCGAGGAAGGCGGACCAGGCCTTGCGTCCCTGGCCGTTGATCGGCAGCGTCGTTTCCTTGGGGGCGACCCAGTCCGGGCTGCCGTAGAAGAAGGGGAGCACGCCGAGGCCCTGCTGGGCCGCGGCGGCGACGACTTCGTCGAAGCTGGCCCAGTTGTAGCCGCCGTTGCGGGTCGGCTGGATCCCGGCCCAGCCCAGCGGCCAGCGGATGCTTTCGACCCCGCCCGCCCGCATGTATTCGACGTCCTTGTCGGTCAGCCCGGTCTGAGGGCCGATGCCGAAGAAGCCCTTCGGAGCGCTGGGGGGCGGCTTCGCGGAGCCGGCCTGCACGGTGGCGAAGAGCGCCACGGCGAGGGCGGCGAGGAGCAGGGCGGTTGGGAGTCGTCGTTTCATCGAGTTGGGAAAGGTACCGATCGCGTCACCCTGCAACACGGGCAGGGGCCGGATGTAGCGATGCGGTGACCGTGGCTCAGTAGCTGCCGCCGAGCTTGCGGTGGTCCCAGCTGGCGGTGCGGACCGGCTTGAAATGGATCGCCACGCGCTTTGGCGCCTGCGCTTCGAGGCCGGCCTTGGCGTCGCCGTCGATCGCCGCGATCCCGTCGGCGTAGCGCAGCGTCAGCTCTTCGGCGAAGCCGAGCACGGTCTCGAGATCGCGGTGCAGCTCGGCCTCGGCCTCGATCATCGCCCCGCGCAGCTCGCCGTACTCGTGCCCGGTCTCGACCAGCACCGTCGCCCGCGGGTCGCGTTCGAGGTTGCGCACCTTCTGCGACTTGGCGTAGGTCCAGGCCCAGACCTCGCCATCGCGCGGGACGAACCAGAGCGGCATCGAGTGCGGCCAGCCGCGCGGCCCGAGGCTGGAGACGACCGCGACCCGCTCGCTCTCCAGCAGCTCCAGCAGCTCGGCGTCGCTGAGGACGATCTGATCGCGGCGGCTCACGGCCGGGGACTCTAAGGCGTCCCAATTTCGCAGGGTCATGGAGCAAGTGAGCACCGTGATGAGCCCGCGCGTTCTCTTAGAGCGGGACGGTCAACTTTCGATCACCGTCCCGGAGACCGTCGAGGCAACCGCCGACGAGTTGGCGCCAGCACTCGTCGCCTCTTAACGGTACGAGGCCTCAGCGCGGGATGCCTGGCTGGAACGCGCGCCGGTAGGCGGTCGGCGTCGTGGACGTCGCGCGGCGGAAGTGGTCGCGCAGAGAGGCGGCGCTGCCGAAGCCGCAGCGCCAGGCGACCGCCTCGACCGGCAGCTCGGACTCCTCCAACAGCCGCCGCGCCTCCAGCACGCGCTGGGCCAGCAGCCACTGCAGCGGCGTCGTCCCGGTTTCCTCGCGGAAGCGGCGAGCGAAGGTGCGGGGGCTGACGCCGGCGTGGCCCGCCATCGCGGCGACGTCGAGCGGCTCGGCGAGGCGCTCCGCGGCCCAGCGCCGGGTCGCCTCCAGCGAGCCGCCGGCCTCGATCGCGGTGGGC